>DATDIE010000235.1:0-4410 GCA_036521235.1 Acidimicrobiales bacterium | reverse complement strand
TCCGCCGCGATTTCGGCGTCGACGTGGACATGGAGGCCGAACGTCGGGGCGTCCGGCAACTGAGATTGCATCCAGGGGCCGGCGCCCGGGATACCGTCCACGACCAGGCCATACGCGCCCAGTCGGGGCGCGGCCGGGGTGGCGTCGGGGGCCGGGGGCACGCCGAAACTTTATTCAGGCGCAGCGCAATAAAACCGAAAGGGTTGATCGCCCGTTGCGTTTCACCATTGCCGTGCGGGAAAACGGCCCGTGCGGTGCGGTCAGGCGAACACACCGAAAGGAGCTTCACCAGTGGCGGACCACGCGGCGGAACGGTACGAAGCCCCCAAGCTCAGCAAGCTCGGGACGCTGTCGGACCTGACGATGGGCGGTAGTGGCATCATCCACGGCGACGTGTTGATCAGTATCGGTTCGATCCTGGACATCGGCGCCAAGCTCGGCCTTTAGCCAGGCCACGCCGGTCCTCGACCGGCGGGATTCAAAAGCGTTTTCAGCAACCGGCCCGCTTCGTGCGGGCCGGTTGTTTTTTCGGGCCGGCACCGACCCGAGCGTGCGCTACGCCGAGGCGGCGAACTGCGCGGTGTAGAGCTCGAAGTAGCGGCCCCGCCGGTCCAGCAGCTCGGCGTGCGTGCCCCGCTCGACGATGCGCCCGTGGTCGAGGACCAGGATCTGGTCGGCGCGGCGGATGGTGGAGAGCCGGTGGGCGATGACGATCGAGGTGCGCCCGGCCAAGGCGGCCTCGAGGGCGCGTTGGACGGCCTGCTCAGTAGCGGTGTCGAGCGAGGCGGTCGCCTCGTCGAGCACGACGACCGAGGGAGTGCCGAGCATCATCCGGGCCAGGGCCAGGCGCTGCTTCTCCCCGCCCGAGAGCCGGAAGCCCCGGTCGCCGACGACGGTGTCCAGGCCGTCGGGCAGTTGGTCGACCGTCTCGAGGAGCTGCGCCTCTCCGAGCACGCGCCGCAGGTCCTCGTCGGACGCGTCGGGCCGGGCGTAGAGCAGGTTGCCGCGGATCGTGTCGTGGAACAGGTGCACGTCCTGTGTCACCATGCCGATGCGGTCCTGCAGCGAGCGTGACGTCGCGTCGCGCACGTCGACGCCGTTGATCGAGACGGATCCCGACGAAACGTCGTAGAGGCGCCGGATCAGGTAGCTGACCGTGGTCTTGCCCGCGCCGGTGTGCCCGAGTAGCGCCACCAGCTGCCCCGGTTCGATCAGGAACGACACGTCGGACAGCACCGGCGCCGACGGCTCGCTTTCCGGCGCGCTGCCGTTCTCGAGCGACGGGATCGAGTGGCCCTCTCGCCCGGGGTACGTGAAGTCCACGTCGTCGACCAGGACGGCGGCCGGGCCGTCGGGGATGTCCACGGCGCCGGGGGCCTCCTTGAGCCCGACGGGCAGGTCGAGCACCTCGAAGAGCCGTTCGAAGGCCACCAGCGCGTTGACCACGTCGATCGGCACCCCACCGAGCGAGATGAGGGGGCCGTAGATCCGCCCGAGGTACGTCGCCAACGCGACCACGGTCCCCGCCTTGATGGTGCCGTTGGCGGCGAGGACGCCGCCCCAGCCGAAGATGAGCGCCGTGACGAGACCGGACACGACGAGGAGCACGGCCGAGAACGAGCGGGCGTAGACCGCCATCTTCACCTGGACGTCGCGGACCTCGCCGGAGAGGTCGTCGAACTTCTGCGCCTCCTCGCGGCGGCGACCGAATAGCGTCACGAGCAGCGCCCCGCCGACATTGAAGCGCTCGCTCATGTGCGAGCTCATGTTGGACAGCGCCTGCAGGTTCGCCCTCGACAGGCCCGCCACGCGCGTCTGGGCGAAGCGCGCCACGAGGGCGCCGACGGGCAGCGCCACCAGCGTGACGAGCGCGAACTGCCACGAGAGGGCGAACATGACCGCGAACGACACCACCACCGTCAACAGCCCGCTCAACACCGTCGAGGTGAGGTCGGTGAACGCCTGCTGCGCGCCGGCCACGTCGTTGTCCAGCCGGCTCATGAGGGCGCCGGTCGGCGTGCGGGTGAAGAACGCGAGCGGCAGCCGCTGGATGTGCTGGTACACCGCCGAACGCAGGTCGAAGATGACCCCCTGCCCGATGCGCGCGGAGAGGAACGCGATCGTCACGCCCAGGACCTGGTCGACCACCACCACGCCCGCCAGGGCGACGGCGAGCCCGACGATCCGCCCGTGGTCCTTGGCGAAGATGGCGTCGACGATCAGGCCGAAGAGGAGCGGGACCGACGAGGCCACGAGGGCGTCGACGACGACGACGGTGAAGAAGAGGCTGAGGCGCCCCCGGTACGGCCGCGCGAAACGCACCGCCCGCTTCGCCGTCCCGCGCGCCACCCCGTGCTGGAGCGTGGGCGGCAGGTTGAAGATCTTCACCAGGGACTTCCCGCGAGTCGGCCTTTCAAGATAGGCCCAACGATAGGGCCGCCCGCCGGGGTGCCCCGGCCTTTGTCAGCGGCGGCTCAGGGGGTGGTCGGGCGGGAGAGGCCGAGGCCGTACCCGGCCAGGAACACGGCCGCCTCGTCGTGGCGCGGGTACCCGGCGGCGAGGCGGTGGAAGTCGGGGGAGTGATCGGGGTACGTCAGGTGCGCCACCTCGTGGACGAGCACCGAGTCGAGCACCCACTCGGGCACCGCCCGCAAGCGGTGCGACACCCGGATGTCGCCCGAGTAGTACGAGCACGAGCCCCAGCGGGCGGTCTGGTTGGTGACCCAGTGCACCGAGGAGGGCCGGGCCCCGACGAGATAGCGGTCGCTGAGCGCGATGGCGCGGACCAGGAGGTCCTCGTTGCTCAGGCCGGCCGGCAGCCGGTGCTTGGTCATCAGCCGCTCGACGAGCCAGTCGATCGTCGATTGGCGCGACTCGGGGTCGAGGTGCGCGGGCAGCGAGACCACGATGCGGTCGCCCTCCCACCGCGCCTCGGACGTCTTCCGGCGTCGGGCGCTGACGCGGACCTCGACCCGAGGAGCGGTCTCGGCGTCCGGCTCGGCGTCCGGCTCGAAAAGCGGCTCGGGTGCGGCGCTGGCGTCGGTGCCGGCCGGGTCGACCAATTCGCGCGTCTCGGCCGGCGGCTCAGCGGGGGGCGCGCCGTCGAGGGCGGAGAGGTCGAAGAGAGTCACCCCGGCATTGTGCCGGAAACTTGTGACCCTTCAGCGCGCCCCTGATCAGCCGTCACTGCAGTGGCCAATGCAGGGGGCGCCACGGCCGACGACGGTGACCGCGATCGTTCCGCGAACTCGCGCCCGGCCGCCCGGCCGCCGGCCCCGTCTCAGCCGAGCACGAGCTCGGCCATCGTCCGCATCGTCGTCAGGTCGCCGTTCACGAGCATCGTCGTTGCCCGCGACTCCCGCCACGCCTCGAGGTTGTCGCGGATCTTCTCGACCGGCCCGACCAGGGCGATGTCCTCGACCATGGACGTCGGGACAGCCGCCGCCGCGTCGTCCTTGCGCCCGTCGAGGTACGCGTCCTGGATCTTGTGGGCCGCCTCCTCGTAGCCCATGCGCGCGAAGACGTCGAAGTGGAAGTTCATGTCCTTGGCGCCCATGCCGCCCACGTACAACGCCAACATCGGCCGGAACCCGTCCGCCGCGGCGTCGACGTCGTCATTGATCACCGTCGGCGCGAACGCCAGGATCTCGAAGTCCGCCGCGCTGCGCCGCGCCCCCGGCCGGGCGAAGCCCTCGTCGAGCGACGCCTCGAACGACGACATCGCCTTGGGGGAGAAGAAGATGGGGAACCAGCCGTCGGCGATCTCGGCGGCCATCGCCACGTTCTTCGGCCCCTCCGCCCCCAAGATGATCGACACGTCGCTCCGCAGCGGGTGCACGATCGACTTGAGCGGCTTGCCCAGCCCGGTCCCGCCTGGATACGGCAGCGGGTAGTGCGGCCCGTCGTTCGTGACCGGCTTCTCCCGGGCCAGCACCTGCCGCACGATGTCGACGTACTCCCGCGTGCGGGCCAGCGGCGCCGGGAAGCTCTGGCCGTACCAGCCCTCCACGACCTGGGGCCCCGACACCCCGAGCCCGAGGACGAAGCGCCCGCCCGAGAGGTGGTCGAGCGTCAGCGTCGCCATCCCCATCGCCGTGGGTGTCCGCGCCGACAGCTGGCACAACGACGTGCCCAGCCGCACCCGCTCGGTGCGCGAGCCCCACCACGCCAGCGGCGTGAGGGCGTCGGACCCGTAGGACTCCGCCGTCCAGACCGAGTCATACCCGAGGCGCTCCGCCTCCATCACGAGCTCGACGGCGTTGGGCGGCGGCCCCGAGCCCCAGTACCCCATCTGCAGGCCGATCTTCATGTCCTTCACGTGGTGCTCCTCTCGGGGGTCAGGTCTTGGCGATGATCTCGTCGGCGAACCAGCGCACGGCGCCGAGCCGCGCCGCCAGCGCCTCGTCGTCG
>DATDIE010000234.1:0-2586 GCA_036521235.1 Acidimicrobiales bacterium | reverse complement strand
CCGCGCAGTTGTGCGGCATCGACTGGTTGTAGTCCTTCCAAGTCATCCCGGCCACGTCGAGCTGGTGGAAGATGTTGTCGGCGGTCGACGAACACCCCAGGCAGGTGTTGAACGTGCCGCCGGTCACCGCCAGGTAGTTGGGGAAGCTCGGGTGCGTCTCGCCCGCGGCGTTGCTCTCGAGCCGGCAGTCGGTCGCCAGCATGTGCGTATAGGGCGCGTTGGTGGCCGCCTGCCAGTCGGGCACCGTCAGGTTCTCGTCCATGATCACGACGATGTGGCTGTAGGGCGCCGAGCTGGTCGCCACCGTCCCGCACGGGTTGGAGCCGCCGCCACCCCCACCGCCCGACGGCGTGGTCACGGCCACGCCGGGCGAGAGCGCCGACGTGTTGCCGGCGGCATCGAACGCGTCGACCGCGTAGGAGTAGGTTGTGCTCGCCGCCACCGAGGTGTCCTGCCAGCTCGTGACCGAGCCGGCCACCGTCTTCATCTTGGCGCCGTCGCGGTAGATGTCGTAGCCCGTGACACCCACGTTGTCGGTGGACGGGGCCCATCCGACCGTCACCGCCGTGGCGCTTCCTGCCGTCGCGGTCACGTTCCCCGGAACGCTGGGCGCCGTGTGGTCCGAGCCGGGCGAGCCGACGGCCAGCACGACGTTGTCGATGGCGAATTTGGCCCCCGCCGCCGGCGACGCCTCGACCACGTTGACCGTCAGTGAGTCGCCGCTCTTCAGCGTCGTGTAGGCGACGGTCGGGAACGACTGCCACGCGGCGGTCGCGGTCACGCACTGCTGTGCCGATCCGACCGTGCTCGACCCACCGGAGGGCACCTCCTTGAGCTTCAGGCACACCGTCCCGCCGGTCGCGGAGCCGACCTGGGCGTCCAGCGTGTAGGCGGTGCCCGCGGTGGTGGTCTTCACAGGCTTCGAAGACGTGTAGTCGTACACCTGCGTTCCGGCCGTCGACGCGGCCGCCGAAGCGGCGTGGCCGCCCCCGGAGCCCGCCACGAGCGAGAGAGTGCCGCCGCTTGCGGCCCAGCCCGAGAGCGAGCCCGCTCCGCTGCCCTCGAACGTCCCGTTGCTGATCAGGTTCGTGGCCGCGGCGACGCCGGCGACCGATGCAAGCACCGTCGCTGTAACGGCTACGCCGACGAGCGCGGTTTTCCATGCGAACCCTGCCAGAGCGAGACCAGTCTAGCGCGGAATGCAACCGGTCAACCTGGCCGAGGGCGGCCGCGCCAATTGTAAGGTTGGCCCGTTACCACTAGACACATTCTCAGGATGGCGGTACGCTTCCAGGGTTGTGGGCTTCGAGCCCGTCGTGGCGGCTATGTCCTCCCGGGGGTCAATGATGAGATGGCAGGTGTGGATCCTGGCGGCCGTGGCCGCCATTGCGCTGTTGGGCGGCCAGGTGGGCACCGCCCACGCGACCGACCCGACCACCGGCGACCCTGTGATCGCGGCCGTCGGCGACATGGCCTGCGCGCCCGAGGACGCGAGCTTCAACGGCGGTGCCGGCGAGGCGTCCAACTGCGGCGAGATTCGCGACAGCGCGCAGATGGAGAAGGATCCCACGATCGACATGCTCCTCGGCCTGGGCGACTACCAGTACGGCTGCGGCGATCCGGCCGAGTACGCCCTGAGCTACACGCCGAGCTGGGGCTTCTTCAATAACATCATCGACCCCGCCGCCGGCAACCACGAGTACAACACGCTGACCAACTCGGCCACCGGCGCGCCGTGCCCGGACACGAACAACGCCGCCCAGGACTACTTCAGCTACTTCGGGGCGCCGTCCCACCCGGCCACCGCCGGGCACTACTCGTTCAACGTGGGCTCATGGCACCTGATCTCACTGAACGGCAACTGCAGCAATACCGGAGTCGGCGGCTGCGGTGCGTCGAGCCCGCAGACGCAGTGGCTGTCGGCAGACCTGGCCGCAAACAGCCAGCCGTGCATCATGGCCTACTGGCACCAGCCGCGGTGGACGGCCACGTCGTCGAACAACTCCACGTACGCGGCCTGGTGGAACCTGCTCTACGCCTCGCACGCAGATGTGGTCCTGAACGGCCACATCCACACCTACGCGCGCTTCGCCCAGCTGAACCCGAGCGGCGCGGTCGACACGGCGAACGGGATCCGCGAGGTCATCGTCGGCACCGGCGGCGAGTCGCTGCAGGCTGCCAACGCGGGGGCAAATCCCAAGCCGCTCGCCAACTTCCGCTCATTCGGCTTCCTGCGGATGGTGCTGCATCCGACCGGCTATGACGCCCAGTTCATCACGAGCGCGGGCGTGGTCAAGGACAGCTTCTCCGGCACGTGCCACGGCTCGACCGTCACGGTGCCGCCGCTGACCATCAGCCAGGCCTCGCCGCAGACCGTCCAGGCCGACTCGAGCGCCCAGTACGTCGTCACCGTCCACAACCCCGGCTCGTCCGACCAGACGAACGTCAAGCTCACGGACACCCCGCCGGCGAATGCGATGTCGATCTCGGCCACTCCGTCGACCGGCACCTGCACGGGCACGAGCACGATCGTGTGCAACTTCGGCACCCTCGCCGCCGGGACATCGGCGTCGCTCACGGTGCAGA
>DATDIE010000233.1:0-8698 GCA_036521235.1 Acidimicrobiales bacterium | reverse complement strand
CCCTGGTTCAGTGTCGGGACGTACTTGCTCCCGACCACCTTGATGTAGGCGAGGCAGTACGGAGGAGCATGGCCGCTGTGGCCGGCGTCCTTCCAATTGACCGGAGCCTGCAGCCCGCCGGCGGTGAACGCGGTGATCGAGTTGTCCTCCTTGATCACGTTGGCCTGGGTCAGGTTGCTGCCCGCCATCTTGACCCCCTGCACGAAGAGGGCCGCCGACTCCCAGCCCTGGAGGGCCACCTCGTCGGCGACGTACTTCGGCTCGTACTTGTTCATCTCCGTGATGTACGTCTTCAGGCCCGGGTACTCGGACTGCGACGCCCCGAACGGGACGTGGGAGATGTCGAAGTAAATCCCCTGCATGAGGCTCTGGTTGGCGGCGAGCGTCTGGGCGTCGTTCCCGTTGAACCACAGTTGCGTGGCCTTGAGCCCGTACTGCTGGATCGCCCTGGCCATCGTCACGTTGCCCTGCACGTCCATGCAGGTGAAGACGAAGTTGGACCCGGCCTGCTTCATGCGCTGCACGTCAGTCGCCACCGTCGTGCCCGGGTACGGCACCTTGTAGTCCGAGTAGCTGATGTTGTAGCCCTCGGCCTGCATGGCCGCTGCTTCGGCCTGGCAGGCGGCCGCGGACGCCGCCACGTTGTAGGCGACGACCGCGATGGAGGGCTTGGCCTGCGTCTTGCGTGCCACGTAGGCGACCTCGGGCGCGCCGGCCTGGTAGTACTCGACCGAGCCGCCGGCGGCGAAGAGGTTCTTCGGACCGGCCCAGTTGCCGGTCACGTTGTAGCCGTAGGTCGGGATGCTCGACTCGACGAAGAGATTGGGCGAGAAGAAGGCCGTCCCGACGCCGGTGACCGCGAACACGTGGTCCTGGTTGATCAGCGTGTTGGCCAGCTGGTTGAACGTGGTGGGGTTGCCGCCGTCGTCCAGGGCGTACTGGTAGTTGATCTTGCGGCCGTTCACGCCCCCCTGCGCGTTGATGTAGTCGAAGTACGCCCGTTCGCCGTAGATCAGCGAGCCGAAGTTCGACGCCAGCGTTCCCGTCTGCGTCGAGATCGTGCCGACCGTGATGGAATTTGCCGTCACCCCGGGGGCGCTGCTCGTCTGCGCGTCGGCGCTCGTCGCCGCCGACACGATGATGGTCGCGGCCAGGGCCGTCCCCGCGAGCACTGTCGCCAATATCGCCTTGAATCCCTGTCTCACTCGCATGCCGTCCCCAATCATCTTTTGCGCATCCCCCCCGGGATGCTGGTCACTGTACTTGGAGGCCTTCACACCCATTGCTCACCCCTCGCACACTCATATCGTTTTTTTAGAAACCCACGACCGCCGACGGGCGAACCTGCCCTTTCCAGCGTCACCGCCTCGTCCACGTCAGTCCAAGAACAACCTCCGGCGGTCGAAGTCCCGCAGCACACGGACTTCGTCGGGTCGCACGGGCGCCAATTCCTGGACCGATCGCGCCACTAGCGGCTCGTACCCGCAGCACGCGGCGAACGCCCGGACGCGCTCTTCGACGGTGCCGACACCAGCGGGCACCGCGGCGACCCGCAGCACGCCGTCGTCCCGCCGCAGGATCCCTTTGTCCGTCACGACGCTCGCCACGCGTTGGCCGGGCGACGTGACGTACGCGACGGTCTCGGGCAGCCGTTCCGAGCGGGCCAGCGTGATGACGACGCAGGCCGTGGCCCGGCTGGCCACGTCGTTCGCGCCGCCCGAGCCGACCAGGAAACGCCCACCCTTCAACTCGGTCGAGTTCAGGCACCCGTTGGCGTCGACTTCGGCCGCCCCGAGACAGCCCACCGTGGTCGTCCCGGGCCCTCCGATCACCATCCCGAGCACCGACGAGGCGTCCGACAGGTACGGCGTGGCGGGAAACACCCGCTGGTTGAAGATGTACGGGTCGGCGGGCGTGGGCTGGTAGCCCCACAACCCGAGCTCGGCCGTGAGCACGACGCTGCTCCCCGCCGCGCGCGCCCGGCCGACGGCGACCCAGGCGGACAGGTTCGCGACGCCGGCACCGGCCAACACGGCGTCGGCGCCGACACTTTCGATAACGCGTTCTACTTCGCGCGCGCCAAGCGAGGCCGCGGTCTCCCACTTCGTCACCACGGGGTCCTCGACGATCGGCGTGGCATCGGCGTCGGCCTTCCACGACATCGGGTCGGAACGCCCCTCGAGCCACTGCAACCGCTCGTCGCCGACCCGCGCGAGATACTCCTCGTGGGTCTTCGGGCCCAGCACCCACTCCTCGACGTAGCGGTCGAACTCGCCGCGGGCCGCGGCCTCGGCCGCACCGCTCCAGTGTGCGACGTCCTCGCCGTATCTGCGGACGGGCAGACCGGGCGCGTAACACCCGCCCGGGTGGGCACCGAACGGCGCCTCGACCACCGCCAACACGCGGTGCGCAGGAATGCGGACGCGGTGGCCGAGCCCCTCGACGTCGTCGAGGACGCGCTCGACCGTCGCGATGACACCCCTGCGGGCCGCCCAGGCGCCCCAGAGTCCGTCGAGCAACGGCTCGGAGAACACGAGGTTGCCCGCCGGGTCGGCCGCGGCGGCGTGGACCAGTGCGACGTCGGGCGCCAGCGGCTCGAGGACGCCGAGCGGCCCGAACGGCGAGTCCACGATGGTGAACGCATCGTTCTCGGCCATCGACGAGCCGACGAGCGACCCGGTGACCATGGCCGGCAACCCGCGGGCGGCCGCCTCGAGGCGCTGGCTGAGGGTGAGGATCGACCAGTGCTCCACCTCGACCTCGCCCGACTCGTAGCCCTGGCGGAAGATCGGGTTCGGCGTGTACGTCGGGAAGCTGTTGCCCGAATACGCGGTGACGACCTTGCGCACCAGGCCGCCGCGGAAGAAGGCCGCGCCCAGGGCGCCGAGGCTGGTCATGACCAACGTGAATCCCGGGTCGGTCCCCCAGAACTGACGGGCCAGCTCCCGGGCGCCCGCCGTCCAGCGGCTGTGCCCCATCACCACAACAACGGTGTCGCCAGGCCGGACGTGCCGGGCCACGGCGTCGTCGAGCGAGGTGATCACCGGGGTCGCCGGCGAGGAGGCGGATGGGGTCACGAAACTGGGGACACCCTGAGAGTCACTAGCAAAATCCCTGGTCACGCGTCATATTTCCCCCAACTCAAACCTGACCATCGTGTCAGGTTAGCCATTTCAATCAGGCTCGGCACTACCATTCACCAGGCATGGGATCGCCGAGAGCCCCGCGTGAGCCGGCGACCACGACCAAGGGTTCGGCCCGCACGGCAACCGCCAAGAAAACCGGATCTTCGAAGGTCCCGGCGAAGCGTCCCCGTTCCAAGGCCGTCTCGAAGTCCGCCTCTCCGCCCGAGACGAACGGCGACCACCGCTCCGGAGGTCCGGAGGCCGACGCGATCGGGGCACCGGCCAGCAAGCGGGCGCTGCGCAGCCAGGGACGGCGCACCATGCGCAAGCTCCTCGATGCCGCCATGGTCGCCTTCGACCAGCGGGGCTACCACGCCACCAGGGTGAACGACGTCGTCAACATCGCCAAGACGTCCCATGGCACGTTCTACCTGTACTTCTCGAACAAGGAAGATTTGCTGCGCGCCCTCGTCGCCGAGGCGGCCGAGGACTCGAAGAACGTCTACGACGCGTTCAGCGTCCTTCCGGCACCGGGTGGCACGGGCGCACCCCAATGGGAGGACGTACGGGGTTGGGTGCAGGCCTACTCCGAGCTCTGGACCCGGTACGCGCCGCTGTTCCGCGTGTGGGCCGAGCTGGCCACCGTCGACCGGGAAATGGGCCGCACCATCCGGCGCACCTTCTCGGGCATCTCGTACGCGCTCACCGTCCAGATCGGGCCCGACTCGTCCGGGCACGACCTCGACTCCAACACCGCGGGACTGGCCGCCCTGGCCATGCTTGACCGCTTCCACTACCTCCGCGAGTTCGTCGGCCGCCCCGTGGACGACACCGCGCTCGACACGTTGACGACCATGCTCTACCGGGCGCTCTTCGATCCGAACGCCTGAGGGCAACGCACAAGGGCACTCCGGGTGCACGCGCCCCCGGGGTGCTCGATCAGCGATCCGGGAAGACCCGCTCGAAGACCGTGTCCACGCCCGAGCCGTGCAGCGTCAACCCGCCGTCCACGACGATGTTCTGCCCGGTGACGAAGCGCGCCAGGTCCGAGCACAAGAAGACCACGACGTCGGCCACGTCCTCGGGCTCGCCGACGCGGGCCACCGGCGTGTCCCGAACGAAGCGCTCCTCCTGGTCCGGCATGTACTGGAACCACGGTGCGGTCATGGCCGTGCGGATCATCCCGGGCGACACCGAGTTCACCCGGATGGCCGGCCCGTATTCGAGAGCGGCCGACGCCGTCAGGGCCGCCACGGCCGCCTTGCTGGCCGCGTAGGGTCCTTCCCCCGCAGCCGGACGCGTCCCGCTGATCGACGCGGTGCTCACGATGGACCCACCGCCACCCGCCAACATGTGCGGTGCGGCGGCCCGGATGCCGGCCCACACGCCCGTCAGGTTGACACGCAGTACGCGCTCCCATTCGGCGGGGTCGAACTCGTGCAGCCGGTTGAAGGCGGACGTGCCGGCGTTGTTGTAGATGATCGACAACCCGCCCAGCCGCGAGGTTGCCTCGTCGACCGCGCTGCGCACGGCTTCGGGCTCCCCCACGTCGACCCCGAAGGGGAGGCCGTCGATCTCCTTCGCGACCGCCTCGGCGGATTCCCCGTCCAGGTCGACGACCGCCACGCGGGCCCCCTCTTCGGCCATGCGCCGGCAGGTCGCCCGGCCGATGCCCGAGCCCCCGCCGGTCACCACGGCGGTCCGGCCGTCAAGTAGTCCCATTGTCGTCTCCTCCCGACGCACGCTCGAGCCACGGCGGCGTCTCGAACACCAAGGGCGTCTCGAGCTTCCGGATCAAGAGCTCCTGCGCCATGCTGAGGTGGAGGGTGCCGTCCTCGCCGTGCATCGTCGCCCGGATCGTGGCGCGGCCCCCGGCGTTGGCCAGCGCATGGATGTCGAACAGGCTCCACGTGTCCGCCCGCCAGGGGCGGTGGAACCAGACGGCATGATCGAGGCTGGCGTCGGTATGCGTCCCCCAGCTCCCCAGGCTGAGCGGACGAAACGACGCGCCGGTCATGTCCGAGAAGTACGTCAGGACACAGGCGTGGATCGCCGGGTCGTCCGGCAACGGCTCCCTCGTGCGGAACCAACAACGACGCGTCGACTCGTAGGTACCGTCCGCGCGCCGCTCGGAGGTACCGATCTCCCGGATGTCGAAGGGGAACGGCGCCTCGAAGCCCTCGATCTCCTGCGGTGTCGGCACGTCGGGCGCCATCGGGAGCTGATACTCCTCGCCCTCCTCGGGCATGTGGAACGAACACGCCAGGCGGAACGTGTCCTTCCCGTCCGCCTGGCTGGTCACTTCACGCATGCTGAACGACCGCCCGTCCCTGACCCGCTCCACGACGTGGGTCGTCTGCACCCCGGGCTGGGTCGGGCGGAGGAAGTAGCCGTGCAGTGAGTGCAGCTCCGATCCCGGGGGTGCGGTCTGTATGGCCCCGTACAACGCCTGCGCCACGACCATCCCACCGAAGGTGCGCTCCCCCGGCCACCAGTCCGGGCTCATGGTCGTGAAGATCGGGTTTCCCGCCTCGTCCGCTCCAATTTCGCGGGCGGTGATCGCCTCCACGAGGTCGGCGACCGTGGCCGAGACGACCTCTGCCTCTTCGGCGTCGTCAAGCTCCATCGCGCCCACCTGCCTTCACGTCTCTGACGCCTCCGACGACCGATGTCACGCGAGCACCACGTCAACGGCCAGGCCCTTCGCCGCAAGATCCACGCAGCGATTGTCCTCGGCGTAGCGAAGCCCCTGCACGTTGAACAGGCGCACCTCCTCGCCCTCGATCGGGAACGGGCCCCAGTGCCACGTGCCGCGGTGCAGGACGAGCGGCTCGAGCGGCTCGATCCGAAACGCCCGGATCAGCTCCGCGTCGCGTACGTCGGCGAACTCGGTGCTCCCCGGCGCCACGGCGATGACCGCCGGGACGTTGAGCGGCATCACCGACTGGGTGTGAGTGTCGTGGCGGAAGAGCATCTCGCAGCGCAACCCGTTCCGTGTCGCCGGCACCTCGTTGCGGGCGTGCCCGATGACGTTCACATGCACGTCGGCCCACTCGTAGCTCATGCGGTGCTCCCCGTCGCGCGGATCCGTGTCGGCGACGGGGAGCCAGCCGAACGGTGCCCACGCGGCCTCGCTCAGTGGCTCCGCCATCACGGCTCGGCTCCCGGAAACGTCTGTCGACATTGCTCGCTCTCACTCTGGATGGCTGATGTGACACGGCGGTGCGCCTGTTGGGCCCCACCGCCTAACCTGACGCCGGAGTCAGTCTAGGAAAACTTGGGAGGCCCTCAGGATGGACGTGCGCAGCATTGAGGCCAAGGCACCGATCGTGGAGCACAACGGCACCGTTCCGGTCTGGTGGATGATCGAATCCCGAGAATTCAAGGACATCACGGACGGTGGGTTCCTCGAACTGGTGAACGAGTTCGAGGTCCCCGGTGGCGGGTTGGTCGACCCGCACTCGCATCCCACCCACGAGTTCTATTACGTGATGAACGGCAAGGGCGTCATGACGATCGACGGCGAGGACCGCGAGATCTCACAGGGTGATCTCGTCTACATCCCGCCCGACAAGGTGCACTCGCTCCGCCCGATCAGCGACAACGCTCCGATCCACTGCTTCTGCTTCGCCATCGGGGTAAAGGGTGCGGGTGCCATCAACTACACGACGCACTGAGTGGGTCGTGTCCTGGTCACCCGTCCTCTGACCGAGGGCGGAACTGACCCCCTGATCGACGCCGGCCATGAGATCGTGATGGCGGCGAGCTCGCCGACGCCGGCCGAATTGATCGCCTTGGCTGCGGAGTTCGACGGCATCGTGTGCCACCTGACCGATCGCATCGACGCGGCGGTGCTCGAGTCCGGGAAGACGGGCAAATTGCAGGTGGTGGCGAACGCTGCAGTTGGCTACGACAACATTGACGTCAGTCGGGCCACCGAACTGGGCGTCACCGTATGCAACACGCCCGGCGTGCTCGATGACACCACCGCCGACCTGGCCTTCTCTCTCATCCTGGCCGCAACCAGGTTGACGACGGAGGGCGAGCGCGACCTGCGCGAGGGCCTCTGGAGCGGATGGGGGTTCGGCGACCACCTCGCCCGCGACGTGCACGGCGCGACCCTTGGCCTGGCGGGATTCGGCCGCATCGGTCGGGCCGTCGCCCAACGAGCCGCTGGCTTTGACATGGAGGTCCTGCACACCGCGCGGCACGACACCGGACTCGGCGGATACGTCCCGACGCTGAGCGAGCTGCTGAGCCGCTCGGACATCGTCAGCCTGCATGTTCCGCTGACCGAGTCGACCCGCCATCTCATCGGCGCGGCGGAACTGGCCCTGATGAAGCCGACGGCGGTGCTCGTCAACACGGCCCGGGGCCCTGTGATCGACGAGAACGCGTTGGTGGATTCTCTCGAGGCAGGCCGGCTCTACGCCGCGGGCCTCGACGTGTACGACGGCGAACCAACGGTGAACCCCCGGTTGCTGGCGGCGCCGAGACTGACCCTGTTGCCTCATATCGGGAGCGCAACGATCGGAACGCGCACCCGGATGGGACGTCTTGCCTGCCAGGGAGTTGTAGACGTTCTGGCCGGACGCGTTCCAGCGAACGTCGTTCAACCCTAGGAACCGACCCCCCAATTTTGGGGTAGTGGCAAACCATTCTCCTCGGTGTCCTGCCGCGCCAGATGAATCGAAAGGCGTAGGGATACCATCGCCACGTTGTTCGGATCTGCACTCCGGGGTGGAGGAGGTGGCCGTGAACACGGTCAGGGGATTGGTCGTTATCGCGCTCTCGACGGTGACGATGACGCTTGGCCTTCTGGGCTTGCTGGCGATCCCAACTGACCCGTTGGCCTCAGCAACGAGTCAGCAGTGGGTGACGACGGCGTCCTACAGGCCGCTCCCCAACGTGAAGGCCGTTTCGTGTGCGCCGTCATCGAATACATGCGTCGCTGTCGGCGACGATGGAAACAACAACTACGCAACCATCCTCGTCTCAAACGACGGCGGTTCAACGTGGACGGAATCGACGACTCCTAGTGGGACTACGAGCCTTTCGGCAATCTCCTGTCCAACGGCATCCGTATGTTATGCCGGCGGAGGCACTGGAATCTTAAAGTCCACGAACGGCGGATCAACATGGGTGGATCAGAATTCCACGTTTTCAGCACAGTCCATTTCTTGCTTTACGACCGATGAATGCACGGCTGTCGGCGGTCTCGGCATCGTGAAGACCAGCAATGGCTCAACGTGGGTATCGCAGGTCCCAACACTGGAGCTCGGTCCTCTGGCGAGTGTCTCTTGCCCGGATGAACTGACGTGCGTCGCAGTTGGAGTCGTGGACTCGCAAGCAGAGGTGATCGGCACGCAAAACGGTGGCACTAGTTGGAGCACGTTGACGCTAACTCTGTCGCCTTCCCTGTTAAGCCTCTCTGCCGTTTCATGTGCCGGATCTCTCAACTGCGTAGCCGTTGGATTAGCCACGGGCGGAACGGTCACAAGCATCGCTACCACTGATTTCGATGATTGGAGCTTCACATCCTCTATTCCGGACGGTTCTCAGATTTCAGCTCT
>DATDIE010000232.1:0-3691 GCA_036521235.1 Acidimicrobiales bacterium | reverse complement strand
AGGCACCCGACCCGAACGATGTCGTCACCGTGACGCTCTCCGACGGCAGCACGAGCGCCCAGGGATCGGCGGCGGCCGGCGACGGCCATGTCGTGGTCGGCTGCATCGATGCCAGCTCGCTGGCCGCGGGCTCGATCTCGGTGAACGTGACCGTGACGGACGTTGCCGGCAACGCCACGCAGATGACCGGCACGCCGGCCACCCTCCTCGCCTGCCAGAACGGGCAGGGCGGGGGCGGCAACAAGGGCGAGTGAGTCGCCGCGGCCTCGTGCCGCTGGCATCTACCGCATACGGGTGATCGTATTTGCGCCTTTGACTAGGCACTAGTGAGATACGTCGTCGTACGTATTTCACGAGTCCCGCCGTAGTCAGGAGCACCCGATCCACCGTCTGTCCCGACATCACCGCCCCGCGATCTTGCTCGCCGCAATGGTCGCGCTTCTCGTCGTCGTTGCGCCCACCTACGCGGCCCTCGCCGCACCGAACCCTCTGAGTCCCGGAAGCGGCGCCAGCGTCGACTCCGTGCCCGTGTTCAACTGGAGCGCCGTGTCCGGCGCCGATCACTACCAGTTCCAGATCGCCGCGACGAACACGTTCAGCCCGGCGCTCTACTCGATCGACACGAAGAACACCCGGGCGGCGCTCACCGACCTCCTCCAGAACAAGACCTACTACTGGCGGGTGCGGGCGATGACGGCGGCAAACGGCGGCGGTGCGTGGTCCGCCACGCGCAGCATGGTGATGAACTGGAGCGACAAGGCCGATCCCACGACGCCGGCCGACGGCGCGTCGATCACCTACCCGGATCCGCTGCTCCTGAACTGGACGGCGATCCCCGGTGCTGAGAAGTACCGCGTCACGGTCGCGACCGATCCCGGCCTGAGCTCGGTCGTGAACGGCTTCCCGGTGACGACGCAGGCGAGCGCCTACGCGCTGCCCACGCGGCTGTCCGACGGCACGTACTACTGGGGCGTCACGCCGATCGACTCCGAGAGTCACGACGGGACGGCCTCCGATGTCTTCTCGTTCACATACTCGTGGCCGACGGACACGACCCTCGCGCCGACGCTGACGCTGAACGACCTGAGCACCGACCCGGGTGTCTTCGACCCGCAGTTCTCGTGGACGCCGGTCGACGGCGCGGCGTACTACAAGGTCGACGTCAGCTCGGATCCCGACTTCCCCAGCGGCTCGATCGTGTGCTGTGACGGCGAGACCGTCGCCACCTCGATGACGCCGACGACGCTGCTCCCGTCCTCGCAGGCCTACTACTGGCGGGTGACGCCGTATGACGCCGCCAACCAGGCCGGCACGTCCACCGTGTGGTCGGATCAGAACGGCGATCCGCAGACCTTTACGATCACCTTCGACACCGGTGCGTCGTCGATTCCGAACCTGTCCATGCGCGACTCGAGCTTCGACCCGATCGCGTGGAACTCGGGCGGCATGAGCACCAACACCCCGATCGTGGGCTGGGATGACGTCCCCGGGGCCGCGTTCTACGAGGTGCAGGTGTCGCCGTACTCGAACTCGGCCTGTGACTGGGCCACGAAGACGTGGGACGTGGACACGGTGACGACTGCGTGGACGCCGCTCGGCGACGCCCACAACGCCGTCGGCGACCCGGTGCCGCAGAGCCAGGCCAACCTGGCCTCCGACCTCCCGGCACTGACCGGCCCCTGGTGCGTACGTGTCAAGGCCCACCGTGGTGACGACACGAGCCACAACTCGGTGTACGGCGCCTGGTCGTACATCGGCGACGGCAGCGGCCCGTCGTTCACCTTCTCCGGCTACCCGACCGGCAGCCCGTGCCAGTCGTGCACGAATGGCTATCTGGGCTCGGCCGACTACCTGCTCCCCCAGACCGGCGCCTCCAGCGCCGACATGCCGGTGTTCACGTGGAACCCGATCCAGGGTGCCCAGAGCTACTACGTGGTCGTCTCGACTGACCAGTCGTTCACGAACATCGTCGACTACGCCTTCACGAAGGTTCCGGCATACGCCCCGCGGGGCGGTCTGACCGGCGTCACGAACTACCCGAACGGCACCTACTACTGGGCCGTCCTGCCGGCGACCAACGCCGACGGGACGGGTGTCTCGGCCGATCCGTCGCTCGCGCCGGTGAAGTCGTTCACGAAGCAGGTGACTGCGCCGACGCTCTCGCCGGTTACGATCTCCGGCCTCGGCCCGGTGCTTCAGTGGAGCGCGGTCCAGGGCGCCATCGACTACCACGTGCAGATCTCGGACACGAGCGACTTCAGCAAGCTGACGCCGCCGGACGGCATCGATCAGCGTGTGGCCGAGACGTCGTACACGGCCAGCTCGACGCTTCCCGCCAACAAGACGATCTACTGGCGGGTCGAGGCCGAGGCCGACGGCAACATGGGCTCGACGATCGGCCTGGGCCGGTCGCAGCGGGGCCAGTTCTCGACCACGCTCGGGGTGCCCAGCTTCACCACCCCGACGACCTTCCCCAACGCCACCTCGGGCAGCACGATCCCGGTCTGGCAGTGGAACCCGGTCGCGGGCGCTACGTCGTACGACGTGCATCTCACGTGTGCCCTCGGTGCGAACTGCACCGACGGCAGCTTCGACACCACCGCCGCCGTCATGACGTCCTCGACGGGCACGCAGCCGCTGCAGTGGCAGGTGCGGGCCAAGTTCCCGACCGTGCAGTTCGGCGTGCCCGGGCAGGCCGTGCCCGGCAACTACACGAGCCAGCAGAACTACACCGCGACCATTCCGGCGCCGACCGGCCTGTCGTCGGTCGACACCGGTGCGCACACCTTCTCGATGCAGTGGTCGCCCGTGAACGGGATGAAGGACTACAGGGTGGAGGTCTCGACCTCGCCCGCGACCAACTCGGACGGGTCGTTCGTGACCACGGTCGAGCAGATCTCGACCTACACCCCGAACGCGGCGCCGCGGATCATGAACCTCCTGACCACGACGAACGCGTACCTCAACGGCGGCACCCTGTACTGGCACGTGGCCGCGCTCGACGCCGGCGACAACGTGGGCGCCTACAGCGCGACCCAGACGTACAAGCTGCCGGCCAAGATCATCGTCGCCAGCTCGAGTTCGTTCGCGTCGCACGGGATGACCACGACGATCACCTTCACGACCAAGGACGCCAAGAACCACGCGATCGCGGGCGCCACCGTGAAGATCTCCGGTGGCGGCATCACGGCCGTGTCCAAGAAGTCCTCGTCGGCCGGTAAGGTGACCTTCAAGGTGCACCCCAAGAAGAGCGGGGGCAAGCTGACCATCACCGCCACGAAGACCGGGCTGCAGACCGGCTCGATGACACTGCCGGTCTTCTAGCCCACATCCCGACGCGAACCCCGCCCGGCGCTCAGTCGTCGGGCGGGGTGGCCGCCGGGCTGCGCCGCCGGGCGGCGAGGGGTGCCGCCCACGGCGCCGCGAGCCGGCCGATGAGCACGGCCAGCAGCGCCAGGATTGCGATCGGGACCACATAGCCGGCACCGACGATCACGGCGCCGACGACCTCGGTGGCCGCGTGGGCGGCGCGGGCCCCGTCCTTCCAGATCGCCGATGCATGCTGCGGCGGCACGGGCTGCTTCCCGGCCTCGTGGACGGCGATCGAGATGGTCGACATCGACGTGCGGTCGTGCAGGTAGTTCAGCTCCCCCTGGATCTCCTCCATCTGCAGCTCGACGCCCTGCAGGAC
>DATDIE010000231.1:0-6640 GCA_036521235.1 Acidimicrobiales bacterium | reverse complement strand
CGCGGCGGCGACGTTGGCGGGCAAGACGGTGGTGGTGACCGGGTCGGTGACCGGCTACACCCGGGAGGAGGCCGAAGAGGCGATCATGGCCCGGGGCGGCAAGTCGCCGGGCAGCGTGTCGAAGAAGACGTTCGTCCTCGTCGTCGGGGACGCGCCGGGGGCGAGCAAGACCAAGAAGGCCGAGGATCTCGGCGTGCCGACGATCGACGCGTCGGGGTTCGACGCGCTGCTCGAGACGGGCGCGCTGCCGGAGTGACACGGGGGCGTGCAGGTAGGGGGGTGTCCACCGGACGGGGGCGCTTTGTCGGTAGCCTGAAACCGCCCGATGCCCCTGATATCTGATTCCATCGGCCGGGTCCTTGGGAAGCGGTACCGGCTGCTCTCCGCACTGGGCACCGGCGCCTCGGCGCACGTCTATCTGGCCGAGGACGTGTCGCTCCAGCGCCACGTCGCGGTCAAGGTGCTGCAGCCGGGCCTCGCCGCGGACGAGGCGTTCCTCAAGCGCTTCCGGGCCGAGGCGCGTTCGGTGGCGTCGCTGAACCACCCGCACGTGTTGCGGGTGTTCGACTGGGGCGAGGAGAACGACGAGCCGTACCTCGTGCTCGAGTATCTCGGCGGGGGTTCGCTGCGGGACCTCGAGGACCGGGGCGTGAGGCTGTCGCACGCGCAGGCGGCGCAGCTGGGGGCGGAGGTGTCGCAGGGCCTGGCGTACGCGCACCTGCGCGGGCTGGTGCACCGTGACATAAAGCCGGCGAACCTGTTGTTCGACGAGGAGGGGCGGGTACGGATTGCGGACTTCGGCGTGGCCCGGGCGCTGGCGGAGGCCGCGTGGACCGAGCCGGCGGGGGCGATGGTCGGGACGGCGCGCTACATCTCGCCCGAGGCGGCGGAGGGCAAGTCCGTGGACGGGAAAGCCGACGTCTACTCCCTGGCGTTGGTGCTGTACGAGGCGGTGACGGGGTCGGTGCCCTTCGTGACCGATACCACGATGGGGACGCTGGCGGCCCGGATCGGCCAGCCCCTCCCGCACGACGCCTTGCTGGGGCCGCTGGACGACGTGCTGGCGCGGGCGGCCGCGCCGGACGTCACGGCGCGCCTGGACGCGGCGGGACTGGGGGCGCGACTCGGCGCCTTGGCGGCTGCGCTGCCGACGCCGGCGCCGCTGGCGCTCGTGTTCCAGCACCCGGAGCGGTCCGCGCCGATCGCCGCGTTCCACGCGCCGGGGGTCGGCGAGCTCACGGACTCGGGGGTGACGGCGGTCGCCGCCGGGGGGGCGATCTCGGCGACAGCGGTGGCGCCGTTGGCCGCCGGGGCGCCGGTCGGGACGAAGGCCGGCCCGGGGGAGATCTTCGACGCGGAGCCGCACGGGGGCGCGGCCGCGGCGGCCGGACGAGGGGCGCCGCCGCGCCGACGGGGCCGGTCGTGGGGCAGCGGCAAGACGTGGGCCATCGTGGCCGGGGTGGTGGCGGCCGTGCTGCTGGCGGCGGGGCTGGCCGTGGCGTTCGGGACGAACGTGCTCACGCCGTCGCACCCGACGCCGACGCTGACGAGCCTGACCGTCGCGCAGGCGCGGACACAGCTGGCCAAGGTCCACATGGACCTGGCCCAGGGCCCGCCGGTGAAGTCGATCACCGTGGGCTCGGGCGACATCGTGTCGCAGACGCCCAAGGCCGGGGTGTCGGCGAAGGAGGGCACGACCGTCAGGGTGGTCGTCTCGGACGGGCCGCCGAACGTGACGGTGCCGAACCTGGCGGGCATGACGTGCGCCCAGGCGACGACGGCGCTGCAGGCGGCGCACTTCAAGTCGGTCTGCGCGCCGGGGACGTACAACAACAACATCGCGGCCGGCGTCCTGGATCTGTGGTCGATCGGCTCGACGCCGAACCCGACGAAGGCGCCGTACGGGAGCACGATCGCGCTGGTGCCGTCGCTCGGGCACCAGCCGGCGACGGTGCCGAACATCCCGACGAGCTACTCGTTCACCCAGGCGCAGGCGGCGCTGCAGGCGGTGGGGCTGACGGCGACGCAGAACAACGAGCCGAACGCGACGGTCCCCCAGGGGCAGGTCATCTCGACGTCGCCGGCGAGCGGGGCGCAGGCGCCCTACGGCTCCGCGGTGACGGTGAACGTGTCGACCGGGCCGCCGATGGTGCAGGTGCCCAACGTGCAGGGCGACTCGACGCAGCAGGCCACCAGCGCGCTGCAGGGCGCCGGCCTGAGCGTCTCGGGCGTCTCGGGCAACCCGAACAACAACGTCACGGGGACGCAGCCCTCCATCGGCTCGACCGTGCCGACGGGCTCGTCGGTCCAGCTGTTCACGCACTGAGCTGACGGGGTGACGAGCTGATGGTGGCGCGGCCGTTCGACCCCGACTGCGACCTCTGCGAAGCGGCGCGCCTCTCGGAATGGCACCACGAGGACGACGTGTGCTGGGTGGCCGACTGCGAGGTGTGCGGGGTGCCGATGGTGGTGTGGAAGCAGCACGGGCCGACACCGCCGGACGGCGACGTGGCGCACATGATGGCCGAACTGACCCGGGTGGCCGACGCACGCTTCGGGCCCGGCGAGTGGTCGATCGACCGGGTGATGCGCCAGATCCCCAACCATTTCCACGCGCACGGCCGGGACCCGAACTGGTGGTTCCGCCTGCGCGGGCTGCGCTGACGACGACCGCCTGAGGGCCCGCGTCTGCGGCTGGCGGGCGGGTCGGGACCGGGGGAAGCCCGAAATTGGCCGCCGGTAGGGTGGCGCCGATGGAGGCGTCCCCGGTCGATCAGTCCGAGACGCTGCTCGACCCGGCCGCCGACCCGGGCGGCGCGGCCATGGGGACCCTGGGGGACGGGTCCGTCGACACGAACTGGTTCGCCCTGCTGCACCGCCGGGTCACCGACCGGGCGGTCAAGAGCCCGCGCTACCAGTGGTGGGCGCTCGTCGCGCTGTTGGCCGGCCTGCTCGCGCTCAACATCACCTTCACCGTCTTCGTCGTTGCACTGCCCACGGTCAAGGCGGACTTCCACACGAACTTCTCCGTATTGGCCTGGGCCTCGACCGGGCCACTGCTCGCCTTCGGCGTGGCGGCGCCCTTCTTCGGCAAGGCCGGCGACCTGTTCGGCCACCGCCGCCTCTACCAGTTCGGGCTGCTGGGGGCGATGGTCAGCGCGGTGCTCACGGCGACCGCGCCCGACGTCGGGATGCTCCTCTTCGCCCGCGCCCTCGACGGGGTCCAGGGCGCGGCGACCGGCACGGCGTCGATGGCGATCATCCTCGAGCTGTTCGCCCCGGCGGATCGGGTCAAGGCCCTGGGCTGGTGGTCGCTGGTCGGGGCGGGCGGCCCGGTCCTGGGCGTGACGCTCGGCTCGCCGGTGATCCAGTACTTCGGGTGGCGCACGTTGTTCTGGGGCCAGCTCGTGTTGCTGATCATCGCGTCGGTCGTCGTGGCGGTACTGCTCCCGACGCGCCGCAAGGCCCGGGCCGACGGGGCCGAGGGGGAGGTCCGGTCCGAGGACAAAGCCACGGGGAAGCGGTCGGGCATCTGGAAGGGCATGGACTGGGTCGGCAGCTGGAGCCTGGCCGGAGCGGTGACCGCCGCCATGCTCGTCCTGAGCATCGGGCCGATCGCGGGGTGGACGTCGGTGGGGGTGATCGTCTCGGGCGTCGTGGCGTTGGCGCTGGGCGTGACCTTCGTGTGGCGTGAGGCAACGTTCCCCACCCCCCTCATCCCGACGACCTACTGGCGCCGGCGCAACTTCATGTTCCCCATGGGCACCAAGGCGTTCACGAGCTTCGCCTACTTCGGCGGCTTCTTCCTCTTCCCGCTGCTCATGGAGCAGGTCTACGGCTACAGCGTCTCCCAGGTGGGCTTCTTGTCGGTGGCGCGGCCCCTGGTGTTTGCCATCAGCGCACCGATCGCGGGGTACATGACGGTGCGGACGGGGGAGCGCAACGCGACGCTCTTCGGGACGATCGCGCTGCTGGTGTCGATGGTGCTGTTCGCCACGCTCGGCGCGTCGTCGGCCGTCATCGTGGTGGTGCTGGCGTTGGCGCTGTCGGGTCTCGGCATGGGCGTGTCCATGCCGGCGACCACGTCGTCGATGGCGAACGAGGTGGTGGAGTCCGAGTACGGGGTGATGAGCGCGGCGTCGCTGCTGGCGGCGCAGGTGGGAGAGGTGGCCGGGATCCAGATCGTGCTGACGATCCAGGAATCGATCGCCAAGAAAGACGGGCTCGCCAACGTGCACCACAGCACGGCGCTGTTGCACAGCTTCAGCGTGCCGTTCTGGGTCGGCACGGTGGTGGCCGCGCTGGCGGTGGTGTGCGCGCTGTTCATCCGGCCGTTGCGCCGCTCGGCGCGGTCGCCGCAGCTGGCGGCCGATGCGGCCTGACGACTCGGTCTACTCGGTGATGTCGCGGAGGCGGGTGGCGAGCTCGGCCGCCGACGAGTCGGACGCCGCCGGCGTGGCCTGCAACGCCATGAGCTTGGCCATGTCCCCCTCGACCCGTACCTTGCCGGCCATGAAGGCCTGCATGCCGGCCTGAGGGTTCCCGTCGATCAGGATCGCCTTGGCCGTCTCGTAGTCCACCGTGACCTTGAGGTCCTGCGTCTCGAGGTGGCCGGTGTCGAGGACCATCTCGCCGCTCGAGGTGTCCATGTGGGCGAGGATGTCGTCGTCGGAGAAGGGGACCGCGGTCACGACCAGGTTCATGCGGACGGAGTGGGCGATCGGCGGGGTCTTGCCCTCGAACTCGGCGCGGATGGCGCGCGCCTCGTCGAGCCAAGCGTCGCTCAGGAACGGGTACGACGGCATGTAGGTGTGCTCCTTACGTGTTCTCTTCGGTCGCGGTGGGACCTCGTTCGCCCCGCCCCGGAGCCTGGTGGCCGCCGGAACCCTACCTTTCCCGCCGGTAGGCTGCCGACTCGTGACGCATCCCATCATGCCCGGTGCAGAGCCATATTCGGCGACCGGCGACGCCCGCGGCGCGTTGGTCCTCCACGGCTTCACCGGCAACCCCCAATCCATGCGCGGCCTGGCGCTTGCGATGACCGACGCAGGGTTCACGGTCGAGCTGCCCCTGCTGCCCGGGCACGGGACGGACGTCTCCGACATGGTGCCGACGCGCTGGCCGCAGTGGTGCGAGGCCGCGGTCGACGCGTACACCGCGCTGGCGGCGCGTTGCGACGCCGTCGTGGTCATCGGCCTGTCGATGGGAGGGAGCCTGGCCGTCTGGCTGGCCGAGCATCACCCAGATATTGCGGCCCTCTCCTTGGTGAACCCCCTGGTGACCCCACCCGACGCGGCCACGATCGACTTCCTTCAGGCGATGATCGACGGCGGTGACGAGGTCGCGCCGGGCATCGGCTCGGACATTGCGAAGGAGGGCGCGGTCGAGTCCGCCTATCCCGAGCTGCCCCTGCAGGCCGCCCTGTCCCTCTTCGAGGGGGTGGCCGAGGTGGAGGCGCTCCTCGGGTCGGTGACGTGCCCGGTCCTGCTCTTCAGCAGCACCCAGGACCACGTCGTCGACCCCACGTCGAGCGAAGTCCTGAAGGCCGGCGTGAAGGGCCCCGTGGAGCAGGTGGTCCTGGACCGGAGCTATCACGTGGCGACGCTCGACTTCGACAAGGACGAGATCGAGGCGCGCACCGTCGAGTTCCTGACCGGCGTGCTGCCCGCAGCCCGGCCGTGACCGGGCCCGCCGAGAAGGACGCCGGAGCCGCCGCGCCCCGCGTCCTCAGCCGCGACGACGTCGTGCACGTCGCCCACTTGGCGCGCCTGGACCTGACCGACGACGAGGTCGAGCTCTTCACGGCGCAGTTGCGGACGGTGTTGGACCATGCCGCCGACGTGGCCGCACTCGACCTGTCCCACCTCCCGCCCTCGTCGCACCCGATCGCGCTCGAGAACGTGTTGCGGCCCGATGAGGTCCGCCCGAGCCTCGACCGCGACGAGGTGCTGGCGGCCGCGCCTTCGGTGGAGGACGACCGCTTCAAGGTGCCGCGGATCGGCGCGGAGGCGCCGTGACGTCGGCGGTCTCGCTGGCCGACGCGGTGCGCTCGGGCGCCCGGGCGGCGCGCGACGTCACCGAAGAGGCGATCGCCGCGGTGGCGGCGGAGGACGGACGGTACAACGCGTTCCTCTCCGTCCTCGAGGACGTGGCGCGCGCCCAGGCGGACGCGGTCGACGCGGCGGTGGCCGAGGGGCGCGACCCGGGCCCGCTGGCCGGGGTGCCCGTCGCACTGAAGGACAATTTGTGCACCCGGGGCCACGCCACGACGTGCGGGTCGCGGATCCTCGAAGGGTGGCGCCCGCCGTACGAGGCCACGGTTGTCGGGCTGCTCCGCCGCGCCGGCGCCGTCGCCCTCGGCAAGACGAACATGGACGAGTTCGCCATGGGCAGTTCGACGGAGAACTCGGCCTTCGGGGCGACGCGCAACCCGCGCGACACGAGCAAGGTTCCGGGAGGCAGCAGCGGTGGTTCCGCCGCGGCGGTGGCGGCTGGGTTCACTCCGCTCGGACTCGGCTCGGACACCGGCGGGTCCATCCGTCAGCCCGCGGCCTTGTGCGGGGTGGTCGGGATGAAACCCACCTACGGACGCGTGTCCCGGTACGGGTTGGTCGCCTTCGCCAGTTCGCTCGATCAGATC
>DATDIE010000230.1:0-7864 GCA_036521235.1 Acidimicrobiales bacterium | reverse complement strand
AGCCAGCTCGGCGCCGCCATGGTGCTCGCCGTGGTCCGCGAGCAGGCGCCTGTGGCCACCGCGCTCCTCATCGCCGGCGCCGGCGGCTCCGCCATGTGCGCCGACCTCGGCTCGCGCCGCATCCGAGACGAGATCAGCGCGATGGAGGTCATGGGCGTCAACCCGCTCCACCGTCTGGTGCTGCCGCGGCTGCTCGCCGCCACGGTCGTCGCCGTCCTCCTCGACGCCGTCGTCAGCGTGGCCGGCATCGCGGGCGGGTGGTGGTTCGGCACGCACTCCATCCACATCACGTCGAGCAGCTTCTTCGCCACCTTCGGCGAGCTGAGCCAGATCGCCGACCTCGCCATCGCGCTGCTCAAGGCCGCGATCTTCGGGTTCATCGCGGCGATGGTCGCCTGTTACAAGGGCCTGTACTGCAAGAGCGGGCCGAAGGGCGTGGGTGACGCGGTGAACCAGGCCGTCGTCGTCACGTTCATCCTGTCGTTCTTCGTCAACTTCCTCCTGACCGTTTTCTACTTCAACTTCATCCCGCAAAAGGGCCTCTGATGGCGATCGACACCCCCGCCCGCCCCGAGTCCCAGCCCGAGCCGAAGCCCCGGCGCCAGCCCCCGGCGCTGGCCGCGGCCGGCAAGTTCGGGGGGCGCGCCCTCGGCTTCGGCGACGGCCTCATCGGGATCTTCGACGTCTTCTACGACCAGTTGAAGTTCTACGGGCGCACGCTGCGCGCGCTGCCGCGGGCGCTGCGCTACCCCAAGGAGATCCTCGTCCTCATGTCGGACATCTCCCTCGGGTCGGGCGCGCTCGTCGTCGGTGGCGGGATGTTCTTCGTCGTCGTCTCCATCGCGTTCTTCACCGGCACCGAGGTCGGGCTCGAGGGCTTCAACGGCCTGCAGCAGATCGGGGCCGAGGCCTTCACCGGCGTCATCACCGCCTTGGCCAACACGCGCGAGATCACCCCCCTCGTCGCCGGCGTGGCCCTGGCCGCCCAGGTCGGGGCCGGCTTCACGGCCCAGCTCGGCGCCATGCGCATCAGCGACGAGATCGACGCGCTCGAGGTGATGGGCGTCAACAGCGTCGTCTACCTCGTGGGCACCCGGGTCTGGGCCGCGCTGATCACGATGATCCCGCTGTACCTGGCCGCGCTCTTCGCCAGCTACCTGGCCTCCGAGCTCGTCGTCACCCGCTTCTTCGGCCTGTCGCCGGGGACGTACACGCACTACTTCCGGCTCTACCTGCCCCCGCTCGACATCTTCTACTCGTTCCTCAAGGCGATGGTCTTCGCCGTCCTCGTCACGTTTGTGCACTGCTACTACGGCTACAACGCGACGGGCGGGCCGGCGGGTGTGGGCGTGGCCGCCGGGCGCGCCATCCGCCTCTCCATCATCTTGGTGGTCGTCGTCAACCTCTTCATGTCCCTGATCCTCTTCGGCGGCGTGAACGCCACGGCGAGGCTCGTCGGATGAGGCGGATCCGCAACGTCGTCGTCAGCCTCGTCGTCCTGTTCGGGCTGGTGTTCGGGACGGTCGAGCTGGTTCGCCTGGCCAACGGGGACTTCCAGGGCGACTACAAGCTGAGCGGCACCTTCCCCCGGGCCGGCGAGGGCCTCGACCCCGGCTCCGCCGTCGTGTTCCGCGGCGTCCAGGTGGGGCGCGTCTCGACGATCAGCCTGTACCAGAACCAGGCGAAGGTGACGATGCTGATCGACCCGTCCTTCAAGGTGCCGGCGACGTCGACGGCGACGATCCAGCCCGTCAACCTCTTCGGCGCCGAGCAGGTCTCGATCAGCTCGCCGCACCAGAACTCCGACGCCGGGCCGTACCTGGCCGCCGGGGGCGCCTTCGGCCACTCGGTCAGCAGCGACGAGCTCGGCGACCTCTTCGCCGCGGCGACCCCGCTGCTGAACCAGGTCAACGCGCAGCAGCTCTCGACCCTGCTGGGCGAGCTGGCGCAGGCCTCCCAGGGCGAGGGCCCCAAGATCGCGGCCGGCATCGAGTCCGGCACGCAGCTGGCCGGCCTGCTCGACCGGACGCTGAACGCGCAGATCCTGGCGCTCGACTCCTTCGCCAAGTTCACCCAGGCGATCGCGCCCGCGGCGGGCGACCTCAACAACCTCAACGCCGAGATCAACCAGGGCCTGCCGGCGTTCAACGCGGAGGAGACGGACTACCAGAACCTGATCAACACGCTGATCCCGTTCTCGAACCGCCTGGCCACGCTGCTCGCGACGTACCACCCCGACATCGCGACGATCCTGCAGTCCGGCGACAACGTGTCGCGCGTCCTGCTGGCCGAGCCGCAGACGATCGGGCAGGTCATCAACGGCGCCTACCACTACTTCGAGAAGATCGCCCAGGGCGCCTCGGGCCTGAACAAGCTGCCCGACGGCAGCACGTACGCCTACTTCAACACCTTCATCCTCTTCAGCGACGTCAACAGCCTCGTCTGCAACCTCATCGCGCCCCCGACGGGCGGGATGTCGTACCTCGAGCCGCTGCAGCAGGCGCTCGCCGGCGCCGGCTCCGCGTTCGACTGCTCGTCCCAGCTCTCCACGTTCGACACGCTGCAGTCGAGCCCGACCGCGCCGTCGACCCCCGCCGCGCCGCCGGCCGCGTCGACCCCGTCGTCGACGACCTCGCCCACCGCCGGCGCGAACAGCGCGGGCGGGGCGGCGGCGAACCAGGTCTACGGGATCCTCGGCCAGCCCGACACGTCCAAGCCGACGACGCTCGGCTCGATCCTCAACCAGCTGCTCGGGGGGTCGTCGTGAGGTTCTGGCGGCACTTCCCGGCGTCGGCGTTCAAGTTCGCGATCTTCGCCCTGGTCTGCCTGGTGCTCCTCGCGGGTCTGGCCGTCAAGATCGGCAACATCTCGCTCTTCAGCAGCCGGCACACGGTCAACGCGCAGCTGACCGACGTCACCGGCCTGGCCGGCGGCGACAACGTCAACATCGCCGGCGTGCCCGTCGGGCAGGTGACGAGCATCGGCGTGCAGCACGGGCACGCGCTCATCTCCATGAGCATCAACAACACGGTGACGCTGCGGAAGTCGACCGACGTGGGGATGCGCTGGCAGAACGTCATCGGCCAGAAGGAGATCGAGCTCTTCCCGGGCAATGCGGGGCCGGTCCTGGCGTCGGGGGCCACGATCCCGATGAGCCACGACGTGACCGACGCCAGCGTCGACACGTTCTTGAACTCGCTCGGCCCGGTGCTCTCGTCGATCAACCCGACCGAGGCCAACCAGTTCGTCGAGAACGTGTCGGGGGCGCTCGAGGGCGACACGGCGCAGATCGACCAGCTCATCAACAGCGGCGCCACGGTCTCGAACACGGTGGAGGCCCTCGACACCCAGGTCGGCTCGATCATCGGCAACCTCGACCAGGTCCTCACCGCGTTGGCCTCGCGCTCGGGTGACATCGACAGCCTGGTCACCAACCTGCAGACGGTGTCGTCCGCGTTGGCGTCGAAGAACTCGCTCCTCGACGGGGTGGTCGGCAACCTCTCCCAGGTGGCCACGGACCTGGCCAACCTGATCGGGAACAACCACACGACCATCACCAGCACGATCGACAACCTGCAGGCGGTGGCGGCGGACGTCCAGAACAACCAGCAGAACCTGGCCAACAGCCTCAGCACGCTCGGCGCCGGACTGGCGCCCTACATCCAGATCTCCCAGTGGGGGCAGTGGTTCGCCGTCCAGACGATCTACACGTGCCTGGCGGGCCAGAGCGTGTGCACCTATTACGAGCCGAGCAACCCGCCGGCCGGCTCGGGCCCCTTCGGCAGCCCACCCCTCCCCGCGCCGCTGCAGAACGTGACGCTGCCGGGGCTGCCCAACCCCGACGCCAGCTCGTCGAACGGCTCGTCGTCCTCGTCCTCGTCCTCGTCGTCGCCGACGTCGCCCGGGTCGCTGGCCGCGTCGAGCCTCGGGCAGGACCTCCAGGCCGTCAGCGGGGCGGCCGCGCCCACGACGACCACCGCACCGTCGGGAGGCACGAAGTGAAGGCCGTCACCGAGCGCAACCCCAAGGTCGTGGGGCTCGTCGGCATCGTCATCATGGCGGCGGCGATCCTCGCCATCCTCTTGCTCAACCGGAGCGTGTTCTCGTCGGGCTACACGGTCGACGCGCAGTTCCCGAACGCGGCGGGCATCTCGAACGGGACGACGGTCATGGTGGCCGGCGTCAACGTCGGCTCCGTCACCTCCGTCAAGGTCAACGGCAACGCCGTCGACGCCGCGCTGTCGGTGAACAGCGGCGTGCAGCTGCCGCACGTCACGAAGGCCGCCGTCGAGGTCGAGACGCTGCTGGGCGTCGTCGACGTGACGCTGACGCCGGTCAGCGGGTGGGACGACCCGCTCAAGCCCGGTGCGTTCATCACCGACACGTCGGTGCCGACCGAGTTCTACCAACTGCAGAACACCGCCCACAACCTGCTCTCCAAGACGAACGCCCAGGCCCTCAACAGCCTCGTGACGTCGCTGGCCAACATCACCCAGGACAAGCAGAAGCAGGTGGCGCAGATCATCTCGGGCCTCGGCGCGCTGACGACGACGGTCGACCAGCGCAGCGGGCAGGTGTCCCAGCTCATCGACTCGGCCAACTCGCTCTCGACGACGCTGACCAACCGGGACCAGCAGCTACTGTCGGTGGTCAACAACCTCAACACCGTCTCCACCGGGCTGGCGGCGCACGACCAGGACCTGACGAACCTGATCAACAACGTCGACTCCATGGCGAGCCAGACGAACAGCCTCGTCAGCCAGGACTCGCCCGCGCTCAACTCGCTGCTCTCGAGCCTCCACGCCGACCTCAACGTCGTCGGCCAGCACCAGGAGGACCTGGCCGAGGGCGTCAGCTACCTCGGCAGCGCGCTGAAGGGCTTCCAGTCGATCGCCTACAGCGGCTCCACGCCGGTGCCGTGGGGCAACATCTACGTGAACCCGGCGTCGCTGACCCAGACGTTCGGCATCATCGGCCCCTGCGGCACGCTCGACCAGGTCCTCAACCAGGTCCTCGGGCCCGACCCCGAGTCGTGTGACCAGCAGACCGGGCCGCTGCCGGGCGCGGGGTCCAATGTGTCCCCGGGCGAGGGGCCCTCGACGCCGAGCGGGTCGGCGTCGTCCTCCACGACGACGCCGTCCACCGCGGCGGGCTCGTCGGCCTCGGACAAGCCGTCATCTTCCTCGTCGTCGGGCGCCACGCCGGGCCCGAACACCGGCCTCGGCGGCCTGTCCCAGCTCCTCAGCCCGTTGCTCGGGGGGAAGTGATGCGCCGCATCCTGCACTCCAAGCCGTTCACGTTCGTCGTGGCCGCCATCGTGATCGTCGCCGCCGTCGTCATCGGCGTCGAGGTCACCAAGGGCACGCCGACGTACCAGCTGAACGTCGTCTACTCGAGCGCGCCCGGCCTCTTCACCGGCGCCGCCGTCGACGTCCTCGGCGTGAAGGTCGGCAGCGTCACCAACGTGCAGAACGTCGGCGACAAGGTGCACGTCACGCTCGCCGTGAAGCAGGGCACCAAGATCCCGAGCGTCGCCTTCGCCTCGTTGGTCCAGCCCCAGCTCCTCGGGTCCCCCGACGTCGACCTCAACCCGGGCTACACCGGCGGGTCGTACCTGCCGTCGGGCGCCACCATCAGCCAGGACCACACCGCCGTCCCGGTCTCGACCGACGAGATCCTCAAGGAGCTGCAGCGCACGCTGAACGCGCTGAACCCGCACGCGGTGGGCAGCCTGGTGTCGAACCTGGCGACCGACCTCGACGGGCAGGGCCAGAACCTCAACAAGCTCATCGCGTCCGCCGCCGGCACGGTGCAGCTGCTGGCCGAGAAGGGCAACGACCTCGGCCAGCTCAACGGCACGCTGGCCCAGCTGACCGGCACGCTCGACACCGACACGTCGCAGATCGAGCAGCTCATCACCCAGTACGACACCGTCTCGACGACGGTGGCGCAGCACTCGGGCCAGCTCAACGACGCCATCACGCAGCTGTCCGGCGCCAGCTCGGGCCTCGTCACGCTCCTCGTGCCGAACATCGCGCCCCTCGAGGCGGACGTGGGCACGGTGACGACGGTCGGCCGGACGCTCGACCGCAACCTGGCCAACGTCGACGAGATCCTCCAGAACGGCAACAACCTCTTCCAGGGGGCCCAGCGGGCCTACGACACCACGTACAACTGGCTCGACCTCAACCTCCAGCTGGCGCCCGGCGTGACCGGCGCCTACCTGGCGGGCCTGCTGCGCGACCGGCTGGCCGGCATCTGCCGGCGCTTGGCGTCCAACCACTCGACCGGCCTCTCCTCGACCGTGTTGGCCACGCTCACCGACTGCGGCAACCCGTCGTCGGGCTTCTTCAACTCCCTCGTCGACGCCATCCCGACGATCATCAACGGGCTGACGGGGGAGAGCAGCTCGTCCACGGCGCAGGCACTGCTGCAGCAGGGCCTCCAGAAGATCGAGAACGCGACGCAGGGCGCCGGCACCGGCGCCAGCGCGACGCCCGCGCCGTCGTCGACCAACGCGCCGAAGAGCTCGGGCCCCTCGACCACCACCACGACGACGGTGCCGCCGACCACGACGACGACCACCCAGCCGTGCAACCTGATCACGTCGCTGCTCGGCTGCAAGCCGAGCTCGGGCTCGTCCTCGTCCAGCTCGTCGAGCTCGAAGGGCTCGTCCGGCGGCCTCGGCGGCCTGCTCTCGGAGAGCCAGACGGCGGCGACGCAGAGCGCGTCGATCGCCAACGCGACGCCGTCGACGTCCGCCGCCGCCACGAACCCCGCGCCGTCGCTCACCGCGCCGGCCGCCGACCTGCTGCCGCCACTGCCCCAGGACCAGGGCCACCACGGCCAGCACCACCACGCCCAACGCGGCCTGCTGTCCGGGTGGGCCCACGACATTGCGAGCTGGTTCTGATGCGCCGCGCCGCCCTCCGCCGCCTCCTCGTCGTCCCCGCGCTCCTCGCGCTCGGCGGCGGCCTCGCCAGCTGCTCCGCCGGCGGCGGCTCGACGCAGCGCACGGCGACGGCCTACTTCAGCGACGTGGGCGACCTGGCCGGCGGCGCCCAGGTCCAACTGGCCGACGTCCCGGTCGGGTCGGTGAGCAACATCGCGCTCTCCGGCAACCGGGCCAAGGTCTCGCTCTCGTTCGACGACAACGTCAGCATCCCGGCCGACGTCAGCGCGTCCATCGATCGCACGACGATCCTCGGTGAGCAGTTCGTGCAGCTGAACGTCCCGAAGAGCCAGACCGGGGCGGGTGCCGCGGCCGCGCCGCAGCTGGCGAACGGCGCCGTCATCAAGAAGACGGGGACCACGGCCGACGTCGAGCAGTTCATCGAGGCCGGGGCGGAGGTCTTCGGCGCCATCTCGACGACCGAGCTCGAGCAGATCATCGAGGCCGGCGGGCAGGGCTTCACCGGCCAGGCCGCGTCGCTCAAGGCGTTCCTCGAGGACCTCGACGCGGTGGCCACGACGTACTCGCAGCACACGAGCGAGATCACCTCCGCCGTCAACGGGCTCAACACCCTCACCGGCACACTCGCGCCGACGACCGGCGCCACGTCGACCGCCCTCGACAACCTGACCAAGACGGTCCAGATCCTGGCGCAGAACTCCGACCAGTTCGAGACGCTGCTCCAGTCGCTCGACAACCTGTCGACGCAGGGGCGCAGCCTGCTCGAGACGTACTACCCCCAGATCGTCACGCAGCTGCAGACGCTCCAGACGGTGAGCAGCCAGCTGGCGTCGCACCAGTCCGACCTGGCCGGCCTCCTCTCTGAGAGCCCGGTCGCCGACAACGCGCTGCCCCACGCCGTACGCAGCGGCTACGTGCAGCTCTACGAGAACATCATCGTCTGCGGCATCC
>DATDIE010000229.1:0-13734 GCA_036521235.1 Acidimicrobiales bacterium | reverse complement strand
GACGATCGCGGCCGCGCCGCGCAGCGTCCGATCCACCCGACTCATACCCGACAGCCCCCCGGCCCCGACCCGATCCTCTGTGCCGAGGGCTTACGCGTTCTTCGGCAGCTCTGAGAAGGGCGTGGTCCGGTCGTTGTTGGGCTCTTTGGGGAGGCCCAGGACGCGTTCGCCGATGATGTTCTTCTGGACCTGGTCCGTGCCGCCGTAGATCGGCGGCGCCTGCGCGAACAGTGCCATCTCCGTGACGCCACCGGCGAAGGGGTCCCCGGTCGCCTGCGCCAGCGAGGCCTTGGAGTCGGCGTCGTAGGCGTGGAGCATCCCGCCGGGCCCGAGAATCCGCAGCCCGAGGTCTCGGGTGAGCCGCACGATGTTGCTCATGGACAGCTTCGACACGTTGGGCATGCCCGGGATGTCGCCGCCGCCCTCCTTGACCGCCTTGACGCGGAGGCCGTTGAAGCGGCCGATCTCGCCGAGCGTGTAGAGCCGGGCCAGGTCCTGGCGGATGCCGGCGTCCTTGTTCTTGCCCTGGGACTGGGCGAGGCCGATGAGCATCGAGGCGCCGCCCCGCATGGCGCCCAGCGCGCCGCCCGGAGCCTGCGACTTCTTCTTGCCGCCCCCCGAAGGCTTCGGCCCGACGAGGTCGCCGACGCGCCGGTCGAGCATGCCCATGACGGTGCCCGCCTGCGCCAGCCCGCCTCCCGCGGCGTTGCCGCCGCCGGCGCCGAGGCCGGCCCGCTCGTTGGCCAGCGTCGTGTTGGCCACGGCCCAGCCGTTGTTCAGCCCGCCGATGAGGGCGGAGTCGGCGACCCGGGCGTCGGTGAGGAAGACCTCGTTGAAGAGCGCGTGGCCCGTCATCTCCTTCAGCGGCCGCACGTCGACCCCGTCCTGGAGCATGTTGAAGGCGAACCACGAGATGCCCTGGTGCTTGGGCACGTCGGCGTCGGTCCGGGCGAGGAGCATGCCGAGGTCGGCGTACTGGCCGCCCGAGGTCCACACCTTCTGGCCGTTGACGACCCACTCCTCGCCGTCCTTGATGGCCCTGGTCTGCAGGCCGGCCAGGTCCGACCCGGCCTGGGGCTCGCTGAAGAGCTGGCACCACGCCTTCTGCCCGGTCACGATCTCGCGGACGTAGAGGTCGACCTGCTCCTGGGTGCCGTGGGTGGCGATCGTCGGCGCGGCCAGCAGCAGGCCCAGGCCGGCCGGTGCGCCGAGCGCGCCGAAGTTGGCCATCTCCTGCTGGACGAGGACGGTGTCGGAGCGGGCCATGCCCTTGCCGTAGGCGTTGGTCGGGAGTCCGGGGGCCGACCAGCCGGCCAGGCCCATGCGCTCCCACCAATCGGCCACCGTCAGGTCGGGGTCCCAATTGTTGTCCAGCCAGGCCCGGAGCTCGCTGAGCAGCTCGTCGGTGCTGGCCGTCTCGGTCACGGTGTCGGTCACGTACCGAAAGTTACCGGGTGGGTAGCGAAGGGGGCGACTCGGCGGGAACGCCGGTAGTTTCGCCCGCATGCGAGACGACCGGCTGGACGCCGCCTTCGACGCCTGGATCGGGGCCCAGACGGCGGCGCTCGACGTGGTCCGTCAGGCGACCGAGGTGCCCGAGAGCGACGTCGACCTGGCCGAGGGCTACCGCTGGGTGACCCGCCTCTCCCGCCTGGCCCTGGACTGGATCGTCGAGGGCTCCGACCCGCTGCACCCGGAGGTCTTCACGCTGCAGGACGAGTACAAGAAGCTGTTGGTGGACAACCCCGACGTCCACTACCTCTTCTGCGTCCTCGACGACGCCCACGTGTACCGGCTCACCGGGTACCGAGGTGAGTGCGCGTACCTCGGGATGACCTTCGGGACGGCCTTCGGGCAGGGGCCCGCGGCGGGCAGGACCGGCACGCAGACCCAGACGCACATCGACGAGTTCGAGCTCGGCCCGAACGGCGAGGTCGACATCCTCATCGCCCCGGCGGACAAGATGCCCGACCCCCCGCCGCGCAATGCCGTCGTGCTCGAGCCCGGCACGGCGCAACTGGCGATCCGCGAGACCCATTTCGACAAGCGGCCCGAGAAGTTCTCCCGCTTGCGCATGGAGCTCGTCCCCGAACCCGGCGAGGTCGTGCCGCCGCCGCTGTTGTCCCCCGAGGAGCTGGCGCCCAAGCTCGAGTTCGCCGCGATGTTCCTCACGTTCGTCGGCGGCACCGCGCTGCAGATGTGGCGCGACGCGGCCACGAACCTGAACACGTTCGGCGGGCGGTCCGGGGCGGCGCACGTCGCGGCGCAGGAGGACGAGGTGCGGACGCACACCAACGCCGAGATGACGTACCACGGGGGTCGCTTCCAGCTCGCCGAGGACGAGGCGCTGATGGTCACGGTGCACGAGCCGGGCAAGCCGTTCCTGTACTGGGGCCTGACGCTGACGTCGCCGTGGATGGAGAGCTTCGACTACCGCTACACGACGACCAACCTGAACAACAAGAACGCCAAGAGGTCGGACGACGGATCATGGCGGCTGGTCATCGCGCCACGCGACCCCGGCCCGGGCGTGGAGAACTGGCTCGACACCGGCGGGCGCCTCGAGGGCTACATGCTCGTGCGCTGGGTCCTGGCCGACGGCCCGCCCCACCCGGGCGCCGAGGTGGTCAAGCTCTCGTCGCTGTAGGGCGGCTCACACTTCGGAGGGGACGCCGAAGCGCTCCTGGTACGGCGTGACCAGAGCGCGGTGCGTCGTCAGGTCGAGCCCCGTGTCGGCGAACGAGTAGTCGTGCCCGGGCGCTCGGTTCGTGTGGCGCGCCGCCAGGTAGTCGTCGAGGGCGGCGCGGAACGCGTCGGTCACCGGGAGTCCCCAGGACGCGTAGAGCCGCTCGACGACGCCCAAAGGGTCGGCGGTCAGCTCCTTGTAGACGACGTCGGCGATCTGGTCGTCCGGCACGGCGCCGGCGTCGCGCTCGGCGGTGACGGCGTCCATCTGCAGCTCGAGGCCCATCGCCATGAACTCGACGAGCACGGCGTGGTCGACGTGGTCCGAGTGCATCCAGTGCAGGGTGGCCATGAGGTCCGACAGCGAGCCGATCACGCGGAGCGGGTCGCGGTGCGTGATCACGACACGGGCGTCGGGGTAGGCGGCGAAGACGAGCGGCAGGGCCGAGAGGTGCGAGGGGGCCTTCACGACCCAGCGGACCGTCGGGCGCTCGGCCACCCACTGCAGCGTCTGGAGATGGCGCTTGTGCCAGTCGTAGATGGGCGACTGGTCGACCCCGCTGCGCCACACCGTGTACTCGGCGACGTTGTAGAGCCCGGTGAACACGTCGCTCGAGAACTGGTGGGAGAACGCGAAGATGCACTCGGTGGGCAGGCGCCCGCCGTTCTCGTGCATGGTCGTGAAGGCGGGCACCATCTCGTCCATGAGCTTGATCTCGTCGTCGCACACGTCGCCCGAGGCATCGTCGTAGGGGACGGTGTGGAGCAGCTCCCAGAGCAGGGGGGGTCGGTTGTCGGGGTCGCAGGCGAGCAGCTCGTGCAGCAGCGTGGTGCCCGAGCGACCGAGCCCGGTGACGACGATGGGCGCCTCGACCGGCGCCCGCAGGACGGCGGGCTCCTTCTTCCAGAGAGCCACCATGCGCAGCCGGTTCTGCAAGATGAGCTGGAGCTCGCCGCGGGTCCGCAGGCGTCCGGGCAGGTGGAGGCGCGCCTCGCCGTCGAGGGAGGCGCACAATCGGGTGAAGGGCTCCTTCCACCACGTGTCGCCGAAGTCATCGAGGCCGGTCGTGGCCGTAGCGGCAGCGCGCAGGTCCTCGGGCCGCAGCGAGATGAGGGAGCGCCCGTCGTCGCCGATGCCCCGCCCGAGCGTGACCATCTTGTCCGTCCACGGGCTCCGCGGCGGAGGGGACCAGGGCACGCGCCACCGTACCCGCAGCGGGGGAGAATGAAGGGGTGAGCGAAGCGTCCGCCCTGCGGGTCGACGAGATCGTCGCCGTGCTCGAGTCGGGCGCGGACCGCCCGCTCGGCCCCGGGGTGCCGGTGACCCAACTCGACCACGCACTGCAGACGGCGGCCGTGCTGCGTCGCGACCACCCCGACGACGTCGAACTCGCCGTGGCCGGGTTGGTGCACGACGTGGGCCAACTCCTGCCGGGCGCCCGCGACGAGACGCACGCCACCGCCGGCGCGGCGGTCGTCCGGGGTGCCTTGGGCGAGCGGGTGGCGGGGATCGTCGCCCTGCACGTGGAGGCGAAGCGCTATCTCGTGGCCACCGACGCCAATTACGAGGTGCGCCTGACCGACGACAGCGTCGTCTCGCTGGGCCGGCAGGGCGGAAGTCTCGACCCGGCCCAGGCGTCGGCGTTCCTGGCGCGGCCGTGGGCGGCCGACGCCGTCACGCTGCGCCGGGCCGACGACGGCGCCAAGGTCCTCGGCCTCGAGGTTGCGGACCTCGATGAGTGGGTACCTCTTCTCCGTCAGGTGTGACGGCCCCGCAGCAGCGGCGGCCCTTGAGTACTGTCGGCGCCGCCCGGGCGGGTGTTCGGGGCAGCATCCTGCGGGGGGTGTGCAAAGAGAATGAGCGGCGGGGACGGCGGGGCGTTCCTCATCCAGGCACGAAATACCGGGTCGCGGCGCCGGCGTGCGGCCGGGACGGGCCGGCCACCGGCATCGGGCCCGGCGGCATCGGCGTGGCCGCTCAGCCTGCTCGCGGGGCGCGAGCGGGCGAAAGTTACCCGTAGGGAACCAGCCCAGCGCTCGTTGTGCTCGGTGGATCGAAGGGATCCACGGGGAGGGCACGCCTGGTGAAAGGACGACGCCGGTCGTTCGTGACGCGGTTCCGCGAGCGCCACTACAGCCCGGCCGCGTTTCGCCTCGGCCTGGCCTGCGCCGTCGTGGCGGCGGTCTGCATCGTCGAGTTCGGGTCCACCTCGGGTGCCGACACCACGTTCATCCCCGGCAACGCGGTCGCCACGGCGCAGGCGATTTCGGTCGCGCCGACGACGGGCGGCCTGAACTACGCCATCACGCTCGGCATCTCCATCTCGAACTACCAGGACATAGAGGCGCAGTCGCTGTCGCAGACGATCGACCTCGGTGCCATCGGCACGGCGCTCGAGGCGGCCGGGTGCAGCGGCGGGCCGCCGATCCTCGACCCCAAGGACGTCCCGGCGCCCGTGCAGGCGGAGTCGGTCAACGGGAACCAGCAACTGACCAGCGCGATCACGCCGGCCCAGTCCCCGATCGGGGTCGGCAGCGAGTCGGCCAACGTGACCACGCAGCCCACGGCCGACTCGAAGACGGCGGTCGGGGCGGTCACCGTGCCGGGCAACTTCCTGACGATCTCGGGGCTGTCGTCCACCACACACGCCTCGATCGACAACGGCGCCACCCGCACGGCGACGGCGACGTCGACGATCGGCTCGATCTCGCTCGTCAACGGGCTGATCCAGCTCGGCAACCTGGTGTGGACGGCCACGCAGCAGACGGGCGCGACCTCCACCTCGACCGCCACCTTCAGCGTCGGCACCCTCACCGTGGCGGGCGTCACGCTCGACCTGTCCAAGCTCATCCCGACGACGGGGAACTCCAGCCCGCAGGCGCTCCTCAACATCCTCAACACGGCGCTGTCGCCGGTGGGTTTCAACATCCAGTGGCCGGCCATGACGACCCTGGCCGACGGCACCGTGCAGATCTCGCCGCTGAGCATCGGCATCGACAACAACACGCTGGGCCAGGAGGTCATCGGGTCGAACCTGGGCTCGATCCAGAGCCTGCGCTCCGCCATCGTCAACGCGTTGCTCAACGTGAACTGCAACTTCGCTACCGGGGTCCTGGTCGGTGACATCGGCATCGGCGTGCTGGCCGGCGGCGGCAACCTCAACATCCAGCTGGGCGGCGCCAGCGCGGCGACGAACGACCAGGCGGAGCAGTCGCCGTTCGGGACCGGGACCCTCGGCGCGGGGACCGCACCGGCGGCGGCGCCGACGGGCGGCAACACCGGCAACACCGCTCCGGCGGCGGTGGCGGCGGCGCCGGTGGGCAACACCGGGCTCGGCGGCCTGAGCACGCCGGGCACGGCCGGGACCGCGGGCTCGACGGGGGCCGGAGGGGGCGCGGCGAAGGAATCGCTCGGGCCGATTTCGAAGACGAGCGCCTGCGTGAGCCTCGGTCCGTCCGGTGGCGGGTGCAGTTCGGGGAACGTGGCGGTGCCGATCGGGCTGGCGTCGCTGGCCGTGGTCGTGGCGCTGTTCACGTGGGACTACCTGCGGCAACGCCGCCGCGACAAGTTGCTGGGAGCCGTGGAGGTAGCGAAGTGACGGATGTGAGCGCAGGGGCTGGCGCGGGAGCAGCTGCGGCCGCGGGGGCCGGAAGCGGCTCGAGCAAGCTGCGGCTGTCGGCCGTCAAGTCCAACGGCCGCCTGATCAAGGGCTACGGGCCGCTGGCCGCCTTGCTGCTGGCGTTCGTCTTGATGGCCATGCTGGTGCCGACCAAGGCCCCGCAACAGAACGTGGTGCACGAGACGCAGAAGGTGTCGGGCAACACGGGGACGGGCTCTGCGGCGGCGAACAACGGGACGGCGGGGACGGCGGGCACGTCCGCCGCCGGTACCGCTGGTGGCGCGGCGGCCGGTGGCGCGGGGGCGGCGGCGCACGCGTCCGGAGCGGCGGCGAGCGCGACGGCGGCGGGCAAGGTGGGCTCGTGTGCGGGCGCACAGGTGGCCGGCGACCCGTACTCGCCACCGTGCATCTCGTTCTCGGGCAACAACGGCGGTGCGACGTCGGCCGGTGTCAGCTCCTCGCAGATCAACGTGACCTATCGCATCACCGCGGACTCGGAGAGCTTCCAACAGACGCTTGCCTCGCTGGGTGGCGCCAACATCGTCGACACGACGGCGGACATCGAGCGCACGATCAACGCGCTGGCGACGTACTTCGACAACCACTTCCAGTTCTACGGGCGCAAGCTCAACGTGGAGTACTTCAACGGCCAGGGCTCCATCACGAACGAGCTGCTCGGGAGCGGTCAGCAGCAGGCCGACGCCGACGCCGTGACGTCGGCGCAGCAGCTGCACGCGTTCGCCGAGCTCAACGGGGCATCCGAGCCGTACGGCGTGGCGCTCTCGCAGCAGAAGGTCGTGAACTTCGGGGTGCCCTACCTGTCGGCGTCGTTCATGGGCCAGTACGCGCCGTACATGTGGAGCCTCGACACCGAGTCCAACGACGTCGTGAGCGCGACCTCGGAGCTGTACCTCAAGTCGCTGGCCGGAGGGAACGCCGCGTACGCCGGGGGCAGCCTGCAGGGCAAGCCGCGCAAGGTGGCGATCATCGCCCCGAGCGACCCCTGGTACCAGACGGCGGCCGCCAGCGCGGTCCAGGCGGCGCAGGCGGCCGGGCATCCGATCACCGACGACATCCAGTACCAGCTGAACCTGTCGACGCTGTCGAGCCAGGCGGCGACGGTGATCAGCCAGTTGCAGAACGACGGCATCACGACGGTGTTCTGCGGATGCGACCCCGTCTTCCCGGTGTACCTGACGTCCCGGGCGGCCGAACAGGGCTACACCCCCGAGTGGGTCGTGGCCGGCGTCGCGCTGACCGACCAGGACATCGTCGGCCAGCTCTTCCAGCAGTCGGAGTGGTCGCACGCCTTCGGCGTGAGCTTCAACGGACCGACGGTGCCCAAGCAGAGTACGTTCGGCTACGCCGCCTACAAGTCGGTCGATCCGAACAGCGAACCGGCGAACTCGGTCGACATCATCTACGCACAGATGTACGAGATGGCCATCGGGCTCCAGATGGCCGGTCCCAACCTGACGCCGCAGTCGTTCGAGAACGGCATGCGGGCGTATCCGGGGAGCACGGCGGGCGCGGCCAATGCGCTCTACGGGACGTGGGCCTTCCCGAACGGCCACTTCACGCCGCAGATGGACTGGTCGTTCATCTACTGGAACCCCAACCTGACGTCGCCGTACAACGACAAGCAGGGCGCGTACGTCTTCTCCAAGACGCGGACGCCGATCGGCAGCTACGCCGGGGGCGCGCTCCCGCTGCCCTCGGGGTTCCCGTTGACGGCCTCGGGCTCCGGGTAGCGGGCCGCGGGTGTCGGAGAGTCGGGAGTGCGGGGTCACGGGTGAACGAGCGGTGAGCGACCGATGAGTCTCACGGTCACCGAACAGATCGAGGACGTGTGGGCGTCGGTGTCCAACCGGTGGTCCCGCCTGCCCGTGCGCCTGCGCGCCACCGCGATCACCGTGGCGGCCGCGCTCATCCTGCTGTTCGTGGTCCCCGCCATCTGGCCGCACGGCGCGCCGCGCGGCCAGATCCTCAACGGGGCCGAGTTCGGCGCGGTCAACGGGTTGCTCGCCCTCGGCCTCGTGCTCACGTACCGGGCGTCGCGGGTCATCAACTTCTCCTACGGCGCCATGGGGGCACTGGCGGCGACGGTGGCGGTCGAGCTCAACCTGGCCCACCACGTGAACTGGTTCGTCTGTATCGGGATCGCGCTCCTCGTCGGGGCGGCGTTGGGCCTGTTCGTCGACTTCATCATCCGCTGGCGCTTCTTCTCCGCCCCGCGGCTGATCGTCATGGTGGTCACGATCGGCCTGGCCCAGCTCTTCGGCGGCATCCAGTTGCTGGTGCCGGGCTGGCTGAACGGGCCGTCGATCGTCGGCGGCGTCACGACTCCGTTGACGGCGCACCACGTGCTCATCTTCCCGGTGCTCTTCAACGGCAACGACCTGCTGATCGCGATCGTCGTGCCGGTCGTCCTGGTCGCCCTGGGCTGGTTCCTCCTGCGCACCGACGCGGGCATCGCGGTGCGCTCGGTCGCCGACAACGCGGACCGGGCCCGGCTCCTCGGCATCCCGGTGCGGCGCCTGTCCACCCTCGTCTGGATCATCGCCGGCCTCCTGGCCGGGCTGACCAGCATCCTCAGCGCGCCGTCCGCGGGCATCACGATCGCCGCCGGCGCCGGGCCGGCGCTCATTCTGCCGGCCCTCGCCGCCGCGATCATCGCCAGCATGGAAAACCTCCCGCTGGCCTTCGGCGCCGGCGTGGCACTCGGCATCACAACCGGGCTCTTCGAGTTCAACATGCCGCGTTACGGCAGCGCGATCGGCGACGTCGTGAACCTGGTCGCCATCCTCCTCGGGCTCCTGTTCCTGCAGAAGCGGAAGGGACGGGCCGACGACGCCGAGGAGACGTTCTCGGCGACGGGCATCCTCAAGCCGATCCCCGACGCGCTGCGCAAGCTCCCCGAGGTGGTCGCCGGGCGCATCGGCCTCTTCGCCATCGCCGGGGCGGTGGTGATCATGGTCCCGTTCGTGTTCGGGCCCGGGACCACGTTGGAATACACCGGGGCGCTGGTCTTCGGCATCATCGCCATCTCGCTCGTCGTCCTGACGGGCTGGTCGGGCAACGTGAGCCTCGGGCAGTTCGCCTTCGCGGGAGTCGGCGGCGTGCTGGCGGGGGACCTTATCGAGAAGGCCAACGTCGACCTGTTCCTGAGCCTGGCCGCCGCAGGGGCGGCCGGCGCCGTGCTGGCGGTGATCGTGGGTGTTCCGGCCTTGCGCATCCGGGGCGCGTATCTCGCCGCCGTGACGCTGGCGCTCGGGGTGGCCGCCGACAACTTCTTCTTGAACCCGACGTTCTTTCCGAACGTCATCCCGCAGCAGTTCCTGCGCCCGGTGCTCTTCGAGCGGTTCGACCTGGCGTCGAACAAGGTCATGTACTTCTTGGTCCTTGCCTTCCTGGCACTGACCATCCTGTTCGTGCAGGGGCTGCGGCGCGCCCGCACCGGCCGCGTCCTGCTCGCCACGCGCGACAACGAGAAGGCGGCCGCCGCCATGTCCGTGCCGCCGGTGCGGACGAAGCTGTCGGGCTTCGTGCTGGCAGGCGCCATCGCCGGCGTGGCGGGTGGCCTGTACGCCGTGCTTCTCGGTGCGGTCGGCTTCAACACGTACGACGCGTCGTACGGTCTGGTCGTCTTCTCCATGGCGGTGATCGGCGGCCTGGGCTCCATCAGTGGCGTGCTGATGGGCGTCGCGCTCATCGAGATCCTCAGCTTCTGGCAGCCCAAGTACCAGCTGGTCTTCACGGGCGTGGGGCTGCTGGTGATCCTGCTGTTCCTCCCGGGCGGACTGGCCGAGGGCCTGCAGTGGGTCCGTGACCGCCTGTTGAAGGTGGTGGCGAACCGCCGCCAGATCCTGGTGCCGAGCCTGATAGCCGACAAGCGGGTCGAGCTGACCGACCATGCGCCCGAGGAGTCGGCGCTGCTCGAACACGCGTTGAGCGAAGAGGAGGGCGACGACGTCGCTGCCGCTGCCGCTGCCGCGCTGGACCACGAGTTCGTGCCGGTTGCGGACACGGGCGACGAAAAGACGGACGAGGTGCCGGCGGTGGCCGCCGCCGCGGTCACGGCGTCCGTGCCGGCGGTGTCGGGCAACGGGTCCAACGGCCTCATGCCGGACACGCCGATCGCCCTCCAATGCAGCAAGGTCGAGGTGTCGTACGGTCCGGTCCAGATCCTGTTCGGGGTCGACCTCGAGGTCCACGAGGGCGAGATCGTGGCCCTGCTGGGCACGAACGGCGCTGGCAAGTCGACGCTGCTCAAGGGCGCGAGCGGCCTGGTCAAGGTCGGCGGTGGCGCGGTTCGGCTCGGCGAGAAGTCGATCACCGGTAACCAGGCGGAGTCGATCGCCCGCAACGGCCTCTCCCTCATGCCCGGTGGGCGTGGCATCTTCCCCACACTCACGGTCGAGGAGAACCTCCGGCTGGGGACCTGGATGATCCGCAAGGACCACCGCGCGGTGGGAGCCTCCAAGGAGCGGGTGTTGGACCTGTTCCCCATCCTGCGCCAGCGCGCCCACCAGCACGCCGGCAACCTCTCGGGCGGGGAGCAGCAGATGCTCTCGTTGTCGATGGCGCTCATGGTGACCCCGAAGGTCCTGATGATCGACGAGCTCTCGCTGGGGCTGGCGCCGACCATCGTGAGCCAGCTGCTCGAGGTCGTGAAGCAGCTGCACGAGTCCGGCACGACGATCATCGTGGTGGAGCAGTCCGTCAACGTCGCTCTCGAGCTGGCCGAGCGCGCCGTCTTCTTGGAGAAGGGCGAGGTCCGTTTCAGCGGGCGCACGGTCGACCTGCTCGAGCGCCCCGACATCCTGCGGTCCGTCTTCATCGCGGGTGCCGGGTCGGTCGAAGGGACCGTCGTAACGCCCGACGCAGGGCCGTCCGATCACCATGAGCCGACCACCGCAGGTGCCGCGCTGCTGGTCGCCGACCCGCACAAGCGCGTGCCGCCGTCGGCGGAGGCGCCGGCCATCTTGGAGTGCAACGGCGTGCGCAAGACCTTCGGTGGCATCACGGCGATCCAGGACATCAGCCTCACGCTGCGCGACGGCGAGATCCTCGGGCTCATCGGGCACAACGGCGCGGGGAAGACAACGTTCTTCGACTGCATCTCGGGGTTCCTGTCGCTCGACGGCGGCCGCATCCGTCTGGGTGGAGTCGACATCGACTCATGGCCGGGCTACCTGCGCGCCGCCGCGGGCATCGGGCGGACGTTCCAAGAGGCCCGCTTGTACCCGTCCCTGACCGTGATCGAGACGGTCGAGGTCGCCTTGGAGCGGCACCTGCAGTCGCGCGACATGGTGGCCGCCGGCCTGCGTCTCCCGGCGTCGCTCGACTCGGAGGCGGACGCGTCCAAGAAGGCGAACGAGCTGATCGAGCTCATGGGCCTGGGTACGTACCGGGAGAAGCTGGTTGGTGAGCTGTCCACCGGCACCCGCCGCATCGTGGAGCTCGCCTGTGTGCTGGGCCAGGAGCCCGGCGTGCTGCTGCTCGACGAGCCCTCCGGCGGCGTGGCCCAGCGCGAGACCGAGGCCATGGGGCCGCTGCTCATCCGGGTGCAGCAGCACACGGGCTGTTCGATCCTGGTCGTCGAGCACGACATGCCGTTGCTCACCGCGATCTGCGACCGCATGATCGCGCTCGAGCTGGGCGAGGTCATCGCCGAGGGCACCCCGTCAGAGGTGCTCGAGCACCCGGCGGTGATCGAGTCGTACCTGGGCACGGACGAGTCGACCATCCAACGCTCGGGCGTCAAGGTCTGAGGTCGCAGGGATCCGGCGGCGCCTGAGGCGCCGCGCTGGGTCGGCGCCGGTCGATCCGGCTGCCGCTCAAAAAAAGGCTCGCGCGCGTTTTTAGACTGGCGAATTCAAGCGGCGAGCGCGACAAGTTGGTTGAAACGTTCGGCAGGAGTATCCCACCCGAGGGTTTTGCGGGGCCGCTCGTTTAAGAGGGCGGCAATGTCGTCGAGCTCCGCCTGGCTGTAGAGCGAGAAATCGGTGCCCTTGGGGAGGAACTGACGGACGAGGCCGTTCCAGTTCTCGTTGGTGCCGCGCTGCCAGGGGCTGTGGGGATCACAGAAGTAGACCGGGATGCCAGTGGCCACGGTGAACTTGGCATGCCCGGCTAGCTCTTTGCCTTGGTCCCAGGTGAGCGAGCGGGTCAGATGCCTCGGCAAGGTGACGATGTGCTCTGAGATGCGTTCGGCCACGTGATCGGCCTTGTGGCTCTCGACTTTGATCAAGAATCCAAAGCGCGTAGAGCGCTCGACCAACGTGGCCACCGCGGTGTGCCTCGGTCCAACGATCAGGTCGCCCTCCCAGTGTCCGGGCACCGCCCGGTCCGCGGCCTCGGCAGGACGCTCTGAGATGTTCACCATGCCGGCGATGCGGCCGCGCCCATTACCGGCCTCTTTGCGACCCTGGGGTCGGCGCCGGACACGCCCCGAGCGCAGGCAGGCGGCCAATTCCTTGCGGAGATGGGGCTTGGCCTGGACGAAGATGGCTTGGTAGATCGACTCGTGCGACACCCACCACTGTGGCTCGTCTGGGTACTCACGCCGAAGCGTCGCTGCGATCTGCTCGGGCGACCACTTCTTGGTGCGCAAACGGGCCTGGACCTCCTCCCAGAGGAACGTCCTGGTCTCGGTCCACGCCGGCCTGGCACGCCGCGCCGATCTATCGGATCGATGCTGGGCATGGACGGCCCGATAGCCGTCACGCCCTCCGTTCGCGGCGATCTCGCGGCCGATAGTGCCGCGATGGCGCCCGAGGCGCCTCGCTAGCTCGGCGTCGCATTCGCCCAGTTCGATCCCTACTCGGATCTCCTCGCGCTCATTGAGAGTGAGGGCCCCGGCTCGTCGCTTTCGATCTATCAACACCGGGACAGCTTGTTCTGCCACTCGCATCTGTAGTGCGCTCCGCGAGATCCCGGCCAGCTCCGCTGCCTGCCTTTGGGTCTTCCCCCGCTCGAGAGCCCTAAAGGCACGCCGAATCACGGCCTCAGGAAGCTTCCGACGTCCTCGTCGTCCCACACGACACCTCCAAATTGCTCGGTGTCGCGCTCACCACTTGAAATCAAGACTCGTATACGCGGACGTGCCCGTGCAATGCCCGGCGGTCTATACGGCCTGCGCCTCATCAAAAGAGCAGTCTCCTTATATTCCGGGGCCAAGAATCAGGAGAAGCGCGTAGGCACCTGGAAGAGATGCCCGCCAGCGCCCCCATATACAGACCGATACTCGTCGCCGGGCCGCATGCAGGTTTGCCGTCACCACCCTCGAGACACCAGAGTCGGGCCGGTGGATACCCCGATCGCCGGGACCTGCGACCCCCGCTTCGCCGGCGTACGAGAGGAGTTCGTCCGTAACTTCGCCGAGCGCGACGAGCTCGGGGCTGCGGTGTGCGTCGTCGTGGACGGG
>DATDIE010000228.1:0-2249 GCA_036521235.1 Acidimicrobiales bacterium | reverse complement strand
CGCCCTGGTCGAGCAATGGGAGGGTCGGGTCCCGATCACGGTGGTCCGACCGTCGATCATTGAGTCCGCGCTCGCCGAACCACGACCGGGTTGGATCCGCGGCTTCCGCATGGCCGAGCCCATCATCGTGTCCTACGCCCGCGGGCTCCTGCGTGAGTTTCCCGGCGTGCCCGAGGGCATTGTCGACGTGATCCCCGTCGATCTCGTCGTGGCCGCGATCCTGGCCGTGGCGGCACGGGGGCCGGATCCGAGCCGGCCGAAGGTGTACCACGTGGCATCCGGCGTGCGAAACCCATTGCGCTACGGGCATCTTGTCGAGTTGTCAGAGGACTTCTTCAGCCGCAACCCCCTCTACGACGAGCGGGGCCAGCCGATCAACGTACCCGAGTGGTCGTTCCCGGGGCGCGGACGCGTGCAACGCCAACTCAAGCGCGCTGACGCAGCCATGACGTTCGTGGAGAAGTTGATCACTGCCCTGCCGATCCGAGGCAAGCAGGCGCAGTTGGCCGCCCGGATGGAAGACCGCCATGCACTGGCCAAGCGCGCCCTGGGCTATGTCGAGTTGTACGGCGCCTACACCGAAACCGACGCGCGGTACCGGGTCGACAATCTGCTCGACCTCTGGGAGACGGGCGACGACGACGATCATGCCCATTTCGAGTTCGATCCTGGCGTCATCGACTGGGATCACTACGTCCATGAGATCCACTTGCCATCGGTGCTCGAGCACACCCGGGTGCGCACGAAGCCCGGCCGCTCTGTCGTGGACAAGCGACCTGATCGCCAGCGGCGCGCCATTCTGTCGCCAGACCGACACCTCGCCGCGTTCGACCTCGAGCACACGCTGATGTCGTCCAATGTCGTCGACACCTACGCCTGGCTGGCCAGCCGCCACCTGTCGCCGGCGAGGCGGACACGCTTCGTGGCGGACCTCGTGCGGCACGCGCCGTCGCTGCTGGCACTGGACCGACGCGACCGCGGCGACTTCCTCCGCTCCTTCTACCGACGCTTCGAGGATGCGCCTGTCGATCGCCTGCGCGAAGACTCCTGGGAGCTCTTCCACCGCCAACTTCTGACTCGCTCCTTCCCCGACGGCTTCGCGCGTGTCCGCGCCCACCGGGCTGCCGGCCACCGGACCTTGCTCATCACGGGAGCCCTGGACTTCATCATCGAGCCGATTCGTCCCCTCTTCGACGACATCATCTGCGCCGAAATGGAAGTGCACGACGGCAGGCTCACCGGCCACCTCACCTCGCTGCCTCCCATCGGTGAAGCCCGTGCGCTCGTGCTGGCCGAATACGCCGCAGAGCACGGGGTCTCCCTCGAAGAGTCGGTCGCCTACGCTGACTCGGCCAGCGACCTTGCCATGCTCGAGGCAGTCGGTTTCCCGGTCGCGGTGAATCCCGAGTCTCGCCTGTCGGCCATTGCCCGACGCCGAGGTTGGCACGTGGAGCACTGGGCCAAGGCCGAAGGCGGCTCCCATCGTCCACTGCCGCTCGGACCTTTCGACGTCAAGCAGCCCAAGGCGGTCATGGGTCGATGAGCACCCTTTTGTTCGAGCGGTCACTGCCGCGTTTCGCCGCTGCCCGAGTGGTGTCGTCGTTCGGCTCCGGACGGGGAGCCGGCGTGGGCCCACTGCGGCTGGTCGAACAGGATGCGCCCACCGCGCCGGCCCCCGACTGGGTGCATGTCGAACCGATTCTGGCCGGCATCTGCGGATCCGACCTGGCCACGCTGGACGGACGGAGCTCGCGCTACTTCGAGGACATCGTCTCGTTCCCCTTCGTGCCGGGCCACGAAGTGGTGGGCACGCTCGGCGATGACGCCGCCGGAGCCGAAGGTGGGGTCCTGCCCTCCGGCAGCCGCGTGGTGCTCCAGCCCGTGCTCGGCTGCGCCGCCCGCGCGATCGAGCCCATGTGTCCCGCCTGCCAATCCGGGCGGGTCGGCAACTGCGGGTACGTGGCGTTCGGCCACATCCGGCCCGGCCTGCAAACCGGGTTCTGTGCCGACACTGGCGGAGGCTGGTCGAGCTCCGGACTGGTCGCGCACTCCAGCCAGCTCTACGCCGTGCCCGAGGCACTGAGTGATGCAGACGCCGTCACGGTCGAGCCGGTGGCCTGCGCGGTGCACGCGGTGCTCGGCGCCCCGATCGCCGGGGGTGACGTCGTGGCCGTGGTGGGCGCCGGCACGCTCGGCCTCCTGGTCACCGCCTCGTTGAGCCACCTCGCCGCGGCCGGTCGCTGCGCGGT
>DATDIE010000227.1:0-7291 GCA_036521235.1 Acidimicrobiales bacterium | reverse complement strand
ACCCACTACCATCTGCGGACTCCTCCCTGCCTTCTGAAGGCCCTTCTCGGCGGACCAGCCCCTGCAAACCGCCCGGTCACCCTACCGAAGGGACCAACCGCACGAATCCCCCACGCACCCGTTCGGTACGGTGAGTAGGTGGGAATCCCATTCGAAGGCGAGGCTTGGGAGACACTGCCCGGCGCCAGTCGGCTCACCCTGCCCCAGCGATCCGCCATCGAAGCCGAGGATCCCCTGCTCTGCGTCGTGGCGGGGGCTGGCGCAGGGAAGACCAGGGTGCTCACCTTGCGGGTGGCCCGCCGGGTGCGGGACGGCTCCATCGAGGCCGACCGAGCCCTGGTCACGACCTTCAGCCGCAAGGCGGCCGAGGAGCTGCGGACCCGGCTGTGGTCGCTCGGCGTCTCCGGCGTCAAGGCCGGCACGTTCCACCGCACCGCGTTCGGGCTCCTGCGTGAGCACCGCGAGCTGCGTAACCGGCCGGCGCCCCAGCTGATGACCGACCGCCGGCGCATGCTGGCGGAGGTCGCGAAGATCGACGGCCGCCGCACCCGCTCCCTCGACGGGGAGATCGGTTGGGCCAAGGCGCGGCTCGTGACGCCCGAGCGCTACGAGGCCGAGGCGCGCCGGCACCGCCGACGCAGCGGCTTCAGCACGCAGCAGGTCGCCGACGCGTACGCCGCCTACGAGGAGGAGCGCACCCGGCGCCGCCTCCTCGACTTCGACGACCTGATCGTCGCGTGCGCCGACGCGCTGGCGGGCGACGCCGAGTTCGCCGACTCCATCCGCTGGCGCACCCGCCACCTCTTCGTCGACGAGATGCAGGACGTCAACCCGGCGCAGTTCCGCCTCCTCACCGCCATGCTGGCCGACGATCCCGACCTCTTCGTCGTCGGCGACCCGAACCAGTCCGTGTACGGGTTCAACGGCGCCGATCCCACGCTGCTCGCCCGCCTGCCCGACCTGTTGCGCGGGACCAAGGTCATCCGCCTCGACGAGAATCACCGCTGCACCCCCCAGGTCGTGGCGGTGGCCACCGCCGTGCTGCGCTCGGGCGGGTCGTTCTCCGACGACGGCGACGGCGCTGACGACGTGATCGCGCCGCGGACGACGCGGGTCGACGGGCCGGTGCCCAAGGTCGTCTCGCACGAGACGGACGAGGACGAGGCCGCGTGGGCGGCCACGCAGGCGAAGATGTCGCGCACGCCCGGGCGCCGCTGGTCGAGTATCGCCGTGCTGACCCGCACCAACGCACAGCTGGCGAAGGTGCAGGCGGCCATGGACGCCGCCCGGGTGCCGAGCCGGATCGCCGGTTCGGATCTTGGGCCGGGGAGCGACCTGCAGGCGGACGACGACGGGGGCCGAGGCGGCGGACGTGGTGGTGGCGGTGGCTCGCCGCGGTTCGCCGACGCGGACGTCGACGTGGACCTCGCTCTCGCCGAGGACACCGGCGAGGACCCGGCCAGCCGGGACGCCGTCGTGCTGACGACGTTCCACCGGGCCAAGGGCTTGCAGTGGCCGACGGTCATGGTGCTCGGCCTGGGGGCGGGGCTCATGCCGATCGCCTCGGCGCAGACGGACGCCGCGGTCGACGAGGAGCGCCGCCTCCTCTACGTCGCGCTGACCCGCTCGGAGGACGAGCTGTACTGCAGCTGGTTCGAACGGACGGGCGACCGTCCGGCGCGGGGGCGCGGCGGCGGTCCGAGCCCGTGGCTCGCGCCGATCGAGCGGACGGTGGCACAGCTCGAGAAGGAGGCCGCGCCGACGGCCGCCTCCGAGGTGTCGGCCCGGGTCGCCGAGCTGCGCCAACGGCTCGCCGAGGGAAGCGAGGGCGCCGACACGACCCGGTAAGGTCGGTCCGCCCGATCGACCGAGGTGGGGGTGGCCGTCGCATGTCGGATGTCCTGGAGCAGCTGCGCAAGGCCGTGGGCGAGAGCCACGTCCGCGTCGGCGAGGCCGTCCACGAGGACTACACGCACGACGAGACGCTGAGCGTCTCGCCGGTCGTGCCGCTGGCGCTCGTGCTGCCCGGCTCGACTGACGAGGTCGTCGAGGTGCTGCGGGTGGCTTCTGAGCATCGAGTGCCGGTGATCGCCCGGGGCAGCGGGACCGGGCTCTCGGGCGCCGCCGTCCCCGTTCCCGACGGGATCCTGCTGGCCTTCGACCGGATGAACCGCATCCGCGAGATCGACATCGAGAACCAGGTCGCCGTCGTCGAGCCGGGCGTCACGCTCGAACAGCTCAACGCCGCCCTGGGGCCGCACGGCCTCATCTACCCGGTGTCGCCGGGCGAGCAGAGCTCCTCCCTCGGCGGCAACACCGGGACGAACGCCGGTGGCATGCGGGCCGTGCGCTACGGCGTGACCCGGCACCACGTCCTCGGGCTCGAGGTCGTGCTGCCCGACGGACGGGTCCTGCGCACCGGGGGCAAGTTCGTCAAGTGCTCGACCGGGTACGACCTGACCCAGCTCCTCATCGGCTCCGAAGGGACGCTGGCGGTGACGACCGAGGTGATCGTGAAGGTGCAGCCGCGCCTGACGGCGTCGACGACGGTGCTGGCGCCGTTCGGCACCCTCGACGAGGTGACGCACGCGGTGCCCCGGATCGTGGCGAGCGGCGTCGACCCGACGATCCTCGAGTACGCCGACGCGCTCGTGCTGGGCAGTATCACCCGCTCGGCCGGCCTCGACCTCGGCATCCCCTCGTCGGTCCAAGAGGCGGCGCTGGCCTACCTCATCGTCGTGTTGGAGCAGACGACGGACGCCCGCCTGGACGAGGACGTGGAGCAGCTCGGGACGTTGCTCGGCGAGCTCGGCGCCATCGACGTCTACGTGCTGCCGCCGCAGGCGGGCGCCGACCTCATCGTGGCGCGGGAACGTTTGTTCTTCGTGACCAAGGCCGCGGGCGCGGACGACATCATCGATGCGGTCATCCCCCGCGCCGCCATCCCCGAGTACCTGGCCAAGGTGGCCGAGCTGGCGGCCGCCGCCGAGACGTTCGTCAGCGGATGCGGCCACGTGGGCGACGGCAACGTCCACCTCGGCGTCTTCCAACCCGACGTCGAGAAGCGCAAGGCGCTGACCCGGGAGATCTTCCGGGCGGCGCTGGACTTCGGGGGCGCGATCTCCGGGGAGCACGGGCTCGGCACCGAGAAGGAGCCGTACTTCTTGGAGATGGCGGACCCGACGGCGATCGAGCTGATGCGCTCGATCAAGAAGGTCTTCGACCCGCTCGGCATCCTCGGCCCCAACCGGATGCTCGGGACGGGCGAGCCCGAGTCCGATTCCGATTCCGAGTCAGGAGCGACCTCATGAACGGTGCCCGTGCCCTCCTCTCGACGTTCGTCGACTCGGGCGTCGACGTGTGCTTCGCCAACCCCGGGACGTCGGAGATGCACTTCGTGGCGGCGCTCGACGACGTACCCGCGATGCGGGCCGTGCTGTGCCTGTTCGAGGGTGTCGTGACCGGCGCCGCGGACGGCTACGGGCGCATCGCCGGGCGCCCGGCGGCGACGCTGCTGCACCTGGGGCCCGGCCTGGGCAATGGGCTGGCGAACCTGCACAATGCGCGGCGGGCGCACACCCCGATCGTGAACGTGGTGGGCGACCACGCCACGTACCACTCGAGGTTCGACGCGCCGCTGCAGTCGGACATCGCGTCCATCGCCAGTTCCGTGTCAGGGTGGTACCGCTCGAGCGCCCGGGCCGACGACGTGGCGGCGGACGGCGCGGATGCGGTCGTCGCCGCGATGGGGCCGCCCGGGTGCGTCGCCACCCTCGTCCTGCCCGCCGACGCCTCGTGGTCCGAGACCTCGACGGGCCCGTGCGCGCCACGCCCGCTGCGCCGGGCCACCGTGGTGCCGGCCGACACCGTCGACGAGGTCGCCAAGGCGCTGCGCTCCGGCGAGCGCACGGCGCTGCTCCTCGGCGGACGTGCGTTGCGCGCCGACGGGTTGGCAGCGGCCAGCCGGGTCGCCGCCAGCACGGGTGCGGCACTGTTGGGCGAGACGTTCCCCGCCAACCTGGAGCGGGGCGCCGGCATTCCTGCTGTCGAGCGCCTCGCCTACTTCGCCGAGATGGCCCAGGCGCAGCTCGACGGGGTGCGCCACCTGATCCTCGTGGACACGACCGCCCCGGTCTCCTTCTTCGCCTACCCGGGCAAGGCCAGCGACCTCGCGCCCGACGGCTGCACCGTCCACACGCTCGCCCGATCGGGCGAGGACGGGCCGGGCGCGTTGGAGGCGCTGGCCGAGGCGGTGGGCGCCCCGGCCGATGGCGGCGTGCCGGCACCGGCCGTGCGGCCCGAGCGCCCGAGCGGGGCGATCACCACCGAGTCGCTGGCCGCCGCCGGCGGCGCCGTGTTGCCCGAAGGTGCCATCGTCGTCGACGAGGGCAACACGTCGGGGCTCTTCGTCTCGGGCGCGACGGCGGGCGCGCCACGCCACGACTGGCTGACGCTGACCGGCGGAGCCATCGGGATCGGGTTGCCGCTGGCGACCGGCGCCGCGGTGGCGGCGCCCGACCGCCCGGTGCTCTGCCTCCAGGCCGACGGCAGCGCTATGTACACGCTGCAGGCGCTGTGGACGCAGGCGCGGGAGGGGTTGAACGTGACGACCGTATTGCTGTCCAACCGTAGCTACGCCATTTTGAACATCGAACTGCACCGGGTCGGCGCCGATGCCGGCGGGCCGCAGGCGAGGCGGCTCCTCGATCTGACCGATCCGGACCTCGACTTCTGCCAGCTCGCCCGCGGCATGGGCGTGCCGGCGCGCCGAGCAGAGAGTGCAGAGGACCTCGTGGCGGCGCTCGAGGCGGGGTTCCGCGAGCCGGGGCCTTCGTTGGTCGAGGTGCAGCTCTAACCGCGTCCGATCAACGGCGGCACAACCGCTCGATCAAGACGGCGACAACATGCGGGCGTGCGGCCCGGAATAGAGCTGAACGGCTCTATAGGTCACGCGACGCCGCTGTCAATATTCGACGGACACCGACGTTCCATGATGCGTAGTCGGGTGCTTGACCGATCAGCCCTCCGGCGGCTGATCTTGGCGACGGCCAAGCGCCCGACTAGGAACCGGCGAAGTCGACCACGACGGGCGCGTGATCCGAAGGTTTCTTGCCCTTCCGGGCGTCACGATCGCGATACGCGCCCGTGGCGCGCTCGACCAGGTCGTCACTGACCAGCACGAGATCGATGCGCATGCCGCGTCCGTTGTGAAAGTCGCCGGCCCGGTAGTCCCACCACGTGAACGTGCCCGGCTCGTTGAAACGACGGAAGATGTCGTCGAGTCCCCACGCTTCGATGTTGCGGAGCGCGGCGCGTTCGGGCTCGCTGACGTGCGTCGCGCCGACGTATTGGGCGGGGTCCCACACGTCGCCGTCGTCGGGCGCCACGTTGAAGTCGCCGAGCACGGCCACCGACGACCCCGGCGGGCACGTCTTGTCGAGCGTGGTGCGCAGCTCGGCGAGCCACTCGAGCTTGACTTGGTAGAACTCGTTGTCGAGGGAGCGCCCGTTGGGCACGTAGATCGAGAACACGCGCGTGCCGGCACACGTGGCCGAGATGATCCGTCGCCCGTGCTCTTCCTCGCCCGTCCCGAACCCTGTGGTCACGTCGTCCAGCCCGACCTTGCTGACGATGGCGACGCCGTTCCAACGACCGTCGCCGTTGTGCGCCGCCTCGTAGCCCAGCTCGGCGAAGTCCTTCTCGGGGAACTTGTCGTCGGCGAGCTTGGTCTCCTGCATACAGAGGACGTCGGGCTGGACGGCCTCGAGCCACTCCGTGACCCTCGGCAGGCGCGCCGTGAGCGAGTTCACGTTCCATGTCGCCAGGCGCATCAGACCGCACCCCCGTTCCCGTCGACAATCACGAACAGAAGGTCGGCCTCACACGCCGTCTGCCCTCCGACCGACGCCTTACCGTGCCCTTTCCCGGCGCGTGCGGACAGGCGATCCATGGTGACCTCGAGCTCGAGCTTGTCCCCCGGCAGCACCTGGCGGCGAAAGCGGGCCCGCTCGATGCCGCCGAACAGGGGCAGCTTGCCGGTGTAGCGCTCGTCGAGCAGGACGGCGATGCCGCCGAGTTGGGCCAACGACTCGACCATGAGCACCCCGGGCAGCGTGGGTCGCCCGGGAAAGTGGCCGGCGAAGAACGGCTCCTCCCCGGTCAGCTCCCAGTAGCCGTTCGCCGACACCCCGGGCTCGACCGCCGTCACCGCAGAGACGAACAGGAACGGGGGGCGATGCGGTAAGACGTCCTCCGGACGCGGCAGGGTCATCCGGCGAGGGTAGCCAGCGGCCGCGACATCACGCTCGTCCCTTGGCGACCTTCTTGGCGGGCGCTTTCTTGGCCTTCGCCGGCTGTTTTCCAGGGGCCTTGGTGGCCTTCCTCGCTGGGGACTTCTCGGCGGAGACCTTCGCGGCCTTCTTGGCCTTGGCCGCCTTCTTGGCGGGTGGGGCCGGCGGCGCCGCCTTCTTCGCCGGGGCCGCCTTCCTGGCTTGCTTCTTCGCGCCCTTCTTGGACGCAGCGCCGGCCTTCTTCGCCGGGGCCTGGCCTCGGGCGGGTGCGCGCTCGGCCTTCTTGGCCGGCGCCTTCGCCGCCTTCTTGGCCCGGTCCGACGGTGCGGTGGCGGCGGGCTGCCCCGACCCGTCGCGCTTCCTCTTCGGGTGTTGCGGTTGCTGGGTCGCGGGCAGGGTGAGCTCGGCGACGCGTCGGGACGGATCGAGGCCGGCCAGGACGAAGGGGCGCACCTCCCCCTTCTTCAGCACCTGCCGCGCCTTCGTCGGCGGCGGCGTGCCCATCGCGACCAGCGGGATATAGCAGTGCAACACGCCGCCGGCGGGCATCGACACGTCGACCATGGCGCCGTGCGAGGTGAAGGAGACGACTTCGCCTTCGATCGTGCTGCCGACGGTGTAGGCGGCCACGAAATTGATGAAGGCGAGCGGCTCGTTCACCGCGGGCGGAGGGGCAGAGCGCTTCTTCCGATTCTTGTGCTGCTGATCCGCCTGGGCCTCGGCCTTGGCCGATGCCTTGGCGTCACGGTCCTTGCCGCCTGTCGCGTCCTTCTTGGCCTTGGCGCTCTTCTGCGGGGACGCCTTCTTCGCCGCAGCCTGCTTCTTCGCCACACCGCGCGGCTTCTCGGGCGTCGGCGGGTGCAACGCCTCCTCCAGGGCCTCCTCGATGGCGCTGGAGACGACGGGATCGACCTTGGCTCCCCGGGGCGGGGGCGCGGCCGGGGTGATCGGCCAGGAGGTGTCGACGCCGGGCGCCGCCTTCTTCGTAGCCTTCTTCGACT
>DATDIE010000226.1:0-2585 GCA_036521235.1 Acidimicrobiales bacterium | reverse complement strand
GGTCGAAGTCGAAGTCGAGGTCGAGGACGCCGCTGGTCCCGGGGCTGCACCACCCGGGCCGGCGGCGTTTCTCTTTCGGTGGGCGGATCGTTCCGAGGTTCGGCGAGCCGGCGCAATGGTGTGCCGTCGGCATCGCCTTGGCAGAATCGACGTGTGGTCAGCCCACGACATCTCCCGAGCGTTGAGGAGATCGAGGCGTGGCCGACGTTCAGCCAGGAGCATCCGCTCGCGCTCTTGGTGAGTGGATGTCTCCTGGGCCGACCTTGTGGGGTCGACGGGTCGTCGTACGGCGCGCCGTACCCGCACACGGAGCGACTCGTCCGGCTGCCCAACGTCCACGCCGTGGGCTTCTGCCCGGAGGACTTTGCGTTCGGCACGCCTCGAGAAACGCCGGACATCCACGGCGGCGACGGCTTCGACGTGCTCGACGGAAACGCCCGGGTCCTGAGCGAGCGTGGCGACGACTGGACCGATGGCATGCTCGCCGCCGCCGAGGCGATGTTGGCGGTGGCGCAGGAACACGGGGTACGGCTGGCCCTCCTGATGGACATCAGCGCCGCCTGCGGATCCCAGGTGATCTCTGCGGGCGCTCGATCGGAAGGCACCTACCAGCGCGGCCAAGGGGTGTGCGCGGCGCTCCTCATCCGACACGGCGTCAAGGTCGTCAGCCAGCGGGATCACCGGACGCTCGATGTGCTCGTCGGCAAGCTCGACCCGACGCATGCACCGACCGCAGGTCTTCGAGACCACCACGAAACGGCCTGGTACATCGAGACCCTTGGACCTCCGTAGGCGCCGGCCCAGGTGTACGGTCGAGTGGTGCCCGGTGACCCGAATCAGACTCGTTGGGAACGATTCAAACTCTGGCTGGCGCGGCTCGTCTCCAACCGCAAGTACTGACTCTCCTCGTCCTCGGAGTCGGATCTCCTCGCCCGGACGTCTCGGTGCAGTCGATGTCGATCCGGCACCTCAGGGCGTCGGGTCGGCGAGCGCCTTCTTGGTCTTGGCCCATTCGACGGTGATGCCGTCGCGACGCATCATCGCCATGAACCCGCTTATCGAGAAGAAGATGGCGATCGCCGTGAGCCCGTAGGTGACCGCTGACCGCTCGAGCACGAAGGAACGCAGCGACGACGACACCAGCAGCCAGAACACGAGCCCCGCATTCAGCATGAGGACGGTCGCCCAGAGGACCGAGATCCGAATGAAGAATTGCCGGACGAGGGGCCGCCGCATGATCGCCGGGTCCATGGGACAGAAGTCGTGCGCGAAGCGTTGCGTGAAGGGCCGGCCGAGCACGGCCGAGACGAGCAGGGCCAGAGCGATCGCGATCGTTCCCGCCGTCGGTTGCGCAAAGTACAGAAACGCGCTGCCCGTGACGAAGGCGATCGCCGTCCTCAGGGTCAGGAGGATGGTCCCGAACAACAGCAACATCGAGACCCGCTCGCCCCTGATGAGGCGCCGGCCCAGGGCGAGATACGACCACGTGAGCGCGGCGATCAAGGCTCCCTTGAAGCCGGTGAGGACGAGGAGCAGGTAGAAGAGGACGAGAGGGCCCACGACGCCTTCGAGCACGACGGGTAGGGCGTGGCGAAGTGCCTTGCGCGGGTGTGGCAGGAGGAGCAGCGAGCCGGCTTGGCCGCTGCTGTGCGTCGTCGGATGGAGCCGGAGGAGGTGCCAGGGCTCGGCCTCGCCGCCCTTGGGTCTGGTGAACACCGCGCCGTCACTCCTGCCGCCGTAAGCGACGGCGCTTTCACCCGACTTGAGGTGTGGCGATGCTACATCGATTCGGGTGCCGAGCCCTCGTCGCCACCCGCCACCACGGTTTACTCGAACTGGGAGATCGGGATGGCGCCGGCCGGCGCAGCCGTATCGGGTTGCACGCCGTAGTCGCTGAAGACGAGGTCTCCCGTCTGCTTTTCCGACGGGTTGCCGGCGATCCTCAGGATGTAGGGGTTCGGGCCCCCTTCGACGTAATACGTGTTGGACTCGTTGCGCGAGTTCTGGTGGAGCTTGGTCACCTTCGTGCCGTTGACGGTCCCTTTGCCGGCGTACGTGGCCGACCCACCCCCTCCACACTGCGACAAGATCGACGTCTTGCTCACCTCCTTCGTGAAGCTCGCGGACGTCTTCTTGTCCGACGTCATGTCGATCCAGCGATTCGCCAGGAGCGAAGCGGCTCCGGAACCGCCCGACGCCCGCCAGAAGGGCCCATTGCCCTTGATGTAGGTCGCGGGCCCGTTCTGGATTGCGCTGAAGGTCTGGTTCCCGTGTTGGGTGAGCGTGAGCAACTCGCCGCCGGAGCCGAAGTAGACGTCGACCTTGACCGAAGATCCGCCGGTCGCGACGTCGCCCTGGGCGCGGAACGCAGAGGCGGCCAGGGTGGCGCTGCACGCGGCCCGCAGCAGTTGGGGCGCCGACTCGCGGCTCGTGGCGGCGGCGGCGGCACCGGAGGAGCCGAGAGACAGCACGGCGGCCACCGCGGCAGCTGTCGCGAGCAGCGGGCTCCCGACCCGGCGGTGCCTACGGTTTCTTCGGCGCATCCCTCTTCGTTGCCCTCCCGTGCGACCCCGCTCCGCCGTCGA
>DATDIE010000225.1:0-2520 GCA_036521235.1 Acidimicrobiales bacterium | reverse complement strand
AGAGGGACGGCGACGTGACCGAGATCACGCCACGTGTCGCGCTCATCACGGGAGGCAGCCGCGGCCTCGGGGCCGGGCTCGTGCAGGCGTTCCTCAACGCCGGCTATTGCGTCGAGACATGCGCCCGCACCACGACCGACGCGATTGCGGGCTGGGAGGAGGACCGTGAACTCAAGGAACGGTTCCACTTCAGCACCGTCGACGTCTCGCATGCTCCGCAGGCAGACGCCTTCGTCAAGGAGGCGGCCGCACGCTGGGGTCGCATCGACGTCCTGGTCAACAACGCCGGCGTGGCCCGTGAGGGGGTCATCGGGCTCTTCGGCGACGATGCGCTCGACCAAGTCGTCGACCTGAACCTCAAGGGCACGGTCTACGTGACGAGAGCGGCCAGCCGGGTGATGCTGGCCCGACGCGCCGGCGCGATCGTGAACATCTCGTCCGTCGTCGGCCTCTCCGGCTACCGCGGGCTGTCGGTCTACGGCGCCACCAAGGCCGCGCTCGACGGACTCACCCGGGCGCTGGCGCGAGAACTCGGCTCACGCGGCATCACCGTGAACAGCGTGGCCCCCGGCTACCTCCGCACCGAGATGAGTCATGGGCTCGACGGGGACCAGCTCGCGCAGATTGCGCGGCGGACGCCGCTCGGCCGGCTCGGAGAGCCCGACGACGTGGCCCGGGCGGTGTTGTTCCTGACCGACCCGGCGAACACGTTCATGACCGGGCAGACCGTCGTGGTCGACGGAGGCCTGACCTGCTGAACGGGAGTCGACGGGGCTCGGTGGTCAGCCCCGCTTGGGCGACCACTCCCAACGCCGGAGGGCGACGATCACTCCCCCGATGCCCCAGAGCGCCATCACGAGCACGTCGTGCCAGATGGACGTGCCGGACAGCCCGTTGAACGAGTCGACCGAAGCCGTGATCAGGTGGCGGATGGGAAAGATGTCGGTGAACGTCGCCAAACCTGAGCCGGGGTTGACGGGGAAATAGAGGCCCGAGAGCGCGACCAGAATGAAGAACACGAGGCTCACGACCGGCCCGGCCGCGTCGGCGTTGGGCACCAGTGTGCTGACCCCGACGCCCAGGGCGGTGAAGCAGAGCATGCCGACGATCATCACGAGCACGAACGCCGGGATGTCACGGGGCCCGTGCACGTTGTAACCCAAGCGACCGACCAGCAACATCAACACGATCTGGATCACCGCGATGATCATGGAGTTGATGAAGATGGCCGCCAGCAACATCCAGGTGGGCAACGGGCTGAGGCGCAACCGCTTGAGCAGTCCCATCTCGCGCCGGTTCACCAGGGTGATGGCCAAGATGTTGAAGCAGGCCGACATGATGCCGTAGGCCGCGAAGGCGGGGAGGTAGTACTGACCCAGATTGATGTGGGCCAGGAAGCCGACTGTCGAGTGACCCGACGTGGACAAGAAGATGACGATGAAGACGACCGAGAACCCGATGGTCAGGATGGCCCCGATCGGGTTCAGCCAGAACGACAGCTGCTCGAAGCGGACCTGGCGCGCCACGAGGGGGAGGTCGCCGACGCCCCGGAACGACCCCTTGATCGGCACCTCGGTGGTGCTCATGTCCGGCCCGCCGTCGACGCCGGCGCCCCGCCGCGGCCAACCGCACTCGTGCCGCTGAGGTCGTCGCCGTCACCCGTCAGCCCGAGATAGATGTCCTCGAGCGAGACACGGAGCACCGAGAGCCCCTGCAGCGCGTGCTGGCCGGCCAGCGCCCACCCCGTCAGGTCGTGCAGCACCTGGAGCTCGTCCTCGGTGTGGATCTCGACGAGACCGTCACCCGCCGCCGACGGCACGGCCGGCGCCGGGAGCGCGTCCATCGTGATGCCCTCGGGCAGGCGGAAGCGGATCGTCACCGCGCCGAGGTCACGCCCGCCGATGGACGCCGGCGTGCCGCTGGCCACGATCTCGTGGCCGAAGAGGACGGCGACCCGGTCCGCCAACGCCTCCACCTCGTCCATGTAGTGCGTCGTCAACAGCACGGTCGTCCCGGACGACGCCAGCAGCCGGATGAGATCCCACGTCTCGCGACGCCCGGACGGGTCGAGGCCCGTCGTGGGCTCGTCGAGGAAGAGGAGGTCCGGGTTGCCGATGATCCCGAGGCCCACATCGAGCCGTCGCTGCTGGCCGCCCGACAGCCGCTTGATGCGGTCGTCGCTCTTCTCCTTGAGACCGATGAGCTCGATCACCTCGTCGACCGGACGCGGGTTGGGGTAGTAGCCGGCATTGCGCGTCAGGACCTGGCGCACCGAGTAGTACGGCTCGACCGCCAGCTCCTGGAGCACCACGCCGATGCGGGTGCGCAGCCAGCGCTGGGTGCTGGTGTCGGCCGGATCGACGCCGAGCGTCTCGACCCGCCCACCGGTGCGGTCGCGAAAGCCCTCGAGGATCTCGACGGTGGTGGTCTTGCCGGCGCCGTTCGGCCCCAGCAATCCGAACACCTCGCCGCGGCGCACGGCGATGTCGATGCCGCGCAGCGCCTCGAAGTCGCCGTAGC
>DATDIE010000224.1:0-4625 GCA_036521235.1 Acidimicrobiales bacterium | reverse complement strand
CAGCGCCTGCTGGACCCCTTCACCCGACACGTCACGGGTGATCGACGGGTTCTCCGACTTGCGGGCGATCTTGTCGATCTCGTCGATATAGATGATGCCGGTCTCGGCCTTCTTCACGTCGTAGTCGGCGGACTGGATGAGCTTGAGGAGGATGTTCTCGACGTCCTCGCCGACGTAGCCCGCCTCGGTGAGGGCCGTCGCGTCGGCGATCGCGAACGGGACGTTCAGCATGCGGGCGAGCGTCTGCGCGAGCAGCGTCTTGCCGCACCCGGTCGGGCCGAGCAGCAAGATGTTGGACTTCGAGAGCTCGATGCCGTCTTCGGCCACCGGCGGCCCGGCCTGCACCCGCTTGTAGTGGTTGTAGACCGCGACCGAGAGGATCTTCTTGGCGTACTCCTGCCCGACGACGTAGTCGTTGAGGAAGTCGAAGATCTCGCGTGGCTTGGGAAGGTCCTCGAAGCTCAGCTCCGTGGACTCGTCACGCTCCTCGGCGATGATGTCGTTGCACAGGTCGATGCACTCGTCGCAGATGTAGACACCCGGACCGGCGATCAGCTTTTTGACTTGCTTCTGTGTCTTGCCACAGAAGCTGCACTTGACGAGGTCCCCGCCCTCACCGAACTTGGCCACCCTATGCTTCTCCCGTCCGTCCGAACTCTGTCCGACTGGTCCTACGAGGCTACGGCGCCGATGGCCTCGAGGGGGGCGATCGTGCGGGCGGTGATCACTTCGTCGATCACGCCGTACGTCACCGCCTCTTCGGCCGTCATGATGAAGTCGCGGTCGGTGTCCTGGGCCACCTTCTCCTGCGTCTGCCCGGTGTCCTCGGCCAGCATGCCCGACAACAAGTCGCGCATGCGGAGGATCTCCTTCGCCTGCAGCTCGATGTCGCTCGCCTGACCCTCGACCCCGCCCCACGGCTGGTGCAGGAGGATGCGGGCGTGCGGCAACGCGAAGCGCTTGCCCTTGGCGCCGGCCGCCAGCAGCACCGCGGCGGCGGAAGCCGCTTGGCCGAAGCAGAACGTCGAGACGTCGGCCTTGATGAACTTCAGCGTGTCGTAGATCGCGAACAGCGCCGTGATCTCGCCGCCGGGCGAGTTGATGTAGAGGTGGATGTCCTTGTCCGGCTCCTCGGACTCGAGGAACAGCATCTGGGCGCAAACGAGGTTGGCCACGGTGTCGTTGACGGGCGTGCCGAGGAAGATGATCCGCTCACGGAGCAGACGCGAATACAGGTCGTACTGCCGTTCGCCCCGGTTGGTCGACTCGACCACCCAAGGCACGCTGTAGTTGTAGGCCTCCAGGCGACTAGCCATCCTCTGCATCCTCACTCGTCTCTTCGTCCTGCTCGACTTCGCCGTCCCCCGAAGCATCCACTTTGAGGTCGTCCCGGGAGATCGGGTTGCCCTCTTCGTCGACGAGATCCACGTGGTCCAGCAGCCACTCCAGCGCCTTGCCCTTGCGCAGCTCCGAGCGTACCGCGCCGGTCCGGCCGGCCGTGTCGAGTCGCTGCCGGAGGTCGGCCGGCGTGGTGTCCATCCGCTCGGCCATGGTGGCAATCTCGGCATCAAGGTCCTCTTCGCTGAGCGGAAGTTCCTCAGCGTCCGCCAAGGCGCGAAGCGCCAGGTCGGCCCTGACCGCCGCCTCGGCGTCCACCCGCACGGCGCCCAGCAATTCGTCGGGCGAGGTGCCGGTGGCCTGGAAGTACTCGGCCAGGCCGAGCTTCTGGGCCTCGAGGCGGTGCTGGAGGTCGTGCAGCCGCTCGTTGACCTCGGCATCCACCAGGACCTCTGGCACGTCGTCCTCGGCGACGAGGCCGCTCAGGGCCTCGAGCGCCTTCTGGCGGAGCGCCATCTGCGTCTGGACGAGCTTCACCCGGCGGATCCGCTCCTCGATGTCGGCACGCAGCTCGGCCATCGTCTCGAACTCGGAGCTCTCGGCGGCCCACTCGTCGGTCTCGGCGGGCAGCTTCTTGACCTTGACCTCTTTGACCAGCGCGCGGAACGCGATCTGCTCTTCGGGGCTCTGCGGGTTGGCCGAGTCGAACGCGACGATGGCGCCGGCCTTGGCGCCGTGCAGCTCGGCATCGAGCTCGGGCACCACCGTGCCGCTACCCACCTCGTAGAGAGAGTCGTCGACGCCGACGACCTCGGCACCCGACGCGTCGTTGCCGTGAAGGTCGATGGTCACGAGGTCGCCGTCGATGGCGGGCCGCTCGACGACGTCGAGCTCGGCGTCGTTCTCGCGCAGCCGGTCGATCTGGCGCTGCGCCTCTTCGTCGGTGACGGCGAGGCTCGGCAACGTGACCTGGAGGCCGACGTAGCCGGGGATGGAGACGACGGGGCGGACCTGGACCACGGCGTCGAAGGAAACCGCGCCGCTGTCCTCGCCGCCGGTGATGTCGATCTCGGGCTGCGCGATCGGGTCGAGCTCGGTGTCGACCACGGCGCGCGCGTAGAAGTCGGGCAACGCTTCGCGCAGCGCCTCGGCGCGCAACGCGCCGGCGCCGCCCATGCGCGCCTCGAGAACCTTGCGGGGCACTTTGCCGGGACGGAACCCCGGTACGCGCACCTGGTTCGCCAACGTGCGAACGACGTCGCCCATGGCTCGATCGAACTCGGGCTCGTCGATCTCGACGCTCAGGCGGACGAGGTTTCCCTCTATGGACTCGGTGGTCGCACGCATCACGAGCCGACAACTCTACCGGTGCCGCCGAGTGGCCGACCGCAGGCCTCGCCCGACGGCCGTCCGTCGCCGGATCTAGAACATGAAGTTCATGGCGGCGAGCACCCGGCGGCCGACGGCCGCGTCGCCCTCCATCGCCACGCCGCCGGCGGCGTCGACCTGTTCCGCCGTGGCCCGTCCGCACCCGAGTCGGAGGAAGTCGAGGCCCGACAGCGCCAGGGTGACCGTGGGCGCGACGTCGCCGTCCGCCTCTCGGGCCCGCTTGCCGTCCACGAGCACGGTGAAGGCTCGGGCGTCGCGCCCGGGGCCCGAGACCTCGAACCGCACGGCGGTCGTGTCGGGGCAGCCGGCCTGCTTGCCGACCACGAAGGGCATGGCGCCCTGCACCCGGTCCAGCGAGAGGGCGGACGCACGATTCCCGCAACCGCCCGGGCGGTCCAGGGCGCGTCGGGCGTCCTGCTCGTGGACCCAGCTGTCGAAGACGCGCACCTCCATGAAGACCGCATAGGGGACCTGGCCCACTGGGCTGAACCCGACGACGGCCCACTCGTCTTCGGTCCGTTCGCCCAGTTGCGCGAGGCGCAGGGCGGTGACGTCGACGAACTCGGCGCGCACGTCCCGCCCCTCGAGCGGCCGGCGCACGGCGACCCACGGCTCGTTCATGGCGGCGAAGTCGTTCTTCACGTGCTCGCCCAGTGGGCCGTCCCATTCCGGTGGTGCCTCGCCGAGGATCGAGCGCTCGATCCCGATGAGGTGCGACAGCTGGTCCTTGACGTCCCACCCCGGGCACTCGGTGGGCAGCGCCCACTCGGTCGTCGAGAGCTCGGAACAGGCCTCGGCCAGGCCCTCCCAGGTCTCCTTGAGGCCCTCCGTCGCCTCCAGTCCCCGTTGCCGCCAACCACCGTCCTGACCTGCACCGTTGTCCGTCACGTGGGCAAAGCTACCGGGTGCCGCCGCCCCGGCGGGCCCGGCTCGTGTGACCATCCCCCCTTTTTTGTAACCCTCCCGCTACGTTCGACCCCCGTCCAAGGCCATCACCGAACAGAGGAGTTGCCATGGCGAATTACGAGGGGTACTGCGTCAAGTGCCGCGAAAAGCGTGAGTTCGACGGGCAAGAAGTCGAGCTCGCCAACGGCCGCCGTGCCGCCCAGGGAACCTGCCCGGTGTGCGGCACCAAGATGAACCGCATCCTGGGCAAGGCCAAGGTCTGACCCCAGCGCTCCGAGGGGGAGCCACGCCGCGGCGAGCGCGCCGCCGTCCGGCGTGAGACGATGCGGAGCGTGCACGACCTGATCATCAAGGGCGGGACGCTCGTCGACGGGACGGGCGCCGCGTCGAGGGTGGCGGACGTCGCGGTCGACGCCGGCCGCATCACCGACGTGGGGCAGATCTCGGGCGGCGGTGCCCGCGTCATCGACGCCGAGGGCCTGCTGGTCACGCCCGGGTGGGTCGACATCCACACGCACTACGACGGCCAGGCGACGTGGGACCCCGAGCTGGCGCCCTCGTCGTGGCACGGCGTGACCACGCTCGTCATGGGCAATTGCGGCGTCGGCTTCGCACCCGCCGCGCCCGACCGCCACGACTGGCTCATCGGCCTCATGGAGGGTGTCGAGGACATCCCCGGCACCGCGCTGGCCGAGGGGATCGAGTGGGAGTGGGAGACGTTCCCGCAGTATCTCGACGCGCTCGAGCGCCGGCGCTGGACGGTCGACGTCGGCACCCAGGTCCCCCACGGCGCCGTGCGCGCCTACGTCATGGGCGACCGCGGGGCCAGGACCGAGCCGGCCAACCACGAGGACATCGAGGCGATGCGGACCATCGTGCTCGAGGCGTTGCGGGCCGGTGCGTTCGGCTTCTCGACGTCGCGCACCATGGGACACCGCGCCGTCGACGGCGAGGTCGTGCCGGGCACGTATGCGGCTGAGGACGAATTGTTC
>DATDIE010000223.1:0-6410 GCA_036521235.1 Acidimicrobiales bacterium | reverse complement strand
AGGACTACATGAGCGCCTTCGCGGCCGCCGGACTGGTCGTCGAGGCGCTACGCGAGCCCAAGCCGACCGCCCCTTCGCCGAACTTCGAGCGCTGGAACGACGTGCCACTCTTCTTGATGGCCCGCCTGCTGAAGCTGCGCTGAACGGGCCGGCGCCGCCTCCCGGATGCTGCCGCCGCGACCCTGATGGGCCCCGCGGGGGAGACGATACGGTGGCCGCCAGTCACAACCGGCTCTCGTGAGGACGTGGGCCCGCTCGGGGGTGGACGGTGGCCAGCATCGAATTCGGGGGGAAGATCGGCAACGACTGGAGGGACTCGGAGCCGTGGTGGCCGCCCGTGCCGACGCCACCGCCGGGCGCACCGAACGTCGTCCTCATCGTGCTCGACGACGTCGGCTTCGCCCAGCTCGGCTGCTACGGCTCCGACATCACCACGCCCTCCGTCGACCGCCTGGCGGCCGAGGGGATCCGTCTCGCCAACTTCCACACCACCGCCTTGTGCTCGCCCACCCGGGCGTGCCTCCTGACCGGGCGCAACCACCACCGCAGCGGCATGGGCCGCGTGGCCGACCTCGCCAGCGGCTTTCCGGGCTACTGGGGCCGGCCGCCGCGGGAGAACGGCTTCCTCTCCGAGGTCCTCCGGGCCAACGGCTACGCCACCTACGCCGTCGGCAAGTGGCACCTGAGCCCCGAGGAGGAGACCAACATGGCGCGCTCGCGCGCCACCTGGCCGCTCGGTCGGGGCTTCGACCGCTGGTACGGGTTCCACGGTGGCGAGACGCACCAGTTCGTCCCGGCCCTGTACCACGACAACCACAGCGTCCGCCCGCCCCGCACCGTCGAGGAGGGCTATCACCTGAGCGAGGACCTGGCCGACCGCGCCATCGAGTACCTGGGTGACCTCCGCGCCGTCGACGACGAGCTCCCTTTCTTTCTCTACTTCGCCACGGGCGCCTGCCACTCGCCGCACCACGCGCCCACCGAATGGATCGAGCGGTACCGAGGCCGCTTTGCGCAGGGCTGGGACCGCTGGCGCGACGAGACGTTCGCCCGCCAGCTCGCGCTCGGTCTCCTTCCCGAGGGCACCGTGCTGACGCCCCGGCCACCGTGGGTCCCCAGCTGGGACAGCCTCGACGAGCGCGAGCGGGCGCTGGCGGAACGCTTCATGGAGTGCTTCGCTGCGTTCCTCTCCTACACGGACCAGGAGATCGGCCGCGTCCTCGACTTCATCGACGAACTGGGCGACGCGGACAACACCGTGGTGATGTTGGTGTCGGACAACGGGGCCAGCTCCGAGGGCGGCAAGGAAGGCACCATCAACGAAGGGATGCTCTCGAACTTCGACGGCGCCGGCGTCGGCGAGATGTTCCGCCGCATCGACGAGATCGGAGGCCCGCGCGCCCACAACAACTACCCGTGGGGCTGGACGATGGCGGGGAACACCCCGTTCAAACGCTGGAAGCGCGAGGTGCACGAGGGCGGCGTGGCCGATCCCTGCATCGTCCGGCTGCCCCGGAGCGCCGACATCGCGGGCGCCGGCGCCGTCCGGCGCCAGTACGCCCACGCCGTCGACATCTTCCCGACCGTGCTCGAGCTCGCCGGCATCGATCCGCCGGCCGCGATCGACGGTATCGCCCAGTCGCGCCTCGACGGCACCAGCTTCGCCTACGTCCTGGGCGACGACGGCGCCGTCGCGCCCGGGCGCCACCACACCCAGCACTTCGAGATGCTCAGCTCGCGGGCGATCTACCACGACGGCTGGAAGGCGGTGACGTTCCACCCCGTGGGCCCGCTCTACGACGACGGCCTGCGCTCGAACGCGCCGTGGGACCACGACGTGTGGGAGCTCTATCACGTGGCCGAGGACGTCTCCGAGTTCACCGACCTCGCCGCCGAGTTCCCCGAGAAGGTCACCGAGCTGGTCGCGCTCTGGTGGGAGGAGGCGCGTCGCAACGACGTGCTGCCGCTCGACAACCGTGTCCTCGAGATCATGGGCCACAAGCACGACGGCCGGCGCTATCAGGAGGTCTACCGCTACTTCCAGGACGGCGCGCAGGTGCCCGAGTGGGTGGCCGTCGACGTGCGCAACCGCTCGCACGCCATCGCGGTCGACTTCGAGACGCCCCCGGGCGTCGTCCCGCACGGGACGCTGTTAGCCCTCGGCTCCGCGCTCGGGGGATGGTCGCTGCACGTGCTCGACGGACGGCTGCGCTACCTGCACAACCTGCACGGCCAGCACCTCTACGAAGTCGTCGGCGCCACGGCACTCAAGCCGGGACGCCATCTCGTCGAGTTCCGCTTCGAAAAGGACGCCGGCGCGGGCGGCAGTGCCGAGCTGTTCGTCGATGGTGTGGCCGACGGGGCGGCCGAGGTGCCCCGCTTCACCCCCGTCGCCTTCAACGAGGTCGGGGCCGGCCTCACCTGTGGCTACGAATGGGGCCCGTCGGTCGGCGTGGACTACGCGGCGCCGTTCCGCTTCAACGGCACGATCGCCCGGGCGGAAGTGAGGGCGACGGGCCCGGTGGTGCACGACCCGGTCGCCGACGTGGCGGCCATCTTGGCCTCGCAGTAACGGCCGGCTATTCGAAGGTCGGCCGCTGCTTTCGCGAGCGCTTGAGCTCGTAGAACCCCTCGGTCCCGGTGCACAGCAGCACCCCGTCCCAGAGCCGGCCGGCGGCCTCGCCCTTGGGTGCCGGCGTCACCACCGGACCGAAGATGGCCTGACCGTTGTAGTGGATGACGGGCGTGCCGACGTCGTTGCCCACCGGGTCCATGCCCGCGCGGTGCGAGGCCTCGAGCGCCGCGTCGAACTCCTCCGAGGTGGCGGCGTCTGCAAGCTCGGCAGGGAGGCCCAGCTCGTCCAGCGCCTCGGGCACGATCTTCGGCCGCTCGTTCTCGTCGCGGCCGCGGCCCTCGACGTGGATGCGCGTGCCGAGCGCCGTGTAGAGCGGCAGCAGGATCTCCGGGCCCTTCAGCTCCTCTGCCGCCATGCAGACGCGCACCGGCCCCTTGGCCTGCGCGACGCGCGCCCGGTACTCGTCGGAGATGTCGTCCCGGTTGGCGTTGAGAATGGCCAGCGACATCACGTGCCACTCGGTCTTGATGTCGCGCACCTTCTCCACTTCGAGCATCCAGCGCGAGGTGATCCAGGCCCAGGGGCACAGGGGGTCGAACCAGAAGTCAGCGGTGTCTTTGTCGGTCATGGGATACCTCCGTCGACGCGTAGGACGGCACCCGTCACGAAGGACGAGGCGTCGGTGGCCAGGAACATCGCCGCGCCCACGATCTCGGGGGGCTCCCCGGCCCGTCCGAGCGCATGGTGCGGCATCCCGCCTTCGAGGATCTTGGGGTTCCACGCCTTGGAGATGTCCGTGAGAAACGGCCCCGCCATGATGCAGTTGACGCGCACCGTCGGACCGAAGGCCTTGGCGAAACCCTCGGTCAACGCGTTCAGACCGGCCTTCGCTGCGTCGTACGGCAGCATGTGCGGCGCCGGCCGGATGGACCCCGTGCTCGAGACGTTGATGATGGACCCACCATATGGGCCGTCCGCCATCCTCGTGCCGACGAGCGCGGTGAGACGGAACGGTCCCTTCAAATTCACCCCCATCACCTTGTCCCACAGCTCTTCGGTCACCGACGGCAGGTCGGGATACAGCGGCGACATGCCCGCGTTGTTGACCAACACGTCCACCCGGCCGAAGGCGCCGTACGCCTGTTCCACGAGCCCCTCGATCTCGTCCCAGTGGCCGACGTGGAACGCCACGGGCAGCGCGCGCCGTCCCATCGCCTCGACCTCCGCCGCGACCTCCTGGCAGGAGTCGAGCTTGCGGCTGGCGATCAGCACGTCGGCGCCCGCAGCGGCGAACGCGAGCACCATCTCGCGGCCCAGCCCCCGGCTCCCCCCGGTCACCAGCGCCACCTTGCCCGCCAACGCTCCGTCCTCTGCCATGTTCCCTCCGTCCTTCGGGTCGTGCCACCCACGCGGCACCAACGTCTATTGCGACTTCAACAGCTCCGCTACCGCCTCGGTGACGGCCTTCGCCATCGGGATGTGCAGCGACTCGTTCGGGCCGTGAGCGTTCGAGTGAGGGCCGAGCACCCCGGTCGCCACGAACTGCACACCCGGAAACCCCTTCTGCAGGTCGGCCAGGAACGGGATCGAGCCTCCCTCGCCCACCGCGCCCGACGCATGCCCGAAGCGCGCCGTGGATACGCGGTCGAGCGTCGCCTTGATACCGGCATCGAGCGGTGGGGCCACCCACCCCTGGGCGGCCGCTTCGACGTCGATCGTGACGTGGGCCCCCTCGTCGGTGCGGATCGCCGAGATCAGGGCGTCGCACGCAATCTGGGCGTCGACGTCGGGCGGTAGCCGCACCGAGAACTTGAGCGTCGTCGAGGGCCGCAGGACGTTGCCCGCCTCGAGCGGCTTGGGCAGCCCGTCGGCGCCCACGACCTCGAGCGCCGCGCCCCACGTGCGCGCCGCGAGCCGCGCCACGGGATCCGCGCCGAGCAGGTGCAGCCCGTCGACCGTCGGGTACCCGCTGTCGGGAAACTCTGCCGCCAAGATCTCGAGGTTGGCCCGGTGGTCGGCGGGCATCCCCGCCCCGACGAGCTCCGGCAGGAGGATGCGGCCGTCCACCTCGTCCTCGATCCCCGACAGGATGCGCCGCAAGATCCGGAACGACGACGGCACCACGCCGCCGCCCTGCCCGCTGTGGATGCCCTCGGTCAGCACGTCGACGGTGACCGTCACGATGAGCATCCCGCGCAACGACGTCGTGAGCCACAGGCGGTCGTAGCTGAGCCCGCCCGAGTCGAGGCACAGGACGAGGCGCGGCGTCCCGATGCGCGGCGCCAGATGTTCGAGGTACGCCGCCAGGTCGGGGCTGCCGCTCTCCTCGCTCGCCTCGATGAGGATGAGGACCCGGCCGTGCCCACCGCCCGCTGCCGCCAGCCCCGTCACGGCGGCGAACGTCGAGTAGCCGTCGTCCGCCGTGCCCCGCCCGTAGAGCAGGTCGCCCTGGCGCACCGGCTCGTACGGACCGAGCCCCTCACGCCACTGGCCGAGTGGCGGCTGCTTGTCCATGTGGCCGTAGATCAGGATCGGGTCGCCGGCGCCCCCGTTGTCGACGAGCAGCACCGGGGTGCGCCCGGGGAGCTGCACGATCTCGGCATTGAGCGCGCCGTCCTCGGCGCGCACCCAGTCGCGCAACAGCTCGGCCGCTGCGGCGATCGCGCCGCGCTCGGCCCAGTCCGGGTCGAACGCGGGGGAGAGGCACGGGATCGTGGTGTACTCCGAGAGCGCCGGCAGGATCCGTTGCTCCCAGTTGGCGTCGATGGCGTCAGTCACCGCCGGTCGCCCCCTCGCCCCGACGTCATGCGGACGTGGGCTCGGTCAGCTCCGCCAGTCGCCCGAGCGTCTTGGTCATGGCCTGCGCCGTCTGCTTGCCCACCGGCCCCGCCGCGAGCATGAACCGTTGCTTGTCCTGGGTGATGTCCCACGTCTCACGCACGAGCGTGCCGTCGCCGGCGGGTTCGAGCTCGTAACGCCAGATGCGCCCGCCGATGAAGCGTCCGAGCGGACCCGACAGCGTGGTCTGCCACGCGATCCGCTTGTCCGGCTCGTACTCGATCACCTTGTTCGACATCGAGTACGGCACGCCCAGCTTCATGGACATGCCGAACGTCGAGCCGAGCGTCAGGTCCTGTGGCTGGCCGGGCTTCAGGTGCTTGACCGAGCCCGACCCGTCGATCTCGGGGTGACGCGAGGCGTCGGCCACGATGGCGAATACCGCGGAGGCCGGCGCCTCGATGATCCGCTCCACGCTGACGACCTTGTCTCCCACGTTGCGACCTCCCGCGCTCAGGGCGATGACACTATGACGTCGCGGACCCCCCGAGCGCGTGGGCCGTCAGATCGCTCAGCTGCACCCACTCGAGCGTGGCGGCGTGCGTCGCCGCCAGGACCACCGGCGGGGCCACCCCGGCCTCGAGCGCTTCCTGCCAGCGCGGCGCACACAGGCACCACTGGTCGCCCGGCTGGAGCCCGGCAAAGCCGAACTCGGGGTGCGGGGTCGACAGGTCGTTCCCGACCGACGCCGAAAAGGTGAGGAACTCCGCCGTCACCTTGGTGCAGACCGTGTGCACGCCCACGTCCTCGGCGCCGGTGTTGCAGCATCCGTCGCGGTAGAAGCCGGTGAGCGGGTCGTAGTTGCAGGGCTTGAGTTCTTCGCCCAGGACGTTCTGTGCCATGGCCCATTTGACCACGGTGGGGCCGTGGGCTGGCCTACGAACCCTCGAGGGCGTCGCCTTCGTAGCGGTCGATCCACGCGAAGGAGCTGACCGGCGCCCGCTTCAACCGGCGTGGTGCGGCGACGGGGTGTCCCAGCACCACGAGCGCCGCCGCG
>DATDIE010000222.1:0-24074 GCA_036521235.1 Acidimicrobiales bacterium | reverse complement strand
TGCGCGTCGTGCGGAGCATCATGCGGCCCATGTCGAACGGCGCGACGAGGTTGGCCACCAGCGACTGGGACATCAGCTCGAAGCCCGACGGGATGTGCGTGTCGAGCTGGCGCGCGGTCGACGGCGCGGCGTCCGGCGGATTGGGCTCCAGGTCGAAGAGGACACCGAGGAGCTCCGCACCCGAGACGCCGTCGATCGTGCTGTGGTGCATTTTCGTGACCAACGCGATCTTGCCGTCCTCCACGCCCTCGACGATCCACATCTCCCACAGCGGCCGGTCGCGGTGGAGCTGGCGGCTGATCACGTCGGCGGCGAAGTCGCCGAGCTCACGCAGGCCTCCCGGCGCCGGGAGCGCCGCCCGGCGCAGATGGTTGTCGATGTCGAACTCGGGGTCGTCGACCCACACGGGGAAGCCGAGCCGCAGGGGCACCTCGACGAGGCGCCGTTGGAAGACCGGCGCCAGCGGGATCCGGTCCTTTATGAGCTGGCGGACCCGCCGGAAGGAGTAGCCGCCCGGCACCGTGGACGGGTCGAAGACGGCCGCCATCGCCACGTGCATGTGCAGCGTGGGCGTCTCCATGTAGAGGAAGCTGGCATCCAGCCCGCTCAGCCGTTCGGGTGTCATCGACGCTCCTTGGTCACTCCCCCTCCCGCATAACCTCGCATTAACTCGGTGGCCGGGCAACTGGGAATGGCCTCCGACCAGGACCGGCGCGACCGGTCCCGTTCAGGCGATGATGGGGACGTGCCGTACGCCTTCTTGGCCGTCACCATCTTCGGAGCCGTCGCGGTGGCCCTCGCCTACCGGCCGTTCCGGCGCGAGCCGCTGACCATCGCCAGCTTCGTCCTGGCCTGGCTCCCGAACGAGCTGGCCCTCCAGACCATCGTCCTGCAGATGGTGGCGACCGCCCTCTTCGTGGCCTTCGGTGCCCTCGACGGCTGGGCGGGCTGGCTCGGTCTCGCGCTGGCCGTCGCCGGCTGGGTCGGCCTGCTGGGGCTCGGCGTGACCGGTCTCCGCGCCACCGACGTCACCACGGCCGCTCTCGCCGAGGTCCGGAGCGACGCCTTTCCCGTCCCGACGGAACGGACGGAGCCGACGTGGGGTCGCTGGTGGCGCGTCAGCCGCGGGATCCCCGTGGGCTCGCGGGCCATCCGCGCGACCCGCAACCTCGACTACTGGGGGGACGGCCAGCGCCGTCACCGCCTCAACGTCTACCGGTCGCGGCTCGCCCCGCCCGGGCGCGCGCCGGTGATGGTCTACGTCCACGGCGGCGGGTGGGTCATCGGCGACAAGCGCGAGCAAGGCAAGCCGATGATGTTCGAGCTCGTGGCGCGTGGCTGGGTCTGCGTCGCCATCAACTACCGGCTGAGCCCCAAGGCGACCTGGCCCGACCACATCGTCGACGTGAAGCGCGCGCTCGCCTGGGTCAAGGAGCACGTCGGCGAGTACGGCGGCGACCCGGAGTTCGTCGCGATCAGCGGGGGATCGGCGGGCGGGCACCTGTGCGCACTGGCCGCGCTCACGGCCGGCGACCCGGCCTTCCAGCCCGGCTTCGAGGACGCCGACACGTCGGTACAGGCCTGCGTGCCCTTCTACGGCGTGATGGACCTGACGTCGGACCCGGAGGGCTCAGCCGTCTTCGGGCCGGGCCTCGTCGAGATGCTGGAGAAGACCGTGATGAAGGTCAAGGAGGCCGATCACCCCGAGGTGTTCCGCAACGCCTCGCCGACGTATCGCGTCCAGCCGGACGCACCTCCCTTCTATGTGCTTCAGGGCACAAACGACACCCTGGTCCCGGTCGAGACGGCGCGGCGGTTCGTCGAACGCCTGCGTGCGGTGTCCCGCTCGCCGGTGGCCTACGCGGAGTTGCCCCTGGCCCAGCACGCATTCGACGTGCTGGCCTCGCTCCGCACCCAAGCCAGCACGTCTTCCGTCGGCGATTTCCTCGAGGGCGCCCGGGTGGCGCGGGCGGAGCGAGGCACGTCCGCAATGGACGTGACCGCCAATCGAAATACTTCTGACATAGAGTCCCAACCCGGAATCTGACTTGGCGTCAGATCGGGCGGTCGGCGCCCGACGGAGACCATGAGGAGAAGGGGTGGCAGTGGGGTACACCAAGAACGACGCGGACGGGCGCGGCCCCAGGAACGTGACCGGGGCCAATCGATCCGCAGGGGTCGCACGGACGCTCAAGTCGAGGGGCCGTGGCCTGCTCGCCACCGGCCTCGCGCTGACTGTCGGGGCTGGCGTGCTGCTCCTCAGTGCCGGCTCCGCCGGCGCGGCCGCCACCGCGACCTCCACGCCGGGTGTGACATCGAACTCCATCACCGTCGGCTCCATCAGCGACATCTCCGCGCCCATCGCCGGCTTGTTCGAAGGCGCCAAGGTGGGCACCGAGGCGTACTTCGCCATGATCAACAGCGAGGGTGGGGTCAACGGGCGCAAGTTGATCCTCAACGGGATGGACAGCGCCTTCTCCTCGGGCACGGTCACCAACGACGCCCAGAACATCGCGGCGAACGACTTCGCCTTCGTCGGCGGGTTCTCGCTCCTCGACGGCGCGGAGCAAACCGCGATCGACACCTCCAAGGTGCCCGACATCGCCCAGGTGCTGAGCCCGAGTCTCTATACGGACCCCAACCTCTACTCCGCCATTCCGCTCGTGAACGGCGGTGAGGCCACCGGACCGTTCAAGTGGCTCAAGAGCAAGTACCCCGCCGACGTCAAGGCAGTCGGCGTCATTGGCTCGAACTCGGCCGCCACGGCGATCACGGCCGAGCACACCTTCCACACCCTGACCAACAGCCTCGGTTACAACTGGGTCTACGACCGTGACGCCAGCTTCACCGAGACGTCGTTCCTGCCTGACATGATCAAGATGAAGAACGCCGGCGTGAAGCTGCTCTTCGAGCCCACGCAACAGGGCGCCTACATCTCCACCATGGCCCAGGAGAATGCGCAGGAGGGCCTCAACGCGCTGTTGGTCTCCGGAAGCAACGCCTACGAGGAGGGGTTCAAGCCGGGCTCGGCCGGCAACGGGACGCTCGTCACCACCGTCACGGCGATGTACATGGGCCAGGACGGCAAGCTCATCCCGGCCGTGGACACCTTCGACAAGTGGGCCAAGAAGGTCGACCCGCAGACCCAGCTCGACCTCTACACGCTGTACGGCTGGATCAGCGCCGAGCTCTTCGTCCAGGCGCTCAAGGGCGCCGGGACGAACCCGACCAGGGCGAGCCTCGATGCGCAGCTGAACAAGGTCACCACCTTCAACGCCCAAGGCTTGATCTCGAACCAGAATCCCGCCCAGAAGATCCCCGGTGGGTGCTGGATCGTGATCCAGTACGAGAACGGGACCTGGAAGCGCATCGCGCCGGACCCCAAGTCGGGCTTCGTCTGCAACCCCGGCGGCTTCTATCCGAGCAGCTACAAGGGCGTTTCGCGCTAGGCCGAGGCACTTTTCCCGTCTTCGTGCTGCAATGAGGGACGTGCAGCGGTCGTGAACGAGTTCATCAGCTTCGTGGTGGCCGGGGTGGTCACCGGGTCCATCTACGCGGTCACCGCGAGCGGACTCGTCGTCACGTACAAGTCGACGGGGGTCTTCAACTTCGCCCACGGCGCGGTGGGCATGGTGATGGCCTACCTGTATTGGCAGTTCTGGCAGGGCTGGGGGTGGAACCCCGTGCTGTCGCTCGTGCTCGTCCTGCTCGTCATCGCCCCGCTGGCTGCCCTGGCGGTCGAGCGTGTCCTCATGCGCCCGCTCTACGGCGCGGCTCTCAGCACGATGATCGTGGTGACGCTCGGCCTCTTCCTGGTGCTGTACGGGCTCGTCTCGACCGTCTGGGACCAGACCATCACCCGCAACCTGCCCGATTGGTTCGAGGGCGACCAGGTCGGGGTCTTCGGCGTCAACCTCAGCTACGAACAGCTGATCACGTTCGGATGCGCGGTGGCAGTGGCCATCGCCCTGTGGGCGCTCTTCAAGTTGACGCGCATGGGCGTCTCCATGCGGGCGGTGGTGGACGATCCGAGCCTCGCCTCGCTCACCGGCGCGCGCACGAGTCGCATCGCGGGCTTCGCCTGGATCGTCGGCTTCATGCTGGCCGGGCTCGCCGGGATCCTCCTGGCTCCCGGATCGGGCATGAGCATCGCCATCCTCTCCGAGGTCGTCATCTTCGGCTACGCCGCGGCCATTGTTGGGCGCCTGAGCAGCCTGCCGCTGACCTACGTCGGTGCGATGATCCTCGGCGTCTCCGAGTCTCTGGCCGTCGGGTACGTCCCGGCGAGCTACCTCAACGACGTCACGGCCGTGCTGCCGATGGGGCTGCTGATCATCGCCCTCCTCCTGCTCCCCCAGTCGAAACTCGCGGTCGGTCGCGTCGTGCGGCTGCGCCCACCAAAGCCGGCCAGCCTCCGCTCGACCCTCGTGGGCGCCCTCGCGCTGGTCCTGGGGACCGTGCTCGTCGGCACGTTCGTCACCGGCAACAACCTGTACACCCTCGGGCTGGCCCTGACCATCGGGCTGGGGGCGCTGTCGCTCGTCTTGCTGTCGGGGTACGGCGGCCAGATCTGGTTGTGCCAGTTCACCTTCATGGGCCTGGGCGCGTGGGCCATGACCAAGATCGACGGAGGCAATTCCGTTCTTGGTGTCCTGGCCGCCATCGGGCTTTGCGCCGTGGCCGGCGGGATCCTCGCCCTGCCCGCGCTCCGCCTGCGGGCGCTCTACATGGCGCTCGCGACGCTGGCGTTCGCCGTCTTGATGGACCAGCTCTTCTTCACCAACCCGTCCATCCTCCCGAGCGGCTCGATGAACGTCGGTCGCCCCGACATCTTCGGCATGCGCTTCACTACCGACCGTGCGTTCATGGTGCTCATCGCCGTCGTCTTCGCGCTCTGCATCATCGGCGTCGGCGCACTGCGCCGCGGCCCGTTTGGCCGGCGCCTCGTCGCGATGAGCGACAGTCAGGCCGCGTGCGCCACGGTGGGCATGAACATCACCCGGACCAAGTTCGCGGTCTTCGTCATCGCCGGCGGCATGGCCGGTCTTTCGGGCGCCTTCTACGGCGGGATGTCCCGCACGGTCTCCTATTCGCAGTTTGGCTTCGTGAACAGCCTGGTGCTCTTTGTGGCCGTGGCCCTCGCCGGCATCACGATCCTCAGCGGCGCGGTGCAGGCGGGCATCGGGGTCGCCCTCCTGCCGCTCATCGCCACGCACATCCCGTCGGTTTCCGGTTTCACCTACATCCTCTTCGGCGTGGGCATCATCGCGGTGGGGCGCAATCCCTACGGCGTCGGCCTGCTCTACTCACGTCTCGGCGAATGGAGGGACGCTCGCCGCGCCCGGGCCGCCGCCGGCGGTGGCGTCGCCGGCAGTCCCCCCTCACAAATTCCCGGCGGGTTGTATCCCCCGAAGGTGGGCTCCGTTGGCTGACGAAGAGCAGTCCGCACCGTCCGCCCTGTCGGTCGTGGACGTCTCGGTCCGTTTCGGAGGCCTCCAGGCCCTCGATGCCGTCGAACTCGACGTGTCGGCGGGAGAGGTGCACGGGCTCATCGGACCGAACGGCGCCGGCAAGACGACGCTGTTCAACGTCATCACGGGTCTCCAGCGCCCCACCCGGGGACGCGTCCTCCTGGGCCAACACGACGTCACCGGGTTCAAGCCCCACGCACGATCACGCCTCGGCTTGGGGCGCACCTTCCAACGCCTCGAGCTGTTCGGGACGCTGTCAGCTCGCGAGAACGTGCAGATGGCCGCCGAGGTACAACAGCACAAGCTGGCCGCGGGCCGGACTCCGGCCGAGGAGGCGGAGTACCAACTGGCGCGGTTGGGGATCAGTCATGTGGCCGACGAGCCGACGGACTCCCTCCCGACGGGGCTGGCGCGCTTGGTCGAGATGGCACGCGCCCTCGCCACCTCCCCCTCGGTCCTCCTCCTCGACGAGCCGAGCTCTGGTCTCAACGCCGAGGAGACGCATGGGCTCGGTGAAGTGCTCCGGCAGTTGGCGTCCGAAGGAATGGGCGTCCTGCTGGTCGAGCACGACATGTCGTTGGTTATGGAGATCTGCGCCCGGGTGGACGTGCTCGACAACGGCTTGGTGATCGCGCGTGGTGATCCCGGCACGGTGCAGGCCAACCCCGTCGTGCAGGAGGCCTATCTCGGCGGGGAGACGGACTCGGCTCCGCCAGCGGCCCGGACGGCACCTCGTGTGGCGGCCGACGGGGCCGAATCCAACGGCGCGGATTCGACTACGCCGCTGGCTCTCTCCGCCGTCGACGTGCGAGCCGGGTACGGCCGCATCGAAGTCCTGCACGGGATCTCGCTCTCGGTGCGCGCCGGGTCGGCCTTGGCCCTCCTCGGCCCGAACGGCGCCGGCAAGACGACGCTGCTCGGTGCGATCTCGGGGCAGATTCCGTTGACCGCCGGCACGGTGGAGATAGGCGGCCATCCGCTGGGACGGAATGCCACCGAACGCCTGGCGCGCTCGGGCGTGTGCATGATCCCGGAGGGCCGGTCGATCTTTCCCAACCTGACGGTCTCGGAGAACCTGCTCATGTACACGTTCCGCCGGGCCGGCCTTCGGACCTCGCAGGTGGAGGAGCAGGCGTTCGCACGCTTCCCTGCGTTGGCCGACCGACGCAAGCAGCTGGCGGGCACGTTGTCGGGCGGCGAGCAGCGGATGCTCTCGATGGCCCGCGCGCTGACTACGGATCCCGAGATCCTGTTGCTCGACGAGCTCTCCATGGGCCTGGCCCCGATCATCGTCGACCAGCTCTACGAGGTGGTGGGCCAACTCGTCGCCGCGGAGGGCCTGACCATCATCATGGTGGAGCAGTTCGTGCAGACGGCGCTCGCGATCGCGGACGATGCAGCGATCATGGTCAACGGCGAGCTGGTCAAACAGGGAGCACCGGCCGACATCCACAACGAGGTGGTCGAGGCGTATCTCGGGACCGAGACCACCGGCGCGGCCTCCTAGTCCTCGGCCAACACCACCTCGACGCGGAGAGTCTCAGTCTCCTCGTCTTCCTGCGTCACGAAGTCGTCCACGCCGCCGGCGTCGATGATGTCCTCCCGGGCCGCCTCGATGTCGCGCAACGTGAGCCGGTTTGCTGTGACCGTGAGCGTGGCCACGCGGGCGCGCATGGAGCGCTTCTGCGTCGTCTTTTCGCGTCGGACGGCGCCGAGCACCTGGGCGGCGACGTCGAGCACGCCCGGATCGGCCCCGGCGTGCGGGCCCACCTCGGGGACGGTCGGCCACGTGGCGGTGTGCACCGAGCCGCCCTGCCACCAGCTCCACACCTCCTCCGTCACGAAGGGGAGGAACGGCGCAAAGAGCCGAAGGAGCGCGGAGAGCGCGAGGGCCAACGTGGCACGCGCCGAGTCGGCGCCGTGCGGGGTGCGCTCGCCGTAGGCGCGCGTCTTCACCAACTCGACGTAGTCGTCGCAGAAGGACCAGAAGAAGCCCTCGGTCAGCTCGAGCGCCCGCGCATAGTCGAAACCCTCGTGCGCCAGGGTGGCGCCTTCGATGAGCTTTGCTAGTTCCGCGAGCAGCGCCACGTCGAGGGCCTCGTGCACCGCGTCGATCCTTGGCACCGGCCCGTCGCCCAGGCGGCCCAGCGCAAACTTCGACGCGTTGAGGATCTTGATGGCCAGCCGCCGGCCGATCTTCATCACGCCTTCGTCGAGTGCGGTGTCGGTCCCTGGGCGTCCGTTACAGGCCCAGTAGCGCACGGCGTCAGAGCCGTATTGCTCGAGCATCGACATGGGGGTGACGACGTTGCCCTTGGACTTGGACATCTTCTTGCGGTTGGGATCGAGGATCCACCCGTTGATGGTGGTGTGCCGCCAGGGGACCACGTCGTGCTCGAAGTGGGAGCGCAGCATCGTGGCGAACAGCCAGGTGCGGATGATCTCGGGCCCCTGGGGACGCAGGTCCATGGGGAATGTGGCGGCGAACAGCACGGGGTCGTCGTCCCAGCCACACACGATCTGGGGCGTGACCGAGGAGGTGGCCCAGGTGTCCATGATGTCGGGGTCGCCGACGAAGCCGCCGGGCTTGCCCCGTTGGTCCTCGCTGAACCCTTCCGGCGCGTCGGTCGTCGGGTCGACCGGCAGACGCACAACGTCGGGGACGAGCGGGTTGTCGTAGTCGAGCTCGCCGTCGGGGCCGAGCCGGTACCAGATCGGGATCGGCACGCCGAAGAAGCGCTGACGACTGACCAGCCAGTCGCCGTTGAGCCCGTTCACCCAGTCGTCGTAGCGGACCTTCATGTAGGGAGGGTGCCAGTCGAGCTCGTTGGCGCGCTCGAGCATGAGGTGCCGCAGCGTCTCGTCGCGGCCACCGTTGCGAATGAACCATTGCCGGCTCGACACGATCTCGAGGGGACGGTCGCCCCGCTCGTAGAACTTCACGGCGTGGGTGATGGGGCGGGGGTCGCCGATCATGTCCCCGGAGGCTGCGAGCATCTCGACGATGGCCTTTTGGGCCTGCTTCACCGTGCGTCCCGCAATGGCGCGCCAGGCGTCGCCGTCGGGCACGCCGGGAGGCGGGTTGTCGGCGATGCGACCGTTGCGCAGGATGATCGAGCGCGTCGGCAGGTCCAGCTCGCGCCACCAGGTCACGTCGGTGATGTCGCCGAACGTGCAGATCATGGCTATGCCGGTCCCCTTGTCGGGCTCGGCCAGGCGGTGGGCGAGCACCGGCACCTCGACGCCGAAGAGCGGGGTGCGCACCCTCGTGCCGAAGCGACCGGCGTAGCGCGCGTCGTCGGGGTGCGCGACCAGGGCGACGCAGGCGGGCACGAGCTCGGGGCGCGTCGTCTCGATCTCGATGTCGTCGAAGCGCAGGCGGTGGTAGGCGCCGGGGAGCTCCTTGTCCTCCATCTCGGCCTGGGCGACGGCCGTCTGGTAGTCGACGTCCCACATGGTCGGCGCCTCGGAGGAGTAGGCCTCGCCGCGGGCCAGGTTGTGCAGGAACATGCGTTGGCTGGTGCGCCGGGCGCGGTCGCCGATCGTGGCGTAGGTCCGCTGCCAGTCGACCGACAGCCCGACGCGCCGCCACAGCTCTTCGAAGGCCTGCTCGTCCTCGGCGGTCAGCCGCTCACACAGCTCGATGAAGTTGGGCCGGCTGACCGGGATGTCGTCCTTGCCGGGCTCGTCGGGGAGCGTGAAGTCCGGGTCGTAGGGGAGCGACGGGTCGCAACTGACCCCGAAGTACGTCTGGACCCGGCGCTCGGTGGGGAGGCCGTTGTCGTCCCAGCCCATGGGGTAATAGAGCTTCCAGCCCCGCATGCGCCGATAGCGGGCGATGGCGTCGGTCTGGACGTAGCCGAAGACCGATCCCATGTGGAGCGACCCCGACACCGTTGGCGGCGGCGTGTCGATGGAGAAGACCTCGGCCCGAGTGGCCGAAGGGTCGAAGCGGTACGTCCCGTCGTGCTCCCAGGTGGCGGCCCAACGGTCCTCGAGGCCGTCGAGTGAGGGCTTCTCGGGGACGCCGGGCGGGCTGGTCAAGGGCGTGGACATGATCGAGTTACCGTACCCGGGTGCTGCGCCTTCACGACACCGCAACCGGCACGGTGCGGCCCCTCGGCCTGCGCACCGAGGGCGAGGTGTCCATGTACGTCTGCGGCCCCACCGTCTACGACCTCCCCCACATCGGGCACGGCCGCATGAACCTCGTCTTCGACATCCTTCGGCGCTACCTCCTCTTCGGCGGCTTGGACGTGCACTTCGTCTCGAACATCACGGACGTGGACGACAACATCATCAAGCGGGCGAACGAACAAGGCCGCACGGAGCCCGAGGTGGCGACCGAGTTCGAGGCGCGCTGGTGGGAGGCTATGGACGGCCTCGGCGCCCTGCGCCCCGACGACATCCCTCACGCCACGGCGTACATCGACGACATGGTGGAGCTCATCCGCGATCTCCTGCGGCGCAAAGTGGCCTACGAGACGTCTGACGGCGTGTACCTCAACGTCGAGAAGGTCCCTGCGTACGGACTACTGGCGCGGCAGAGCCTCGACTCGCTGCGGGCGGGTGCCCGGGTAGAGGAGAACGAGGAGAAGCGGTCGCCGCTCGACTTCGCCCTCTGGAAGAAGGCCAAGGAGGGGGAGCCGTCGTGGGAGGCGCCTTGGGGTGCGGGCCGGCCAGGCTGGCACACCGAGTGCGTGGTGATGTCGCTCGATCTGCTCGGCGACGGGTTCGACCTGCACGGCGGCGGCCAAGACCTGGCCTTCCCGCACCACGAGAACGAACGGGCGCAGGCCGTCGCCGAGGACCGGCCATTCGCCCAGCACTGGATGCACAACGGCTGGGTGGAGGTCGAGGGGACCAAGATGTCCAAGTCTCTCGGCAACTTCACGTCGCTGACGGACCTGCTGAGCCGCGTCGACGGCCGCGCCTATCGCATCCTCGTGTTGCGGGCGTACTACCGCTCGCCGATCGAGGTCACGCCCGACACGCTGGCGGACGCCGAGAAGGCGCTCGAGCGCCTCGACGGGCTGGCCCGGCGGTTCGCGCTGCCCGACCTGCTCGAGCAGAGCGACCACGGCTACGTCGTGCTGGGGGAGGGCGACGCGATCGACATCGACGAGGCCGCGCTGGCCACGTTCCAGGCGCGCATGGACGACGACATGGACACGCCCGGCGCGCTGGCGGGCATCTTCGAACTGGTCAGTGCGGCGAACTCGGCGGCCGACGCGGAGGACGAAGCGCGCGGGCTGCGCTTGGCCCGGACGGCGGCGGTGTTGGCCGCCGCGTTGGGTCTGGCGGTACGGGGCGGCGCGGCCGAGGTGGACGAGGCATCAGCCAAGCTCGTGGCCGAGCGCGACGAGGCGCGGAAGAACAAGGACTTCGCCCGGGCCGACGCCTTGCGCGACGAGCTGGTGGCGCTCGGCTGGACCGTCGAGGACACGGCGGCGGGGACCGCAATCAGGCGCTAGCGGCGGCGGGCGTGAATGCAACGCCCCAGGTCAGGAGCTGGGAAGCGGGGTGCGTAGACCGTGACCGGCTGGTAGGTTACTGTTGAGTAACCGAGGAGCACGGGGGCGACGGGTCGGTGCGAGAGGCACCCGTTCCGTTGCACCGAGGCTCCTCCACCGCCGACAGGACCGGCACGAGGGCCGGATCCGACAAGGAGGCCGCACGATGTCCGACTTCTCGCTCGACCTGAACGAGGATCAGATCCAGATCACCAAGTGGGTGCACGAGTTCGCCGAGAACACGGTGCGCCCCGCCGGCCGTGAATGGGACGAGCGTGAGGAGACGCCGTGGCCCATCATCGAGGAGGCGGCCAAGATCGGGCTGTACTCCTTCGACTTCATCGCGCAGGCGTTCTCCGACCCGACGGGGCTCTTGATGTGCCTCGTGAACGAGGAGATGAGCTGGGGTGACGCCGGCATCGCACTGGCGATCTTCGGCTCCACGCTCGCGGTGGCCGGCATCTTCGCCAACGGCACGCCCGAGCAGATCGGCGAGTGGATCCCGCAGTGTTTCGGGACGCCCGAAGACATCAAGCTGGCGGCGTTCGGCGTGTCCGAGCCCGACGCCGGCTCCGACGTCTCGTCGCTGAAGTCGCGCGCCGTCTACGACGAGGCGAAGGACGAGTGGGTGCTCAACGGCACCAAGACGTGGATCACCAACGGCGGCATCGCCAACACGCACGTGCTCGTGCTGTCGGTCGACCCGACGCTCGGCTCGCGGGGACAGGCGTCCTTCGTGGTGCCCGAGGGCACGCCGGGGATCAGCCAGGGCCAGAAGTTCAAGAAGATGGGCATCCGCGCCTCGCACACCGCCGAGGTCATCCTCGACGACTGCCGGGTGCCGGGGCGCTGTTTGCTGGGTGGCAAGGAGAAGCTCGACGAGCGCATCGCCCGGGCCAAGGAGGGCAAGAAGACGTCGACGCAGGCGGCGATGGCCACCTTCGAGGCGTCCCGTCCGATCGTGGGAGCGCAGGCCGTCGGGATCGCCCGGGCGGCCTACGAGTTCTCCCTCGACTACGCCAAGGAGCGCAAGCAGTTCGGCAAGGCGATCATCGAGAACGAGGCGATCGCGTTCAAGCTGGCCGACATGAAGATGCACACCGACGCCGCTCGTTTGTTGGTCCACCGGGCCGCCTGGATGGCCTCGACGGGCAAGAAGTTCGAGAACGGCGAGGGCTCGATGTCGAAGCTCTACGCCGGCGAGAACGCCGTGTGGGTGACCGACCAGGCGATCCAGATCCTCGGTGGCTACGGCTACGTCCGGGAGAACCCGGTCGAGCAGTGGCACCGCGACTCGAAGATCTACACGATCTTCGAGGGGACCTCCGAGATTCAGCGGCTGGTCATTTCGCGGGCGATCTCGGGCGTGCACATCAGCTAGGCGGACCAGGCGAAGGTCGCTGAGGGCAGCCGCCCTCGTCCTTCGTCTGACGCTGGACGCTGGCAACGAGAGTCAGGACATAGGAGGACGCCGAGGCTTCTTCTTGGGCTCGGACTTCTCCGCCGGGGCGAACTCGGCCAGGCCTCCGCGCAGGATCCACATTGCGGTCGTCAACTGACGCTCCTTGGCCGCCTCCGGTGAGAGCTGGAGCGCGTCGAGCAACGTAATGACGGCCTCTGCACCGACGACGAAGCCGAGGGCCTCCACCAGCGCGTCCACCTGGTAGTCCTCGAGCTCGTCGCGTAACGGTTGGAGGGCGAGCGCGTTCCACTTGTTGCGCTGACCCGGGCGCACAGGCCGCGCCTCCCTGTCGGTGCCCTGCTGGGCAAACCACCGGTCGAGACTTGTCTTCATCACCTGGCGGATCAGCACCTCGTGGTCGATGAATCCCCAGCCGATCAAGCGGATGACCACCTCCACCCGAGCCTCGACGTCGTCACCGGCCGCCTCGATGGCGGCTCCGATCTCGTCGGAGTCGACGATCACCGTGGCCGTGAAGATGGCGGCGTCTTCCCAAAGCTCTTCCGCCGTGCGGAAGTAGCGATAGGCGGTTGCGACCGAGACCAGCGCGCGCTCCGCCGCTTCGGGCATCGACGGCGGGTGCCCGTCGCGGAGCAGGGTGACGGCGGCGTCCACGAGAGCGGCGCGCGTCCGGGCCCGCTGGTTCGCCCGTCCCGAAGTGAGAGAATCTTCTTGACGTGAGAGAGTCATCTTATTACGATCATAGCAGCGCACAACGAGAGATGGGAGTCAATGATGAAGGCGGGACAGATGGACGAGCTGATCGAGGCTCATATCAATGCCGAGATGGCCGGCGACACAGCAGGTGCGGTGGCCTTGTACACCGACGACGTGGAGCATGACGTGGTGGGCTCGCCCACGGGCCCGATGAAGGGCAAGGAAGCCGCGCAAGGGTTCTACGAGTTCCTGACCCAGAACATCTCCACCGAGGAGATGGCGCCGACACGCCGTTACTACGGCGAGGACTTCTGCGTGCTCGAGCACGACGCCACGGGGACCGTCGAGGGCGAGTTCCTGGGCGTGCCCGGCCACGGCAAGCGCATCACGTTCCGCATCCTCCACGTGTGGGAGTTCCGCGACGATCTGATCAGCCGCGAGAACGTCTGGCTCGATGGCGGCAGCATCGTCGCCCAGCTCACGAACGCGGGGGCGAACCAGTCATGAAGGCAGACCTGGACCAGTTGGTCATCGACTGCCGCGCCGCCCTCGGCGAGGACAAGCCGCAGGCAGCACTGCGTGAGGTCCTTCAGCGCGCCGTCTCTCGCCCGGCCGAGATGATGGAGGCCCTGCCGGCGCCGCGTCAACAGAGCATTGTGGTGCACGTCGCAGACGATCTCACGATCCTGCAGGTCGTCAACGAACCGGGCTTCACGCTCTATCCCCACGACCACGGCTCGTGGAGCGCGTGCGCCTTCTACGGAGGGAAGGAGCACAACACCTTCTGGCGCCGCACCGACCATGGTCTCGAGAAGGCAAGCGGCAAGGAGTACGCCGAAGGCGAGGTAGTGATCATGGGGACCAACGTCGTGCACAGCATCGAGAACCCGCTGCGCAACAACAACGCCGCCCTGCACGTCTTCGCCGGCAACCCTTTTACGACGCCGCACCTGCAGTGGGACGCGGTGACTCTGCAAGAGACGGCGTTCGACAACGCTTACATGATGGCGGCGTACCCGAATCCGTCGGAGGTCTCGTCGACCAACCAAGCCTGACCTGACATCGCCGTTCTACGCGAGCCCCGAAGAGGCGTCTTCGGTTGAATGACTCCGGGTGACCAAGTCGGGACTCATTCCACGCCGCCACCCGTTTCCTGCGTGCCCAAGCGAGCGGGATGGATCTCGGACTTGGACACGTTCCAGAGAACGATGAGCCATACGACGACGAAGAGCGTGCTGGCAATGACGTCGGTCGTCCAATGCACCCCCAACTCGATCCGTGAGAAGGCCACCGCACCGACTGCGAGCGCGGCGAGTACCCACACGAAGGCTCGGGGCGCCGCGCCCGAAACGGTGCCGGTGACGACCAGGGCCAAAGTCGTGAAAATGACGATGGCTACGGCCGTGTGGCCCGACGGCCACGACCAACCGTGCGCCGAGACGAGCCGGATCTCTGCGGGCGGGCGAGATCGTTGGACGATTTGTTTGGCCAGAGCCACGCCGCCGGACTCACCAGCCCAAGCAACGGCTGCGACAAACAGCGTGGCTAGCGCCAGGCGGCGAAGCAAGACCAGGACAACCAGCAGGATCGCGGTCGCTACGAGCGCAACCCACGAGCCCAGCCACGTCACGACCTTCATCGCCGAGTCGAGTGCCGGTATCCGGTGCGCCACGACAATCGAAGTCACATGGCGGTCGAATGCGTTGACCGGAGACGTATGCGTGACCCATTCACCGACACCGATCAGGATCCCGGTCAGGCAGGCCCACGCCAGAACGAGCAGGAGCACCTTGACCCAGGGGACGTGCCAGCCAGAAACCCCGCCGTTCCGACCGTTCGAAGGGGCCTCGCCAGCGGACACGGGAGAACCGCTTCGATCAGGCGATCCCGAGAAAGCGCTCCGCCAGGGTCCGCAGCTGCGTGCGCAGGGTCTCGTCGTCACGGCGGATCATCAACGGGTGGATCACGGCGCCGCTGATCGCCGCGGTCAGCATGACCGTCGCGATTTCTGAGTCGGGCTCGGCGTCGGGACCCATGAGCAGTCGGTTGAGGCGGTCGAGGACCTTCGCCGGTCGCTGATCCCGCGCCAACAGCCGGCCCACGAGCGGGTCGGTGAGGATCGTGCTGTTCTCACGGCGGCGCTCGACGGCCAGGTCGATGATCATGCTCAGCGCTAGTTCCCGGGCCCGGTCGGCGTCCGCCTCGGACTCGGCCAGATCGAGCACCGATTCGAGGCGGTCGAACTCGGCGCCGGCGACGGCGCGGACGATCTCGTCCTTCGTCTTGTACTGGTGGTACACGGCGGCCTTCGTGACGCCGATCTCGTCGGCGATCATCTGCAGTGAGGTTCCCCCGACCCCGTTCCTGGCGAACTCTCGAAGCGCCGCCTCGATGATGCGGGACTGTGCGGCGGAGGGGGGTTTCCGCCTTCGTGCGTCCCGGGTCGCGGTGCTGGACGGCGCCATAGGCCCAAATGTACGCCCCCGTGCGGGGGGTAGTCGATCGGCTATGTTCTGCCCGCTGAACTGATCGGCTGCCTGGTGTGGCCCGCGAGGACGAAGAAGGCGAGTGGGTGCTCGTGCGACGAACAACTGGCGAACTGATCCTCTTCTGGGCGCTCCCGGGGGTGGCGATCGTCTGGATCGCCGCGTTCTTCCTCTTCCCGGGGTTCCTCCCACCCATGTCGCCGCAGTGGTCGGCGGCGAGGGTCGCGGCGTTCTACGCCGACCACACGTCGCGGGTCCGTTACAGCATGGTCCTCTTCAATTGGTTCTGCGTCGCCTTGATCCCGCTCCTGATGCTGATCGTCGAACGGATGCGGCGCATGGCCCACCGCACGCCGATCCTCCGGTACTGCGTGATCGGTGTGGCTGGCGCCGCACCGATCACCTTTCTGACCGCGACGATCTTCTGGCTGCTGGCGGCGTTCCGGCCGCATCGGCCCCCGGCCCTCACGCAGCTCTACAACGATCTTGCGTGGATCACGTTCACGTGCGGCGTGCCGTTCCTGGTCGCCCTCTGTTTGTTCCTGGCGGTGGCGATCTACCTCGATCAGCAGGCGCGGCCCGTGTTCGCGCGATGGGTCGGCCACTTCAACCTGCTGATCGTGGTCGCGTTGGTGCCGGCGGGATTTGCCGGACTGACGCTCACCGGTCCTTTCGCCTGGAACGGCGTGCTGTCGTTCTGGGTCAAGAACATCGCCATCGCCGTGTGGCTCGTGGTCATGGCGGTGGTTTTGGGGCAGGCGATGGGGCGCGATCGCGTGGCGGATCCGATCTCGGCGTGAGACGGCCCGCGCTGCTCGACGATCCGAAGCGCGAGCTGTGGCTGGCGTGGTACGCCACGATCGGCTTCTACAGCCTGTACACGGTCGTCTTCTTCCTCATCACGCGCACCCAGCCGCCGGGGAAGCCGTGGTACACCCCCACCCAGGTGGTCGAGTGGTTCGGCAATCGCCACGACGGCCTGCTCATCGGCTTCGCGTTGATCTTCATCCTGGGCGGGCTCTCCGCCACGTCGATCGCACTGATCACGTACTCCATCCGGCGGATGTCGGTGAGCCGCGCCTTCGCCTACTCGTACCTGATCCTCTATGCCATCAGCGCGGTCCCCGGGTTCTTGTTCATCTGCGTGGCCATGACGGTGGGCGCCCTGCGGCCGGATCGCAACCCCGAGACCCTCCGGTGGCTCTACGACCTCGGGTTCCTGTCCTTCTCCGGCACCATGGGCGTGTTCCTCGTCGGATCCCTGATCTGGATGACGGCGATCCTGCTCGACAAGAACCGCGTCTTCCCCCTGTGGTTCGCCTATCTGAACCTGTGCAACGGGCTGACCGAGGTCGTGGTCGCGCCGTCGTGGATCTTCCATTCCGGCGTCCTGGCCTGGAACGGCGTGATCGCGTGGTGGATCAACGTGGCGGTCTTCGGCCTCTACACGGGGGCCTTCATCATGCTGCTGCGGAACATGATCCTGCGCGAGGACTTCGGGACGGGGCCGCTGCCCGACCTGCCGCCGCAGGAGGGTCGAGGCCGCGTGCTGGCGGAGTTCATGGCGCCGTGACGACGACCGAACCCCACCTGGTGCCCCTGCCCCTTGCGGAGGCGGAGGAGGTGCGGTCGGCGCACATCCCGGGTGGGCGCGACATCTGGTTCTTCGTGCTGTTCGAGTCGCTGATCTTCACCTCGTATTTCTGCGTCTACCTGTTCGTGCGGACCCAGCACGAACAGTCGTTCCTGCTCGGGCAGTCCCACCTGCTGCTGTGGCTGGGTGTCGTCGACACGATCGTGCTGCTCTCGAGCTCGTGGGTCGTGGCCCGGTGCGTGCAGCACGCCCGCGCCGGACGCTTCGACCGGGCCCGGCGAGAGGCCTTCTTGACGGCGGCTTTCGGGGTCGTGTTCCTGATCCTGAAGGTCGTCGAGTGGGTCCGGCTCATCCACATGGGCCACACGTTCACCAGCAGCCAGTTCTTCCAGTTCTATTTCTTCCTGACCGCGATCCACTGCGTCCACCTGCTGGTCGGCTTCGTGGTGCTCGGCGTGCTCGTGTACCAGCTGTCGGGCGAGGAGCGGTGCTCGCAGGTGACCGTGGAGACGTGCGCCACGTACTGGCACTCGGTCGACTTCTACTGGGTGTTGATCTTCTCGCTGCTCTACGTGGTGCGTTGAGGATGGACAATGCCTTCAACAAGCGGCTGTTCGCGACGTGGTCGATCCTGGTGGCCATTTCGCTGGCCTACCTGTGGTTCGATCACGAGGCCACTCACCAGGGACTCCCGAGCGCGAGCACTGCGGTGACCGTGGTCGCCATCTGCTTCGCGTTGATCAAGGTCCGGATCATCATGCGAGAATTCATGGAGGTGCGGAACGCGCCGCTGGTGCTGCGTCGCCTCACGGACTTCTGGGTTCTGCTCATGGGCTTCGCACTGCTCGGCGTGTATTTCGCCGGGAAGGCGGTGGCCTGAACGAGGCTCGTGGGCCTTTGCCCACTCGGGCGCGTTCGGCGGCCGCGTGAAGCGGCAACACAAAAGGAGCGCCGAGACTTTCGCACAACGGACTACGCGGTCGTCCTAATGATTATTAGTCAGACGCGATGGAATCGGCCCAGATATAAGGGCGAGTCCATAACACCCCGCAAAACACGAACGGTCCTCGACGCGGATACAGCCAGAGAAAACCAACGGCCCCGTCGCCATATACCGATAGGAAATTTTTTCGGACGGTCGCACCGGGGCCGGTAGCGGCTTCTGATTCGGGCTCGGTCGACCTCTTCGAGCTCCCGCTCGACGTTGGCGAGTTTCCCTTCGATCCCCTTCAGCTGGGCCTCGTCGCCCTGGCGCCGCGGTTCGGTGAACCACCTGCGCACACTGACGAGCCAGTACGTCCCGAGAACAGTCCGCACTTGGGACGGTCGAATCCGCCGTCCGCGTCGGCGAGGTCAGCCCACGTATCCGGGTGCCTGGCTCACGACCTTGTGCGCCCGTTCGCGGACGCGGGCGATCTCGGCGGCGCCTCGCTTGTCCGTTCCATCTTCGGCGGGCGAGGGCAGCGTGAAATCCGTGTACATCACGCGCCGCTCACGATCGACCGGCGGATGGCTCTTGTGCAGGGTGCACGAGCAGTGGACCGTGACGTCGCCCACTGCGGTGGGGAGTGGCACCTCAGGCAGGCCCCAGGAAGAGCGGAAGAAGGCCGGCTGCACGAGGGCGCGGTGCGACCCGGCGACGACGGCAAGCTGTCCCGAACGTTCGTCGGCTCCCGTGATCGAGATCCCCACGGTGAGACTGCAGCAGCGGTACGAGTGTCGCCCCAGGCTGCAGTCCTTGTGCCACGGGAGGTCCGAGATCCCTTGGACGACGCCGATCGGCTTGACCAGCGCCTCGATCTGGTTGGCGTCTGAGCGGTGCCGGTGCCCGTCCGAGGTGAGGGTCGCGATCCGCAGGAGCCGGTCGTCCTGGAGTAGGTCGGAGGTGATCGCGCTCCGCTCGTGGAACCACTGCAAGCGGACCGGCCGCTGTTCACCGCTCGCCGTGGTCGCCCACCATGACCGGCCGTCGTCGGGCGCGTAGTGCTCGAAGGCAGCGTCCATGTCTGACGAGACCTCCGCCATCTCCTGTTCGGTAAAGACGTTCGTGAGGTGTAAGAAGCCCGCCTCGGCGAGGAAGTGGCTGGCTTCGGCTGCGTCGTCGTCGGCATTGAAGGCGCGCTGCAGATCGAGTTCCGCTCCGTCACGGTCTTTGAAGTCGATGGCACCGGCAGTGTGGACGGGGCGCGCATCGATCAGCGATCGCAGGACGACCCACCAATCGAGAACATCGCCGAGGCCACCGCGCGCCATGTCGAGCTCCCCGGCTGTGAGGAGCGTCATCGGCGTCCGCTGGTCATGGACGATGTCAGTGAGCTCGGCCTGGTCGAGGCGCACCGAGGCCTGCCCGGCGTCGCCGGGGACGACCCGAACCGAGTCGCCTGTGATGGAGAGCGTCCACGTGCCCTCGGTGAATTCGACCGAGATGGGGGCGACGTCGAGCTCGAGCGCCCCGGGCACCGCCAGATCCGATCGGTCGGCGGCCAGTCGCGGCAGCTCCACCTCGAAGAACTCCCTGACGTCGATCGGCGTGACGTCCCGATCGACACGGGTGCGCAGGTCGAGCGTCATGGGCGTCAGTATCTCAGCCCTTTGGCTGGTCGGCTCGTCGACGGGCGGATCACTGACGTGCGCCGCGCCCTCGTCGGCGACCTGCCCGTCTGATCCGGTCGGTAACCTGCGCCGGGGAGGCACAGATGACTGATGAAGCGATTGACCCCACGGTCGCACCCAGCGGCACCGGATGTGTCGAGTGTGACGCCGCCGGCGGCTGGTGGCTGCACCTTCGGCGTTGTGCCGAGTGCGGCCACATCGGATGCTGCGACAACTCGCCCCAGCAGCACGCGAGCAAGCACGCTCGAAGCTCCGACCACCCGGTCATTGCGAGCTTCGAGCCCGGCGAGGACTGGTTCTACGACTACCGGACGGACGACTACGTCTCGGGACCCGCGCTGGCGCCGCCGACCCATCACCCAGCCGACCAGCCGGTCCCCGGACCAGAGGGACGCGTCCCGGCCAACTGGATGTCACTGCTGAATCAATAGATCGCGACCGGTCCAGGCCCTTCGGTCAACCGATTCCTGAGGTGTCGATCCGGGCCATGATGCGCGCCGCATCACGTCCAAGCCGACGGAGTTGCTCGGGCGTGAGGACGTCGATGACCAGCGAACGCACGTGCCGGACGTGCGCGGGTGCCGCTGCCGCGAGCGTCTCGAAACCCTGTGTGGTGAGGATGGCGTTCGTGAACCGTCCGTCGTTCGGATCGGCCTGGCGGCGCACCCACCCCTTCTTCTCGAGGCGATCGACGAGATGCGAGAGTCGCGAGAGCGACGCGTTGGTGACTTCGGCCAAGGCGCTCATGCGCATCGTCCGCTCGGGTCGTTCGGACAACATGGCAAGGACCTGATACTCGACCATCTTGAGACCGCCGTCACGTTGCAGCTGCTGGTCGATGGACCATGGCAACCACGTCATCAGCCGCACGACCGAGAGCCACGAATGCAGCTCGTCGCCCGTCAACCAGTCCACGGGCTCGTCAGCGCCGACGGGGTCTGTGCGCTTCGCCACGGACGAGACCGTATCAAGGGACGGGGTCATCGCCGCGTCCTTTTGCTTGAATCATCATGTTCACTCTGCCTGATCGGCGGACCATTGTCGAGTGATCGCGGAGCGGTCGGTCGACTCGGCAACGCCAATGTCGCCTCGCTTCATCGGGATGTAGCTGGGAGTATGACCGATGGCCTCTGGTGGGAGCTCCCAGGGAGCCACCCTTTAAGCGAGGATCCCTCCTGGAAAGTTTACTTGACTCTTCAAGTCATACTCTCTAGAGTTCGAGTTGTACCGAGGCAGGAGGTCCCAACATGCGAGTCGCACTCACCGGTTCCACGGGGTTCATCGGATCCCACGTCCTGACGGAGTTGCTCGGCCGTGGGCATGAGGTCGAAGCGCTCGTGCGCAACGACGCGCAGGCTCAGGCGGTCGAGGCGAAGGGCGCCAAGTCGACCGTGGTCGATCTCTTCGACCGGGTCGCGCTCTCCGACGTGCTCATGGGGACCCAGGGCGCCATCCACACCGCCAGCCCCGGCGACGAGACCAGCGCGGACATGGACACCGCCATGCTCGATGCGGTCATCGACGCGTTCGACGGTTCCGGCCGGCCCTACATCCAGATCAGCGGGCTGTGGGTCTTCGGCAGCAACACGGCCATCACCGAGACGTCGCCCTTCGACGCGCCCGCGATGGTGGCGTGGAAGGTGCCGATCGCGCAGCGACTGCTCGACACACCCGGAGTCCGTGGGGTGGTTCCGGTCTCCGCCGTGGCCTACGGCGACGGCGGGGGAGGCATCCCCGGGCTCCTCATGGGCTCTCCCCGCGACGACGACGGCAACCTCGTCACGGTCGGGACCGGTCGCCAGCACTGGCCGACCGTGCACGTCGCCGACATCGCGGACTTCTTTCGCCGTGCCTTGGAGGACGAGGGCGCCCGGGGCTACTACGTCCTCGGCAACGGCGTGAACTCGACGGCCGCGGACATCACGCAGGCGGCCGCCGTCGCCGTCGGGGCACCCGGTGCCGTCCCCGGCTCCGACGACGAGGCCCGCCAGCGGGTGGGTGACTACTTCGCCGAGGTCCTCCTGCTCGACCAGGGGACCGACGCGGCGAGGGCCCGGGCCGAGCTCGGATGGATCCCGTCGCACCCTTCGCTGATCGACGAGTTCGTCGAGGGGAGTTACCGCGCCTGAGGCCGGCGTCCAGCTCCTTGAAACGGACGTGATCGCACGGCCTCCTTCGGTGATACTGACAGCCGCGGCAGCTGACTCGAAGGAGAACCGTCTTGGCCTATGAACCGATCGAGAGCTACGGCCTGATCGGGAACATGCAGACCGCGGCCTTGGTCTCCACGGGCGGGTCCTTGGACTGGCTCAGCTTTCCCCAGTTCGACTCGCCGAGCGCGTTCGCCGCCATCCTCGACGACGAGAAGGGCGGCTCCTTCTCGATCACGACCGCCGACGAGCACCCACGGACCAAGCAGCTCTACTTCCCGGACACCAACATCCTCGTCACGCGGTTCCTGGTCGGTTCCGGGGTGGCCGAGGTGGCCGACTACATGCCGGTCGGACCGGCGGCGGAGGCGCTCGGGCGCCGCTGCGTCGTCCGTCACGTCCGGGGCATCCGGGGCAAGGTGGAGCTGCGGATGAGGTGTGAGCCTGCGTTCGACTTCGCCCGCCTGGCCCACCGGGCCGAAGCGGGGGAAGGCGGCGTCTGGTTCCGGACGGAATTGTTCGATGCGTGCCTGGGGTCGGACATCCCGGTCACGATCGACGGCGGCGCGGCGGTCGCCGACTTCACCCTCGGTGAGGGCGAGGAGGCGTCCTTCGTGTTCGGCGAGCCCGACCCGAAGACCGGCGATCTGCGCTGCCCACCCGAGGTCCAACGCGACCTGCTCGCCGCGACGATCAAGTACTGGCACCAGTGGCTGTCCCAGTCGACGTACCGCGGGCGGTGGCGGGAAGTGGTCCATCGCTCCGCCCTGGCGCTCAAGCTCATGACGTTCAATCCCACCGGCGCCATCGTGGCCTCGCCGACCTGCTCGCTCCCCGAGGAGCTGGGCGGGCCCCGCAACTGGGACTACCGCTACACCTGGGTGCGCGACTCGGCCTTCACGCTCTACGCGCTGCTGCGGATCGGCTTCACGGACGAAGCCGCCGCCTTCATGAACTTCCTGGCGGAGCAGTGTGGCCACTTCAACCCGGACGGGTCTCTGCCGATCATGTTCGACGTCGACGGCCGGCACGAGCTGGTCGAGAAGGAGCTCGACCACCTCGATGGCTACCGGAGCTCGCGCCCGGTGCGGATCGGCAACAACGCCGCGAAACAGTTCCAGCTCGACATCTACGGCGAGTTGATGGATGCGGTGTACCTCTACAACAAGCACGGCGCACCGATCTCGTACGGCTTTTGGAAGACCTTGCGGCGCCTCGTCAACTGGGTCTGTGACAACTGGCAGCGCGAGGACCGGAGCATCTGGGAGTCCCGCGGCGGCACGCAACACTGGGTCTATTCCAAGCTGCAGTGCTGGGTCGCCATCGACCGGGCGCTGCGTCTGGCCGACAAGCGTTCGTTCCCGGCCGATCGCGGCCGCTGGCTCAGCGTCCGGGACGAGATCTTCGAGGAAATCATGGCGCGGGGCTGGAGCGACAAGCACCAGGCGTTCATGCAGGCGTACGACAGCGAGACCCTGGACGCCAGCGTGCTCATGATGCCGCTCGTGTTCTTCGTGGCTCCCGACGACCCCAAGATGCTGGCCACGATCGACGCGATCTACCGGACGCCCGAGGAAGGGGGTCTGGTGGCGAACGGCCTCGTGTATCGCTACAACAACCTGGACAGTCCCGACGGCATCGTGGGCGACGAAGGGACGTTCAACATCTGCACGTTCTGGCTCGTCGAGTGCCTCACCCGGTCGGCGAAGAACGACAAGACGCGTCTCGAGGACGCCAGGTTCATGTTCGAGAACATGCTCGGGTACGCCAACCACTTGGGTCTGTTCTCCGAAGAGACCTCGATGACCGGGGAGGCGCGCGGGAACTTCCCGCAGGCTTTCACGCATCTGGCGCTGATCAGCGCGGCGTACAACCTCGATCGCGCGCTCGACGGGCCGTAGTCAGCGGGTAAGTCGCCACCACACCCCGGGCGCCGAGAGCGGGGCCGCGGTGCGGAGCTCCACCCGGGCCGAGGTGTTCCCGACGCCGGCGCGCAACGTGCCGACCGACGCACCCGTGGCGAGCGCCCCCTTCGTGAGGTGCGGCCGGGCGACGAGCGTCACGGTGACGCCGGGCCATCCGACCCCGGTGACCGGCTGGGCGACGGTCACCGGCGCGGACGCCCCCC
>DATDIE010000221.1:0-12838 GCA_036521235.1 Acidimicrobiales bacterium | reverse complement strand
CGGAGCGCCGCCCGGGCGGTGCCACTGCGGGCAGGAAGCGGGCTGTCCCCGTCGACGACGGCGTCCTCGATCTCCTCGAGCGAGATCCCGATGTCGCCGCCGCCCGTTTCCGCCCTCGGCCCCCCCGGCGTGCCCCCGGCTTCGGGTCCACCCGAGCGCTCGTCGGGCGCGCTGGGGTCGTTGTGAGAAGGCGGCACGGCACCCAATGTACGAGGTGTTTTCGGAAGGTGTCCCTGTCGCGGTTGGCTGATGTACACGAAGTTCGCCTTCTATGCCGTTCCGTTTCATAAGGCGAGGGGCGATAGATATGAGGGGTAGTTCGTATACGGCGGAAGGACCACAGGGCCTCCGTGCCCCTCAGAGACCGTCGCATGAATCGCTCGACGAGGCCCGGTGGCACCCCTCCGTCTACCACCAACTGGTAGTATGATTCATATGGCGAAAGAGAAGGCCACGATCACCCTCGACCGGGCCAAGGCCGCTCTGGCACTCGAGGTCAGCGGGGCTCGATCGACCTCCGAGGTGGTGGACCTGGCACTCGACCAGCTCATCCGTGCTGAGCGGCTCCGGGCTGACGTTGCCGCCTACCAGGGTGCGCCGCCTTCAGCGGCCGAGCTTGAACTGGCGCTGCTGGGTGACACGAGCGGCCTGGCCGACGACACTGACTGGGAACAGGTCTACGCGGAGGACAGCGAGAGGTGAGCCCGGCTCCCCGGCGCGGCGAAGTGTGGTTGGCCGAGTTGGACAAGGTCCGCCCGGTGGTCGTGATGACACGTGATCCGATGGGGCGACTGCTCAGTGCTGTGCTGGTCGCCCCGGTCACCTCAACCGTGCGTGGCGTCTCGACCGAAGTCCTGGTCGACGCACAGGACGGCATCCGGAGGACTTCCGTCGCCAACGTCGACAACTTGCAGTTGGTCGCCCGAGATCGCCTGGTTCGCCGAGTGGGGCGGGCGAGACCCTCGACCATGTCGTCGCTGTGCACCGCTCTGTCGATTGCGGTCGATTGCGGCCAGTAGTTGCACCTGAGGCCAACTTCACTGCACGGACGGGCTCGAAAGCGGGTCCGACCGTCCGTGGGGGCACCAATCAGCGCATCAGTCAGGGCCCCTGGGCTGAGCAGACGTCGCCGCACGGGACGCCGAACGACGACAGCGGGGCCACGGGCACGGTCACGGACGAGGCCGCCGCCGCGTTCCGCTCGACGTCGTAGACGCCCCCGAGGAGCTTGGGCAGCTGGGCGAGCGACGGGACGAGGTGCGGCGTGTCCCCCGTCGTGAGGGTGACCCGCAGGCGCCAGCCCGCCGGCAACTCCGTCATCGTCGGATACACCTGGATGTCTTCCCGGGTCACCTGGCCCGGCACCACCGCCGCCTGCGATGAAGACGTCAACGGGTGCACCGGCAGCAGAACCGCCCCCGACGACGTCGTCCACGTCTGTGTGGTGTCGAGGGCCCGCAACGACCCCAGCAAGGCACCCGACGACATTGGGAAGCTGTCCCCCGAGGGCGACACGGCCTCGATCGTCGCCGCCAGCTCGGTGTCGGACGTGTTCGCCTGCAGGTAGACGGTGGCGTCGATCGGCCCGGCCACCACCTCGGGCGTGGTCACGGGCGCCGTGGTGTAGACGAGCGACTCCGGGCCGGCCCCCAACGTAACGTCGTCCAGATCGCACGGGTCGCTGATATCGAACGTCTGGAAGCCGAGCGCCAGCAGCCCGGCGCCCCACTGGTCGGTCTGGATGTTGCAGGGGCTCGACACGCCGGTCCAAAGGACGCGGTCCGAATCAGACGACGATGATGAGGACGAGGCCGGCTCCGTCGGCGTCAACGATCCGTCGTTTTGCGACACCAAGTCCGTGCCGCTGCGTCCGGGGCCGAAGTAGTACGACGTCGGCGTCGTCTCGGGCAACGGCCACTGGGCCGCGTCGACCCAGGTGCCGGTCCCCGGCCCGGAATTGCGGACGTCGAGATGCAACGGCGTCGTGGTCGTCGATAGCGGTGTGCGCTCGCCCAACATCCACGTGTCGAACCATTCGAGCTCCAACGCAGAGATGTTCACCCCGGTCCCCGTCGTGACGTGCTGCCACGGGCCCATCAGCAACTGGTAACGAGACGTGACCGCCTGGTCGGGCGTCATCGCCGCGTACTGCGAGCGCCCGTCGTAGAGGTTCTGCAGCCCGACGTAGTTCAAGGGCTCGCCCGACTCGAAGAGGTCGTTCCACCCTCCAACGAGGAAGGCGGGAATGTGGTCGTCCACCACGGCGGAGAGGTCGTGCGCCGGGCTCCGCGCCGACCAATACGACCCATCGAACGCCTCCGCGCCCTGGCCCGTCTCGATCGAGTACGTGAGCTTCAAGAAATCGACGAGTGCGGGGCTGTGTGCGATCACAGTGGGCGCCAACGCGGCCAGCGCCAAGCCGAGCGCCTTCGTGTTCCCGCTCGTCGCGTACTCCACGAGCGGCTCCAGCGCTGGGTTGCTCAGGTTCAGTCCCGAGAGCAGCGCGATGTAGGCGGCGTCGAACTCAAGGTCGGGGATTCCGCCCTGCGTCACGGTATCGGCGAAGATGTCGTTGCCGGCGATGATCGGGAACATCGCCTTGATCGGCGAGACGCTCCCGGCCGCCTCCACGGTCTGGAACTGGTTGATGCCCATGTAGGACTCGCCGAACAGCCCGACCTTGCCGTCGCTGTGTGGCAGTTGGGCGGCCCAGTTGGTCAGGGTCACGCCGTCTGTCGACTGCACGGGATCGAAGAGGTCGAACGTGCCGCCCGAGTCGCCCGTGCCGCGCACGTCGGCGATGACGACGATGTAGCCACGGTCGACGAGATAGTTGACGTCGGTCTGGGCGATGGCACTCGCGTACACGATGAAGGCCTTGCCGTACGGCGTCTGTTGCAACAACACGGGGAAGGGCCCGGTCGCCGGTGCGCTACCGCCTGAAACAGTCGGGTAGTAGACGTCCGCTTTGAGGATGGTGCCGTCGCTCATCGTGACCGACTGGTTGAGCGACGAGCCGGTGCCGTAGATCACCGGCTGGGGCGCCCACGTCGCCGTGGTATTCGTGACGTTGTCCGCTGCGTCGGCTGTCGCTCCGCCACCGATCTCGCTCGCCGCGCTCTTCACCGGTGCGGGCGGATGCTGGGTCGGCAGGTACGCCCCGACGATGAGTGCGGAGACGGTGATCGCAAGCGCGCACGTCCCCATGGCGAGGCGCCACGCCACGGTGCCCCGCCAGTGCCGCGTCTGATGATGCTTTCGATGCTGCGCCGGCACTCGCATAACCCCGGGCCCCAACCTCCCCCCGGCCCCCCGTCCGGGCCGCGCGTCCTCCCAGGGGGAACGTCCGTTTCGCCCCTGACCTGCGGTTGGGCCCACGAGACCCGCGCTCCAGGCACTGACGCTCTCGCCGACCTTGCGCCGCATCAGAAGCCCGACGTGCGCCGGTGCGCTACCGTTCGTGCTGCTCCGGCCCTATGTCGGGGCGGCACAGTCTCAGCGAAGTCCGGTCGAATTCCGGCGCTGTCCCGCAATGGTGAGGCCTCCTGCAACGGGGGGCGAGCCCAGACGCCTGACCTGTGTCACGCAACCAGTCCTCGGAGGAAGGGCGGTTCGTTCGGCCCCCCATCGGGAGCCGGAGCGGGCGCACTTCGTCCTCCGTACCGATGGAGGATGATCATGTTCAGCAACTCCCGGCGGGTGACCGCCACCCTTGCCGTATCCCTGTTGGCCGTCCTGGTCGCGCCGGTTCTGCCGAGCGTCGTCCCGGCAGGAGCCGCCGTGGCGGCGTCGTTCCCGGCGACCGTGCATGCGGCCAACGGGAAGGTCACCATCGAGACCCGGCCGACGGCGATCGTGTCGTTGTCGCCGACCGCGACGGAGATCCTCTACGCCATCGGCGCGGGCAGCCAGGTCAAGGCGGTGGACTCGTACTCCGACTACCCGCCGAACGCGCCGAAGACCCAGCTCGACGGCACCAATCCGAACGTCGAGGCGATCGCGGCGTACAAGCCGGACCTCGTCATCATGTCGGACGAGGCACCGAGCGTGGACCACCAGGTGGGGGCCCTGGGCATCTCCGTGTTGAGCAACCCGGCGGCCGCGAATCTGAACCAGGAGTACGCGCAGATCGACGAGCTCGGACAGGCGACGGGCCATCTCGCTCAGGCGAAGGCCGAGGTGACCAAGATCAAGGGCCAGATCGCACACATCGTGGCCTCGGTCCCCAAGCCGGCGCACCCGGTCAGCTACTACTACGAGCTCGACCAGACCTACTACACGGCGACCTCCGACACGTTCATCGGACAGGTGCTCGGGTTGCTCGGCCTGCGCAGCATCGCCGACGCGGCGAAGGGCGCCGCGGCCAGCGGCGGGTACCCGCAGCTGAACGGTGAGTACATCTTGAAGTCCAACCCCGGGTACATCTTCCTCGCCGACACGCTGTGCTGCGCACAGTCGCCGGCGACCGTGGCGGCCCGGCCCGGGTGGTCGAACCTCGCCGCCGTGAAGCACGGGCGCGTCCTCGGGCTCAACGACGACATCGCCTCGCGGTGGGGCCCGCGCATCGTCATCCTGCTGCAGCAAGTGGCGAACGAGTTGAAGGCGCATCCGGTGTCCTCGTCGTGACGGCGACGGCCTCCGCCCGGCCGGCCGAGCGCGAGCTCGCGCCGATGGCCCCCGACGTGCGCGGGCCGGGAGCTCGCCACGCCTGGGTCCCGTTCACCGTGGCGGCCGTCCTCATGATCGTCATCGCCATGGTGGCGCTGTGCGTCGGCCCGGTGACGGTGCCGCCGTCACAGGTGTTCGGCACGCTGCTCTCGCACGTGCCGCTCCTCCACTTCCATACGAGCACGCCGGCTATCAACCAGGCGATCGTGTGGCAGCTGCGGGCGCCCCGCGTCGTGTTGGCCGGGCTCGTCGGCGCAACGCTTGCGTCCGGGGGCGCCGCCTACCAGGGGCTGTTCCGCAACCCGCTGGCCGACCCTTACCTGCTCGGTGTGGCCGCCGGGGCCGGGCTCGGCGCCACGATCGAGATCGTCTATGGCGGCGACTCGAGCTCGCTGCTGCCGATCTTCGCGTTCGTGGGGGGTTCGCTCGCGGTGGCCGCGACGTACCTCATCGGCATCTCGGGCGGCCGGCGGGCCTGGGGTTACTCGATCATCCTGGCCGGCGTCGCGGTGGCCGCGCTGTTGACGGCGATCCAGACGTACCTCCAGCAGCGCGACGCACAGCAGATCCGGCAGATCTACGACTGGATCTTGGGCAGCTTCTCCGTGGCATCGTGGTCGGACGTGACGCTGATCCTGCCGTACCTCGTGGTGTCGGGGATCGTGCTGCTCGCGCACCGGCGCATGCTCGACGTGCTGCGGGTGGGGGAGGAGGAGGCGGGGACGCTCGGGATCCACCCGGCGCGCACGCGCCTCATCGTGGTCGCGGCAGCCACGCTGGGGACGGCGGCGGCGGTGTCGGTCAGCGGGCTGATCGGCTTCGTCGGCATCATCGTGGCGCACACGGTGCGTCTGACCACCGGGGCGAGCTACCGCATCATCATCCCGGTATCGATGGTGGGTGGTGCGGCGTTCCTGATCGGCGCCGACCTCATCGCCCGGACGATCCTCTCTCCGACGGAGGTGCCGATCGGCGTGGTCACGGCGTGCCTCGGTGCGCCGTTCTTCCTGGCCGTGCTCGTCTCGCGGCGGGCCGGGGCCGGCATGGGGACCGGGGGCTGATGGCGCGGCTCGGGACCGTCATCCGGCTGGCCGAGCGCCGGCACCGCCCGGCGGACGTCGCCGGCGGTGACGGTGCGGCGACGATGGTCGAGCTCGACGCGATCACGGTGCGCTTCGACGGGCACACGGTCGTCGACCGGGTCGACGCGTCGGTCGGGCGGGGCGAGTGGGTGGGCCTGATCGGGGCGAACGGCGCGGGCAAGACGACGTTGCTGCGCAGCGTGGCGGGGCTGGTCGACTACGAGGGCGACGTGCGCCTGGGCGGCCAGTCGGCCGCTCCGATGGGCCGGCGCGAGCGGGCGCGAGCGGTCTCGTACGTGCCGCAGTCGCCCGAGATGCCGGCCGACATGTCGGTCTTCGACTACATCTTGTTGGGGCGGACGCCGCACATCTCCTATCTCGCCGTGGAGTCGTCCGACGACGTCGCGCACTGCCTCCGCCTGCTCGAGCGCCTCGATCTGGGCCTCCTGGCTCGGCGCCACCTCTCCACGCTCTCGGGCGGTGAGCGCCAACGGGTCGTGCTGGCCCGCGCCCTGGCGCAGGAGGCGCCCGTCCTGCTCATGGACGAGCCGACGAGCGCGCTCGACATGTCCCACCGCGTGGAGGCCCTCGAGATCGTGGACGAGCTCCGGCGCGAATGGGGCCTCACCGTCGTGAGCGCGTTGCACGACCTGACCCTGGCGGGACAGTTCGCGGACCGGCTCCTCCTCATGTCCAGCGGCACCGTGGCCGCCCTCGGGCCGCCGGCCGAGGTGCTCGACGAGGCCGTTCTCGAAAAGGCCTTCGGCGCGCCGGTGCGCATCATCCGGACCGAGGACGGAGAGGTCATCGTCGCCCCGCAGCGGACCGGGATACGCCGGGGTCGGAGCGGCGCGGACGGGGACGGCATGGAGAGCGAGGAGGCACGATGAGCGCAGACGGCACGAATGCAACGGACGCACCGGAGCAGCGGCTCCCGCTCCCGACGCACGAGGACCCGAAGCCGCCGCGGCGGCGCGTCGACTCCGTCGTCGTGATCAACACGGGCGACGGGAAGGGCAAGTCGACGGCGGCGTTCGGCGTCATGGCGCGGGGCTGGGCGCGCGGCTGGCGAGTGGGCGTGGTGCAGTTCATGAAGAGCGGCGACTGGAAGGTGGGGGAGAGGAAGCTGGCCGATCATCTCGACGTGGACTGGTGGACGCTGGGCGACGGCTTCACGTGGGAGTCGACCGACCTCGACGAGTCGGCGGCCAAGAACATCCATGCCTGGGGCGTGGCCCGCGACAAGCTCGCCTCGGGGGACTACGACCTCTTGGTGCTCGACGAGCTCACCTACGTCGTCAACTACGGCTGGGTGTCGGTGGGCGAGGTGGTGGACGGCGTGGTGGACCGTGCCCCGAAGACGAACGTCGTCATCACGGGGCGTGACGCGCCGCCCGAGCTGATCGAGATCGCCGACACGGTGACGGAGATGCGCAAGGTGAAGCACGCGTACGAGCAGGGGGTACGCGCGATGAAGGGCATCGAGTATTGACGGGCGTCGCATCCGAGTTGCGCCGCTTCGACGACGGGGCCGGCGGGGCTGCGCCCGGTGCGCCGGCGCTGGCGGTCGCCTGCCTGGCCTGGCGGTTGCCCCGACCCATGCTGGTCGCCTCGACCGCATCCGTCGGCGGCGGCATCGGTGCGCGCGACTGGGTGCTGAACGTGCAGGTGCCGATGGGTTACGCGCGGCGCGACATCGATGCACACGTGGCCGAGGTCGCGGCCGCGCTGTCGCTGGTGGGCGCGGGCGTCGGGATGCTCACCGCGGCCGGAGTCGACCGCGTCGCGGTCGGCGGCGAGGAGGACGGCGTGCGCGTCGAGGCGACGGTGGGCGTGTCCATCCCGGTGTGGGCGGCCGCGCCGCCGGACACGCCCGACGGCAGCGGGTGGGCGCGGCACGAGGCCGGGGCGGGTCGCCCCGGCACGATCAACGTCGTGGCCTTCGTGCCCGTGCGCCACACCGACGCCGCGCTGGCCAACCTCTTGTGCACCGTCACGGAGGCCAAGGTCCAGGCGTTGCGCGACGGCGGCGTGCCGGGCACCGGGACGGCGTCGGACGCGGTGACCGTCGTGTGCCCGGCCGAGGGCCCGGCGGAGCCGTTCGGGGGCCCGCGCGCCGCGTGGGGCGCACCGGTCGCCCGCGCCGTCTACGGCGCGCTGCGCACGGGTCTCGGGAGCCTCGAGTGATCACGCTCGTGCTGGGCGGCGCACGGTCCGGGAAGTCGGACGTGGCGGAAGGGCTGGTGACCCGGCATCGGCCGCCGGTGACGTACGTCGCGACCATGGACCCGGCGGGCGACCCCGAGCTCGAGGCGCGGGTCGAGGCGCACCGACGGCGCAGGGATCCCTCGTGGGCGACGGTGGTGGTGGGCGGCGACGGCGACCTGGCCGGGCTGCTCGGCCGCGTGGAGGGCACGGTGTTGGTCGACTCGCTGGGCCCGTGGGTGGCCGGCTTCGGTGGGCGTGAGGGCGTCGTCGAGGCGCGGGGTGCGGCGCTGTGCGCGGTGCTCGCGGCCCGGGCGGGGGACACGGTGCTCGTGTCCGACGAGGTGGGGCTCGCCGTGCATCCCTCGAGTGCGGAGGGGCGCCTGTTCCGCGACACGCTCGGCGCGGTGAACCATGCGGTGTCCGCGGTGGCGGACGCCGCGTATCTCGTCGTGGCCGGACGCGCCCTCGAGCTCCCGCCCGCCGGGCCACCGGGGAACGCGGCGTGAGGCGCGCCTTCTCCTTCCTGACCGTCCTCGGGCGTGCCGCAGTGCCCAACGAGCGCACGCTGACGTGGTTCCCGGTCGTGGGCCTCGTCGTCGGCGCGATCGTGGGCGGTGCCTGGTGGGTGGCCGGCCGTTGGTGGCCCGCCGCCCTCGCCGCAGTCGTCGCGGTGGGCGTCGATGCGGTCGTGACGGGTGGCCTGCATCTCGACGGCCTGGCCGACAGTGCGGACGGACTCATCCCGCCGGTCTCCCGCGCGCGCCGCTTCGAGATCATGGCGGACCCCCGGGTCGGGGCCTTCGGGGCGCTGGCGCTCGTCCTCGTGCTCGGGCTCCGCGCCGGCGCGCTGGCGGCGACGCCGGCCAAGGTGCTGGCGGTGATGGGGTTGTGGTGCGGGTCGCGCACGTTGATGGCGGTCGTGGCGCGCGCACTGCCCTCGGCGCACCCCGACGGTGGCATGGCGGCCGCGTTCACGGCATCGGGCGGTCCGCACCACGTGACGGCGCGCTACGGGGTCGGCGCGTACGGCCTCGCCCTGGCGTGCGGCGTGGCCGCTGTCGGGTCGGGCAGCCGGGGGATCGAGGCCGTCGCCGGCGAGGTCGTGGCCGCGCTCGCCGTCGTCTGGCTCGCCCAACGGCGCCTGGGCGGCTACACCGGCGACGTGCTGGGCGCGTGCGGGGTCCTCGGGGAGACGGTCGGGCTGCTCGTGTTGGTGGCGCGATGAGCGACGCCGCGCGCCGCCGCGTGCCGCGCCGGGCGGCCCGTCCGCTCGGGGCGGCGGCCGGGATCGCCCTCGACCGCCTCGTGCCGGAGCCGCCCGCGGCCGTTCACCCCGTCGTGCTCTTCGGCCTGGTCATGACGTCGGTGGAGCGGCGCCTGCACCGCGACCGCCGGGGCGCCGGGCTCGTCCACGCGGCGGCCGGCCTGGCGCTCGGCCTCGCCGCCGGGGCCGCCATACGCTCGACCGCGCTGGCGACGACGTCGGCGGTGGCCGGTCGCGCCCTCGGCCGGGCGGGGCACGACGTCGGGCGGGCGCTCGACGCAGGGGACCTCGAACGAGCCCGCGCCCTGCTGCCGGCGCTGGTCGGGCGTGACCCCGCCGGCCTGGACGAGGGCGAGGTTGCCCGTGCCGCCGTCGAGTCGGTGGCGGAGAACACGGTCGACGCCGTCGTCGCGCCTGCCCTGTGGGCCGCGGCCGCGGGCGCGCCGGGGGCCCTCGGCTACCGCGCCGTCAACACGCTCGACTCCATGGTCGGGCACCGCACGACGCGGTACGCCAATTACGGGTGGGCCAGTGCACGCCTCGACGACGTCGTGGCGTGGGTGCCGGCCCGCCTGACGGCGGTCCTGGTTGCGCTCGTGCGGCCCACCGCGGCACGGGCCGTCTGGCGGGCCGTGCGCACGCAGGCCCCCGCGCACCCCTCGCCGAACGCCGGGGTGGCGGAGGCGGCCTTCGCCGCCGCACTCGGGGTCCGTCTGGGCGGCCGCAACCGCTACGGCGGGTGGACGGAGGACCGTGGGGCGTTGGGTGACGGCCGGGCGACGCAGGCCGGCGACATCGACGCCGCCGTGCGGCTGTCGCGCGACGTCAGCGCGGCGCTGGCGACGGCGCTGACGGTGGTGGGCTGCGTCGGATGGTGGTGGGGGAGGCGGCCATGACGCAGCATGCGGTGCCGCCACCCGGTGCGCACGGTGGCGACGGCCCGGCGGTGGCGCGGGCGCTCGGCCTCGACCCGGACGACATCTTGGACCTGTCGCAGTCACTCAACCCCTTGGCGCCGGACCCAGCCCCCGTGGTGGCACGCCACCTCGGCGCGCTGCGCAGGTATCCCGACCCGGTCGCGGCCACCGGCGCGCTGGCGCGCGCGATGGGTGTCGATCCCGACCGCCTGTTGTTGACGAACGGCGGCGCGGAGGCCATCGCGCTGCTCGGCGCGGAGGTGGGCGGCCGCGTGGCCGAGCCGGAGTTCGCGCTCCACCCGCGCGGCGAGGGCCCGCTGTGGCGGTCGAACCCGCACAGCCCGAGCGGCCGGCTGGCGCGGGACGAGGAGAGTGCGGGCGTGTGGGACGAGGCCTTCTTCCCGCTCGCGGCCGGGCGCTGGACGCGGGGCGACGACGTCCCGTGCGTGGGATCGCTGACCAAGCTCCTCGCGTGCCCCGGCCTGCGCGCCGGGTATCTGTTGGCCGACCCTGCGCTGGTCGAGCGTTGCCGCGTCCGCCAGCCGGCGTGGGCCGTGGGCGGCCTCGTCACCGCGGCGCTCCCCGAGCTCCTGACCGCCGTCGACCTGCCCGCGTGGCGCGACGGGATCGCACGCCTACGCGCCCGGCTCGTCGACGTCCTGGCCGCGCACGGGCTCGCGACGCGGCCCTCCGACGCCAACTGGGTGTTGGTGGACGCGCCGGGCCTGCGCGACGCGCTCGCCCCCTGCGCCGTCGTGGTGCGCGACTGCGCCAGTTTCGGCCTGCCCGGCGTGGCGCGGATCGCGGTCCCCGGCGAGGACGGACTGACGCGCCTGGACGCCGCGCTCAGCGCGGCCCTCGCCGTGCCGCCGGGCGCCGTCACCCGGCCCGCACTCGCCACGACGGAGTCGCACGCGTGAGCTGGCGGCGACCGGTCCCGCTCGTCGGCGACACGTCCTCGGCGCGCGCCCGGCGCGAGGCGCCGCGCGCCTGGGCCTTCGACGACGACGAGCGATCGGCCTTCTACGCCGCCGTCGAGGGGCGCCGCGACATCCGGCGCTTCCGGCCGGACGCCGTGCCGCCTGACGTCCTGACACGGATCCTCGGCGCGGCGCACGCGGCACCATCGGTCGGGCACTCGCAGCCGTGGCGCTTCGTGGTCGTGCGCGACCCGCACACGCGCGACCGCGCCGCGCTCCTCGCCGACCGCGAGTGGCACCGACAGGCGGATCGGTTCGACGAGCGCTCGGCGCGCCAGATGCTCGACCTGCAGCTGCACGGGATCCGGGACGCGCCGGTCGGGATCGTGGTCTGCTGCGACCGCCGGGCACCGGCCGAGGGCGTGCTCGGCCGCGCTACCTACGTGGACGCCGACCTGTGGTCGTGCGCGTGTGCGATCGAGAACCTCTGGCTGGCGGCGCGGGTCGAGGGCGTCGGCGTGGGTTGGGTGACCCTGTTCCACCCCGACGAGCTGGCGGAGCTCGTCGGCCTGCCGCCCGGCGTCGAGACGCTCGGGTGGCTCTGCCTGGGCTGGCCCGACGAGCGGCCGCCCGAACCGGGGCTCCAGCGGGCCGGGTGGTCGTCGCGCCAGCCGCTCTCCGAGGTCGTGCTCTGGGAGCGTTGGGACGGCGACGCCGACGGCACCGCGGACCAGGTCGCCGCGCCCGTCTCCCACCTGCGAGCGCCCGAGCCAGGGGCGGTGGTCGCCGCCCGCGACGGGGCGGACGTGTTGTTGACCCCGCCGGGGTCGTTGGGCGTGCTGGACCGGGCCCTCGACCGCCTGTTCGCCCTCGGCCTCTCGGCGGACAGCCCCGTCTCCGCCGTCCTCGCCGCGGCATCGCACCCGGTGACCCGCCACCGCGTGTCGACGTACGACGACGCCGTGACGCGCGAGGTCGTCGAGGCCTCGGTCGCCGGCGAGTCACTCGGCGCGGTGGCCGCCCGGCTCGTCGGGGCCGACCTGGTCGTCGTCGATACGGGGGTCCTGGGAGACCCCGTGGCGGGTGCCGTCGCCTGCCGCCCGACCGGGCCGCGCGGCGACCTCGCCCACGCTGACGCGCTCAGCGCGACTGACACGCACCGGCTGCTCCAGGCGGGACGCGAGCGCGGACAGACGCTGGCGGGCCACATCGTCGTACCGGGCGAGGTCGGCATCGGGAACACGACGGTGGCCGCGGCGCTCGTCGCGGCGCGCCTCGGGTTGGCCGTTCACGACGCCGTCGGGCTCGGGGCCGGCGGGGACGGCGCCACCCTCGAGCGCAAGCGAACGGTCGTGGCCGAAGCCCTCGACCGTGCCGCCGCCGCACACCGCGACCTCGACGACCCGCTCGTCGCGCTCGCCGCGCTCGGCGGCCCCGAGATCGCCTACCTGGCCGGCCTGGTGCTCGGCGCCGCCGCGGCCGGGGCGTTCGTCGTCCTCGACGGGCTCGTGACGTCGTCGGCCGCGCTCGTCGCCGTGGCGGTCGAGCCGGCGGTGGCGGCGCACCTCGTCGCGGGCCAGGAGAGCCGCGAGCAGGCCCACCGGCTGGTGAACGTCCATCTGGGCGTCGAGCCGCTGCTGACGCTGCGGCTCCGCTCGGGTGAGGGTGTCGGCGCCCTCCTGGCCGCGCAGCTCCTCAAGAGCGGGGCCGCCCTGCGTGCGCAGACGGCGCACGTCGAGGAGGCGACCAAGGATCAGTGAGGCCCGCGATGCGCCGGCC
>DATDIE010000220.1:0-4895 GCA_036521235.1 Acidimicrobiales bacterium | reverse complement strand
TCTCCTCGGCCGCCGGGCTGGGCTGGGAAGCGAGCCTGGGCGAAATCAAGGAATACCTGGACACGCCCGACTTCGACTCGGGCTCGGCCTGGGCCCTCGAGCACGGCTATGCCGACTACTTCCACTCCAAGCAGGCGGTCTGCGCCTACGTGGCGCGCGAGGCCTTCCCCCTCCTCAAGCGAGGCATCCGCATCAACGCCATCTGCCCCGGCCCGACCGACACGCCGCTGGCCCAGGCCAACGCCGACATGTGGCTGGGCTTCGGCGCCGACTTCCGCGAGGAGACGGGCATCGAGGCGTCCACCCCGCTCGAGCAGGCCTACCCGCTGGTGTTCCTGTGCAGCGACGCCGCAGCCGCTATCTCGGGGATCACCCTGATCAGCGACGTCGGCTACGTGAGCTCCGGGATCACGAACTCGTTCCCGCCGGCCAACGCCGCCGCCGGGTTCCTGCTCGCTCGCAGCTGGGACTGACCGCCCAGGCGATCAGACGCCTCTGGCCGCTCAGGGGTTGTCGGTGGCGGCCGGCTTCTCCGGACGCCAGTAGGCGGCGAGGAGACCAGCCGCACCGAGGCCGCCGGCACCGACCGCGATGCCGAAGCCGGGCCAGCCCCACAGATTTTGGAGCGCGCTGATGTGCCCGTCGATGCTCCACTGCCCGGGCCCGACTGTGCCGATGGCGATCGCAACGAGGGTCAAGGTCATGACGTACTCGTAGCCCTCGCCGGGCCGAAAGATGAAGAACCCGTTCTTCATGTGATTCGTGATGAAGGCCACCAGCATCACCCCGACCACGCCGGCGGCAGCGATCGGCGTGAAGAGGCCGAGGACCAGGGCCGCCCCGGCCGCCACCTCGACCAGGCTGGCCATCCAGGCGTGCAGGATGCCGGGCTTCATGCCGAGCGAATCGAACCAGCGCGCGGTACCGGCAATCTTGCCCCCGCCGTAGATGTGGTTGATGCCGTGGGCCAGGAAGACGGCGCCGACGGTGACCCGCAAGATGAGCAGAGCCATGCTGACGGAGGACTCGCTCAAGTCCCCCAGGATGAAGTGCGTCACGCTCGAACCTTCCTTACTGATGGGTCGCCTGGACCAGATCTCGCTAGCGGGCGGGCTCGCCCCCGCAGGATCTTCGGCGACAATGCCCCTCTCTATCAACTCCGCCGCCGTGGCGGGGCGATCGGCGCATGATCAGGCGCCCTTGTAGACCTGGCCGTCCTTCATGACGAAGCGGACATCCTTGGTCACCGTGATGTCCTCGGACGGTTCCCCCGGCACGGCGATGATGTCGGCCAGGTAGCCGGCAGCGAGCTGGCCCAGATCGTGCGAGCGCTCGACGAGGTCCGCGCTCGTGCGTGTGGCGGCCTGCAGGGCCTGCATCGGTGTCATGCCCCGATCCACCATGGCGATGAGCTCGTCGGCCTGCGTTCCGTGCGGGATCGCCGGCGCATCGGAGCCACAGGCGATCTTGACGCCGGCGGCGAGCGCCTTGGCGAACATCTGGCGGGCCTGCGGGAAGATCTCCGCCGCCTTCTTCTGCAGGATCGGATGAATGCGGTCGATGGCCATGTGGTCGGCCAGCGCAGTCGTGCCGACCAGGAAGGTCCCGGACTTCGCCATCAGGTCGATGGTGTCGTCGCTGGCGAGCGAGCCGTGCTCAATGCAGTCGACCCCGGCCCGGATGCAGGCGCGGATGCCGGAATCGCCGTGGGCGTGGGCGGCGACGAGCAGGCCGTTGCGGTGGGCCTCGTCCACGATCGCCTCGAGCTCCTCGTCGGAGTACTGCTGGGCGCCGGCTGCAGAACTGAAGGACATGACGCCGCCCGAGGCCGAGATCTTGATCAGCTTCGCCCCGTGCTTCATCTGGTAGCGCACCGACTTGCGGACCTCGGGCACGCCGTTGGCGATGCCCGACTCGACGCTCTGCGGCATGATGCCCGGGGCGAGCCCCTGGAACATGGTGGGGTCGAGGTGGCCGCCGGTCGGCGTGATGGCGTGGCCGGCCGGGAAGATGCGCGGGCCGGGGAACCAGCCGTTGTCCACCGCTTTGGCGAGGTCCACGTCGAGCAAGAAGCCGCCCGTGTACACCATGAGACCCAGGTTCCGTACCGTGGTGAAACCGGCCAGCAGCGTCGTGCGGCAATTCACCACGCCTCGCAGCGTTCGGTACACCGGCGAGTCCTTCACCCCATGCATCGGGTCCGGCAGCCCGTCGGGGCCGCCCGGCCCGCCGATCAGCATGTTGAGCTCCATGTCCATGAGCCCGGGCAACAACGTCACATCGCCGAGGTTGATCTCGGTGGCGGGGCTGGGAAGCTCAGAAGGGTTCACCGCGACGATCTCGTTGCCGTCCACGACGAGCACGGCCGGGGAGCGCACCTCGCCCGCCTCGACGTCGACCCAGCGGTCGGCACGCAGAATCGTCACGTCACGCATCGCCTTCTCCTAACGGATCGGCTCGTCGCCGCTCATGGTGGTGCGGTGCATCTCGCGCCCCGAGGTCGGGTCATAGGGGTGCACCCGATGCATGACGCCGGTGTTGTCCCAGATCACCAGGTCACCGACTTGCCACTCGTGCCGGTACACGCGCTCGACCGCGGTCGAGCGCTCGAGGAGGTCGTCGAGGAGCGTCTTGCCCTCCGCCTGGTCCATCCCGACCACGCGGGAGGCCGAGACACCGAGCACCAGGGAGCGCCGGCCCGACCGGTGCCGCCAGACCAGCGGGTGTTCCTTGTCGGGCTTGGACCGCCACGCGGCGAGTTGCGCGGGAGTGGGGTCGGGGAACACCCGACGCTGGGAGGCCTCCAGTGAGTGCACGACGCGCAGCTCGTCGTACTGCTTCTTCTCGGCGTCGGTGAGATCGTCGTAGGCGGCATACGTGCTGGCGAACTCCGTCTCGCCCCCATGTTCGGAGATCACATGCGCGCTGAGGGTGGTCGCCTTGCTCGGGACGTCGTCCTGCGCGCCGTCGATGTGCCAGTAGATGGTCCCCCGGAGGTAGTCGGCGGTGGCGCTCTTCGTCGGATCGAGCGTGACGTTGAAGATCCGCGGTGGTGCGGCGGGCTCCGCCTTGCCGACGTCGTCGAGCCGCTTCGAAAAAGCGGCCTGGGTGTCGTCGTCGATGTGCAGGGCGCGGAACACGAGGACGCCGTTCTCCTCGAGGGCCTCCATGCACGCCTTCGGCAAGGTGGCATCCGAGAGCAGTTGCGCCGCGTCGACGCCGAGCACTTCGGCCCCCACGCTCACCCCAAGCTTGGTGGTCGTCAACGCAGCCATGGTGCGCCTCTCACAGGTACCAGCCGCCGTTCACGTTGATCTGCTGGCCGGTGATGTAGCCGGCGTCGTCGGAGCACAAGAAGGCACATGCGGCCGCGATGTCGTCGGCCGTGCCGGCGCGCCCGAGCGGTGCCCGCGCCACCACCTGTTCCATGCTGGCCATGGCCCCTGACTCCATGGGACGCCGCATCATGGGCGTGTCGATCACGCCAGGGGGGATGGTGTTCACCGTGATCCCGTGCGGCGCCAGGTCGAGCGCCAACGCCTTGGTCAGCGCGATGACGCCGCCCTTCGACGCGACGTAGTGCGACATGCGTCGCGTGCCCGACTGCGCCGAGGACGAGGAGATCGTGACGATCCTCCCCCACTTCTCCTCCATCATGTCGGGCACTGCCGCCTGCAGGCAGTGGAAGGTCCCCGTGAGGTTCACGGCCAGCATGCGGTCCCACGTCGCCGCATCGATCTCGAGGAAGTCCTCGAAGCCCTCGATGCCGGCGCTGGTCACCATGATCCCGATCGGCCCGAAGGCGGACCGGACCTCGTCCAGTGCGGCGTCGATGGCGGCACGGTCACTCACGTCGACCCGGGCTCCCCGTGCGCTCCCGCCCTCGGCCTCCACCTCCTTGGCGACCTCGTCGGCGGCATCGCCGTTGATGTCGAGCACCGCCACCCGGCGTCCCTGTCGCGCCAGATGGTGGCAGATGGCCCGCCCCATGCCGGACCCACCTCCGGTGACCACCGCGACACGGCTCACCGACGAGTCCCGCTTTCCATACCGGCCTCCCCTTCGTTCAGCGTTCCTTCGCCCGGCCCCGCCCGAGCGAATTGGTGCCGGTTAGAGTGATCGGATGTTATTGACAGTGCAAAATCCTGTCAAGCGTCCCTAGCAGCTGGCGATAGCAGTATGTACTGTTGCTGAGAACGTCATTTCCGGACTGAGAGGAGGCTCCGTGCGCATCGGTCTTCAGGTGAGCGCCGACCGAGGTCGGTATGCCACCAAGGTGGAGAAACTCCAGGCGGACGCACGCTGGGCCGACGAGGCCGGCCTGGACTCGGTGTGGACGCCCCAGATCCCCGACGAGTTCGACGTCATGACGGCGGCCACGCTCATCGGCATGGCGACCTCGCGCATTGAGGTCGGTACCGCCATCGTCCCGCTGCAACCGCGGCACCCGATCGTGTTGGCCCAGCAGGCGCTCTCCAACCAGGCCGTGTGCGAAGGGCGTTTCACCCTCGGCCTGGGCGTGTCGCACCACTGGATCATCCAAGAGATGCTGGGACTGCCTTACGAGCGGCAGGGCACGACGATGCGCTGCTATCTCGACGTCCTCGACCAGGCGCTGCGCGGACCGGGCCGCGTCGAGGTCGAGAACGATCTCTTCACCATCCACAACCCGCTCGACATCACGGACATCGCGCCGACGCCCGTCATGATTGCTGCCTTGGGCCCCGTGATGTTGCGGCTGGCAGGAGAGCGCGCTGCCGGCACCACCCTCTGGCTCGCCGACGAGCGCACCATTGCGTCGCACGTCGTGCCGACCATCACCAGAGCCGCCGAAGCGGCCGGCCGCCCCGCTCCCCGCGTGTTGGCCGGCGTCCCCGTGTGCCTGTGCCGTGACG
>DATDIE010000219.1:0-7960 GCA_036521235.1 Acidimicrobiales bacterium | reverse complement strand
CCGCCGACTTCCGACCCGCGCTCGATCAGCACCACCCCGAAGCGGGGGTCGCCCTCCAGGCAGTCACGCATGAGCGCCTTGTAACGCGGCTCGAAGACGTGCAGCGGCATCGTGGAATGCGGAAACAGCACTGCGGACAGGGGGAACATCGGCAGGCGTGTCCCTGTGCTGGTCATGCCCCACGATGGCACCTGGAGGGCGGTGGCGCCCCGTGACGGGGCTGAAGGAGGGGCTCGGCGGAGCGCTGGTGAGAACCGGGAGGGCCAATTCGGCCTTCGGCGCAGATTCAATTTCGTATAGGCGAGACGACTCAAGTTTTGAGCCGGTTCGTTGAGTCAAATGTGGATTTTCGGAAGTTATGTGACTCCAACCTCAATTTTTGGGTCAGTCCGTGGAGTCCTCGACTCATACGAACGCGAGAATTTTTTCGAGGACATTTTTTGCCGGGCTACGTCCAGCGCAACCGGACCAACCAATATGCCGAAGGCATCCAGCGGGCACTCTCCGAGCATCGGATCGAAAGCGCCAAGAGCCCCCACACGAGAAGGACCGGCCTCTCGGCCGGTCCTTCACTCGTAGTGATTCTGTCTGTGTACGCAGTTCTCTTGGTTCCAGCCTGCGGCGTTGTAGGTGCGGGGGCCGCCTTGTCGGCCGGCCGGCACACGCACCGGCTCTAGCGCGGCCTCTGAACAGACGCCGGACTTCCTGCCAAGCGAACTGCCTGCTGCGTCACCGAATCCGACATCGGTGACGCCGGTTCAACCCGGCGGATCGCCCTCCTCGGTCGAGCGTGTCGATGGCATCGGCAAGCTCCTTTCCACTCGCGGGCAACGGCGGGTGCTCCGGTTGCCTCTCGCTAATGCTTACGAGTATCCACCCCCGACCGCGTTATGTGAACCCCACGCGAACTGGGTCTTCGCGAACGCCCTGGTCCGCCAGCGCCCCGTCACACGAACGTCATGTGTCGACCGCATCACGCCCTCGCCGAACGCACTCCGACCAGCCAAAACCAGCCCCGAGGCTCACCGCAGCGGCGGTCCCGTACGCTCAGGCCATGGCACTCCCCACCCCCAAGGAGAACACCACCGCGATCGTCACCGGCGCCTCTTCGGGCATCGGCAGCGAGATAGCCCGGGACCTCGCCCGGCGTGGCCACGGCGTCACGCTGGTGGCGCGCCGCGAAGACCGCCTCAAGTCCCTCGCCGACGAGCTCGCCCAGGCCCACGACGTGCGGGCCGAGGTCATCGCCGCCGACCTCACCGACGCCGATTCGCGCGGGGAGCTGCCCGCCCAGCTCGAGGCGCGGGGGCTGATGGCCGACATCCTCGTCAACAACGCCGGCTTCACCACGATGGGGGCCGTGGCCCGGGCCAACCGGGCGGACGAGCTGGCGATGGTGCGCACCGACGTCGAGGCCGTGATCGACCTGTGCACGCTCTTCGTCCCCGGCATGGTGACCCGCCACCGCGGCGCGGTGCTGAACACGGCGTCCACGGCGGCGTTCCAGCCACTCCCCGGCCAGGCCGGCTACGGCGCGTCGAAGGCGTTCGTCCTCTCGTACGGGCGAGCGCTCGGCGCCGAGCTGCGCGGGAGCGGCGTGACGGTCACGACGCTGTGCCCGGGCCCGGTCGAGACGGGATTCGCCGAGACGGCGGGCCTTACCGACGCCGAGGCGAGCGAGTCGCTGCCGAAGTTCATGTGGGTGTCGGCGTCGGACGTGGCGAAGGCCGCCGTCGAGGGTCTGGCCGCCGGCCGCCCGGTGGTGATCCCGGGCGTGGCCAACCGCGCCGGCGCCGCGCTGGCGCATCTCGCACCCAAGTCCCTGCTCCTGCCGTTGATGGCGCAGCGCCACCCGGCCATGAAGCCGGACCCGCACTGAGCACTAACCTCGACCGCGTCGCCATGGCACAGCTGGTCACCGAGCTCGAGCTCCCCTACCTCTCCACCATCGGCCTCGAACGCGCCGACGCCATCGCAGCGATCGAGGAGGCCAGGGCCCAGCACTGGCTGGCCCGCACCGACATGGGGTACTCGGTGACCCGGCACGAGGACGTCACGGCCATCCTGCGTGACAAGCGGTTCCACTCGGCGCTCTCCATGATCCAGCGGAACCCCGAGGTCGCCGACACCGAGTGGGCGGCCAACCGCCGCCAGTCCATCCTCACCATGGAGGGCGAGAACCACGCCCGCCTGCGCCGCCTCGTGGCGCCGGCCTTCACCCCGGCGTCAGCCACCCGGTTGCGCCCGACGATGCGGACCGTCGTCGGCGAGCTGTTCGACCGCGTGGCCGACAAGGGCGAGTGCGAGCTGGTGGCCGACGTCTGCGAGCCGTACCCGATCCCGATCATCTGCGAGCTGCTCGGCGCGCCACCCCAGGACTGGAAGCTGTTCTCGGCCTGGGCGACCGACATCTTCCGCATCTTCAACAACAACCTGCTCGAGGACCTGCCCCTGATCGAGCGGGCCGGGGCCGAGCTCAACGCGTACGTGACCGAGATGATCGCCGAGCGCCGCGCCGACCCCCGCGATGACCTGCTCAGTGACCTCATCGCGATCGAGGAGGAGGGCGACCGCCTCTCGACCGACGAGATGACGATGCTGGCCACGGCGGTCCTCATGGCCGGCACCGACACCACGCGCAACCAGCTCGCCTGCTCGGTGGCCCTCTTCAGCGAGCACCCGGACCAGTGGGCCCTGTTGGCCGAGCGCCCGGAGCTGGCGCCCCGCGCCGTGGAGGAGTCGATGCGCTACCTCGGCGCCGTGCGCGGCACGGCCCGCATCGCCTCCGAGGACATCGTCTACCGCGACGTGCTCTTCCCGACCGGCACCCTCGTCTCCACGTCGCTGGCCGGGGCCAACCGCGACCCCGAGGCCTTCGACGACCCCGATACCTTCGACATCACCCGCGAGCGCGCCACCGCGCAGATGACGTTCGGCTCGGGCATCCACTTCTGCATGGGGGCCGCACTGGCCCGCGCCGAGCTCCAAGAGGCACTGCCGTTGTTGGCCCGCCGCATGCCGGGGCTCACCCGCAACGGCGATATCGAGTGGAAGCCCTCGACGTTCGGGATCTGGGGCCCGGCGCGGCTGCCGCTGCGCTTCGAGCCCAGCGCGGCGCCGCTGAGCGCCTGATCCTCGCCTCTCGCCTCCGACCGGCCAGACCGGCCAGACCGGCTAAGAAACCGCCGCCGTTGCCTCGCCCACGACCTTGTCCTCGCCCTCGGCGTTCGACAGCGTGACGGACAGGTCGACCAGCTTCTCGCCGCCCTCCTCGCGCTTGCCGGTGACGACGATCTTCGACGACAGCACCTCGTCGGGCCAGGTCTGGCGGGCGAAGCGCACCTGGTAGCGCTGCAAGTTGCCGACGCCGACGTAGTCAGTCAATGCCGACCCCAACAAGCCCATGGAGAACATCCCGTGCCCGAAGACGCTGGGCTGGCCGGCCCCCTGCGCCGCCACCTCGTCGTGGTGCATCGGATTGAAGTCGCCCGATGCGCCCGCGTACTTCACCAGGTCCGTCCGCGTCAGCTTGTGCGTGATCACCGGTGCCACGTCGCCGACCTTCACGTCCGCATAGGACAGCTTCTTCTCACCCATCGAATCGACCTCCCGTCAACTTTCTCTGCGCCCTCACCGGGCCCTCACCGACGCCACCCCGCTCACCAGATGTGCAGCCAGTGGTCGATCGACCACGTGTTCCACGCGTGCGATCCGAGCAGCACGACCGAGGCGAGCGCCATCATGAAGTTCTGGCCCTGCTCCGCCCAGTCCGAGATCATCAAGATGAAATACATGATGTTCAACAGGATCCCTGCGAACAATGCAATCGGCGTCAGGAACCCCAGGATCAACCCGAGGCCGATCGCCAGCTCGCCGAACACCACGACGTAGGCCATCGACTTGGGCCGTGGCACCACGATCGCGTCGAAGCCCTTCTTCACGAAGGGCCACTTGTGCTTCTCGGCCACGGACTGGCCCCACGAGATCCCCGCACCCCGCTGGAACCACGCCGCCTTGTCCTTGTGACGGAAGCTCTCGAACCACCACACGCCCAGGCCTATGCGCAGCACGGCCAGCCACTCGGCCGCCGTCAACCACGTCGTCGTACTCACACCAAGATTCACCGCACTCCCTCCCCGCGCTCCCACAAGACCTGCATCGTCGGCCGCGGCACCGCTAGGCCCGGTGGATGACGTTGAACCGGGTCGTCACGACCGGCTCCCCCGTCTTGTCGTCGCTCCAGTTGGTCTCCTGCACGATGAAGGTCATCGTCCGACCCTTCGACTCCTTCTGGTAGGCGTCGGCAATCTTTCCCTCGCCGATCAACACGTCTCCCACCTGTACCGGGCGGTGGTAGATGAACTCCTGTTCGCCGTGGAGGATGAGGCCGCCCTTCGCCATCAGCGGCCCGATCGCCGTGCCGAGCGGGTTGCTCACCGGCGCGTCGGACGGCTGGATCTCGTCGAACTTCCCCGAGAACTCCATGGCGAACGGGAACGTCGGCGGCGCAGGGATGTTGGCGAACCCGGCCGCCTTCGCTGCAGCGGGGTCGTGGTAGATCGGGCTCGTGCTGAACACGGCGTCGGCGAAGTGCTGGACCGTCCCCCGCTCGATGACCACCTTGGACTTTTCGGTCGGCTGCCCGATGATCCCCTTGAGCACGTCTTCTATCGATGTGGCGCTGTCTGCCACCGTCTGCCTCCTGTCCCCCTCCGCCCTTGTTCCGAATCACGTCGTCCCGGCGGGCACCGGCCTCCCTGGGCCGATGCAGCGCCAAAGGTAGCGGGTCGCATCGGCACGGCCCAATCCATCCGGCACTCGGTACGATCGGCCGCCATGCCCGACTTCTTCGACGTGGTGCATACGCAACGGGCCGCCCGGACGTTCCTGCCCGACGACGTCGACGACGAGACGGTGGCGCAGATCCTGACGGCGGCGACGCACGCCCCGAGTGCGGAGAACAGCCAGCCCTTCGTGTTCGTGGTCGTGCGCGACCCGGCACTGCGCTCGGCCATCGGCGAGCTGACCGCTCAGATCTGGCTCGGCGGGGCACGGGCCTACGAGGAGTCCCGCCTCTCGCCCGGGTTCCTGGCGGACGTCGACCGCGGGGCGATGGGCGGCATCGCAGCCGCCCCCGTGCTGATCGTCGTTTGCGGCGACACGCGTCTCACCCTTGAGGTCGCGCTGCCGTCGTCGATCTTCCCGGCCGTGCAGAACATGCTGCTCGCCGCGCATGCGTTGGGCCTCGGCTCGACCCTCACGACGCTCCCGGTGGTCGGCGGCGGTGAGCTCGCCGACCTCCTGCACCTGCCCCCCGAGATCGTGCCGCTCGCCGTCGTCCCGCTCGGCCACCTCCCCGAGCGCCTCGGCCGCCCCCGGCGCCGGCCCCTGGCCGAGAAGGCGCACCGGGATCACTATGGCAACCCGTTCGGCTAGCGAGGCGTCGGCTGGACAGGAGTCTCGTCTCGTTGCCGAACCTGACACCGGCGTCAGGCTCAGGGATATGGTGAGCCGGTGCAGGAACACCGCTATCACGTGGACATCGACGCGACGGTCGACGAGCTCTGGCAACTCTTCTGGGCGCGCATCCCTCACACCGAGAGCGGGGACGTCACGATCGACATCCTCTATCCGGGCAACGACGTCGGTGAGGGTCTCATCCGGCACTGCACCTTCCGGGTGCCGCGCTATCTCCTGACCGGTGGCAAGGGGCAGTCCTGGGAGTGGCTGACCGAGGTGAAGCCGAAGGAGTCGTGGAAGTACAACGCCGTCGGACGGCCGCTGCTCTCCGAAGCGGTGGGCCATACCCGCCTCGAGGACCTCGGTGACGGCCGCACCCGCGTGCACTTCTCCGAGACGTACCACGCCTTCAACCCGTTCTTGCGGGCCCTGTTGGAGAAGCGCGTGCACGCGTTCATCTCCAAGGACAACGACCACCTGATCAAACAATCGCTCGAGACCGGCGTGAAGTACCTGCGCAAGGCGAAAGCAAAGGCCGCCGAGAAAGCGGCCTCGGCCGGAGCCTCCACGACGGCACCAGAGTCCGATTCGACGACGTGACGGTGCCCGACCTGTACCTCTCGAATTCGGCGTATCTTGCCAAGTACATGGAACCCGAGCTCGTTGCGTTCATGGACTCCAAGCGCGGCCTGGGCCGGATCCTCTATGCGTCCGACCACCCCTTCCTGTCGATGGAACGGGCGATCGCCGCGGCGAGAGACCTGCCCCTGTCCTCCGTCGCGGCCGAGGCGTTCCTCGGCGGCACGGCCGCCCGACTCTTGAGGCTGGTCTGAGCGGTGACTCCCAACCTGGGTCGCTACGGCGTGTGGTGGAGCGGCTCGTGGCACGACGCGGAGAACCCGGACCTCAACGTGGCGGGCGAGCTCGAGTCCCTCGGATACGGCACCCTCTGGTCCTCGGGCGGCTTCGAGACGGGACTGGCGCCGCGCTTTGGTGAGTTGCTCGCCGCGACGGAGACCGCGACGGTCGCATCGGGCATCGCGAGCATCTGGACCACGACGCCGGAGGATGTCGCCGGAGAGGTCGTCGACCTCGAAGACGGCTACGACGGGCGCTTTTTGTTCGGCATCGGAGCGAGCCACTCCGTCATCGTCTCCGACTACGCCCGGCCTTACTCACGTATGGTCGAATATCTCGACGGCCTCGACCAGCTCGAGCGCACCGTCCCCCGCGAGCAGCGGGTTCTCGCCGCGCTGGGCCCCCGGATGCTCGAGCTGGCCAAGGATCGAGCGGCCGGCGCCCACCCGTACTTCGTCCCGGTCGAACACACGGCGTTCGCCCGTGAGGCGCTTGGCCCGGGTCCCGTCCTTGCGACCGAGGTCGCCGTGGTGCTTGAGACCGATCGCACCGCCGCTTTGGCCCTCGCCCGTCAGTACGCCAGCATCTACCTGCCGTTGCCGAACTACACGAACAACCTTCGCCGGTTCGGCTACACCGACGACGACATTGAAGGCGGCGGAAGCGACCGGCTGATCGAAGCGGTCATCCCGTGGGGCGATGCGGAGACGATCGCCGCGCGCGTGCGCGCCCATCTCGACGCGGGCGCCGACCACGTGTGCATCCAGGTCATCGCCGACTTCCACAAGTTCCCGTTGGGGCACTACCGGGACCTGGCGCCCGCGCTCTTCGGCGCCTGAGCCCGTCGGGCGACGTCCCGCCCGGCGGTGATGCCTCAGTTCCGGGGGGCCGACTCCGCCAGCATGCGGGCCAGCGCACGGAATGCCCGCCCGCGGTGCGACATCCCGCCCTTCTCCGCCGGGCTCATTTCGGCGAACGTCCGGCCGTCGCCGCCCTCGGGTTCGAAGATGGGGTCGTAGCCGAAGCCCTGTGCGCCGTGCGGCGCCGCGGCGATCGAGCCGTTGATCACTCCCTCGGCCCACAGCTCGGATCCGTCGGGGAACGCGACGAGCGCCACCGTCTTAAAGCGCGCCCTCCGCTCGCCCCCGCCGTCGTCCAACGCGCCGAGCTCGCGCAGCACCTTGGCCACGTTGTCGGCGTAGGTCGCGTCCTCTCCCGCGTAACGGGCGGCATAGATCCCGGGTGCGCCGCCCAGCGCCTCCACCTCCAGGCCCGTGTCGTCGGCCACTGCCGCGGCGCCCGTGGACTTCATCAAGGCCTGTGCCTTCAGCCGGGCGTTGTCGAGCAGCGTGTCGCCGTCTTCGATCACCTCGGGAACGTCGGCCGGCCGGGGCAGAAGCTCCACGTCCAGGGCCTCCGACAGGACCGCGACGATCTCTTTGGCCTTGTCGGGGTTGGCCGACGCCACGACGAGGCGCAACGGCGCCCCGGCGACGCTCACCGAGGCGGCGGCGGCTCGGCCAGGACGGCGGCCTGGAGCGCGGTCAGCTCCTTGATCCCTGACTCGGCCAACCCGAGCAACGTGTCGAGCTCGCCCCGGGTGAAGGCCATGCCCTCCGCGGTTCCCTGCACCTCGACGAAG
>DATDIE010000218.1:0-2015 GCA_036521235.1 Acidimicrobiales bacterium | reverse complement strand
TCCGACTTCGACCGCGAGAAGCTCCAGGAGCGCCTCGCCAAGCTGTCGGGCGGCGTGGCCGTCGTCAAGGTCGGCGCTGCCACCGAGACGGAGATGAAGGAGAAGAAGCACCGCGTCGAGGACGCGCTGCAGGCCACCCGTGCCGCCCTCGAGGAGGGCATCGTGCCGGGCGGTGGCGTCGCGCTGCTGGTCGCCCAGAAGGCGCTCAACATCGACGCGATCGAGCTGCCCGACGAGCAGACCGGCGCCAAGATCGTGCACCGCGCGCTCGAGGAGCCGCTCCGTCAGATCTCCGAGAACGCCGGCCTCGAAGGCTCGGTCGTCGTCAACGACGTCCGCAAGGCCAAGAAGGGCTTCGGCCTCAACGCGGCCAACGGGGAGATCGTCGACCTCATCGCCGAGGGCATCATCGACCCGGCCATGGTCACGCGTTCCGCGCTGCAGAACGCCGCGTCGATCGCCAAGAACATCCTCACCACCGAGGCGATCGTCGCCGAGGTGCCCGAGAAGGATGGCGGCGGCGGTGGCGGCGGTGGCATGCCCGACATGTCGGGGATGATGTAAGCCGCCTCTAGGCGCTAGGTAGTTTCACGAGGGTCCGGAGCAGACGCTCCGGGCCCTCGTTGCATTTGGGGCGCGGGGGGCGGATCAGAACTGGGCCGGGAACCAGGTGTTGGCCGGGTAGGACACCGCCGTGGCCGAAGCGCAGGGCTCACCGTGGGCTGGGAGCCAGCGGCGGGCGCACCGCCCGCAGTTCCCGGCGGTAGACCCCGAGCGTCTGGCGGGCCACCTCGCCCCAGTCGAAGCGCAGCACGTGCTCGCGCGCCTCGGCCCCCAGCTGGGCGCGCTCGGCGTCGTCGGTGAGGACGCGCTCCAGGATCTCCTGCAGCGCGGCCGAGTCGCGGGAGGGGAAGCGCAGGCCGACCGTGCCGTCGTCGGGCACCACCTCGCGAAGCCCGCCGGTGTCAGCGACCACGCACAGGCACCCGGAGGCCATCGCCTCCAGGGCGACGATGCCGAACGGCTCGTAGATCGACGGGACGATGCTCATGTCGGCGATGCGGTACAGCGAGTGCAGCATGTCGTCGCCGACCCAGCCGAGGAAGACCCCCTTGCGATGCAGCCCGAGCCGCCACGCCTGACGGCGTAGCTCGGCCTCGGCGGTGCCGGTGCCGGCGACGACGAAGCGGACGTTGCCCAGGCGCTTGATCACAGGGGCCAGGGCATCCAGCGCGAGGTGAAAGCCCTTCTCGTAGACGAGGCGGCCGACGAGGAGCACGAGCCGTTCGTGCGGGTCGGCGTAGAGCGCCCGCAGGGCATCGAGGTCCTCGGCGACGGGCTCCAGATCGCGCGGGTCGATGCCGTTCTGCATCGCCGTCACCTTGGCGGCGCGGATCCCGAACACGTCGGCGACGTGGCTGCGCATGTAGCGGCTGCACGTGATCACCCGGTCGGCTCGGCGCGCCATGTCGCGCTCGGCGGCATGGATGTGGGACTGCGGGTACTTGTCCACCCACCCCTGGTGGCGGCCGTACTCGGTGGCGTGCACGGTCGCGATCCACGGCCGCGCCGCGCGCCGGGCCACGCGCTCAGCGGCTTCGGCGACGAGCCAGTCGTGGGAGTGGACGAGATCAAAGCCCAGCTCGTCGTCGAGCTCGGCGCCGGCGCGGGCCATGTCCTCGTTCATCAGCGCCACCCACCGGATGAACGCCCTGACGTCACGCGGGAAGGGCGCCTCGCGGACGCGGTGCACGATCACCCCATGGCGCCGCTCCCGCGCCGCCAGGTGTTCGGAGCCGCGGGTGAGCACGTGGACCTCGACGCCCTCGTCGACGAGGTTCTCCGAGAGCTTGCGCACGTGGCGCGCGAGGCCCCCCTCGATCACGGGCGGATACTCCCAGGAGAACGTCAGGGTGCGCATCGGGGGCGCGCCGGACTCTACCGGGGAAGGACGTGTGTCATCTAACCCGCCGGGAGCCGGACCGCGGCCGGGCGCCACGTGTGCCCGCCGTCGG
>DATDIE010000217.1:0-17581 GCA_036521235.1 Acidimicrobiales bacterium | reverse complement strand
CAGCCTTCCTCGGTCGTCACGTCGGCGACGACGATGGCCGCCTTGCCGCCCTCCTCGGTGATGAGGCGCCACGTCTCCTCGACCGACGGCTCGTCCTTGTCGACACAGACGACCGACGCGCCCTCCCGCGCCGCGCTGACGGCAATGGCGCGCCCGTTCCCGGGTGGCGCGTCCGGGTCACGCGACGGCTGGGTCCCGGCGCCGACGACGGCGATGCAGCGTCCCTCGAGCGCTGGGCTCACGGCCTCGGGCCTCTCGTCACGGCGCGCATCAGGCGTCCGGGCGGGGACCGCCGCGCACCAGGCTCGCCTGGACGAGCGCGCGCGGCTCGGGCTGCACGCGGAGCGAACGAAGAACGGTCGTGAGCATCAGGTAGTGAGCGATGAGCATGAGCAGCTCGATCAACCCGGCGTCGTCGAGGTGTGCGGCCAGCTCGACCCAGGTTGCATCCGACACGGCGCCGTCGTCGTGCGTCTCGTCCACCGCGGCCAGCGCGGCGCGCTCGAGGGGCGTCCACTTGACGGAGTCGAGCCGCGCCAGCGCGTCTCCCCCCAGCGCCTCGATCTCCTCGACGCTGACCCCGCGGGCCTGTCCCATCTCGACGTGCTGCGCCCACTCGTAGAACCCGTCGAAGCGAAAGGCCGTCCTCAGGATCACGATCTCGCAGAGCCGGCTGGGCAGGCTGCCGTAGAGGAGCGCCCCGCCGAACCCCATCCACCGGCGGAAGAGATCCGGCGACCGCGCCAGGGTGGCGAAGATGTGCATCGGCTCTTCCGCCCCACCGGGTGACGCCTCGAGGATCGAGCGCAGCCGGTCGTCCCACTCTTCTGGGGGGAGCGGAGCGATCCGGGGCTCGTGGGCGGTGGTCATGGCCAGATCGTACGCACGCCACGCCGCGGTCGCCGGGCCGACGCCGCGGACGAAGGCCCAGGTGGGACACTCCACTTCGATGCGCACGGGGAAGCGGTGGTGGCGGCTCGCACCGGCCGCCGTGGCGACAGGGGTGGCGCTCGCCGGCTGCACGGGAAGCGCACCCCGGAGCCCTAGGGCGTCACCCCCTCCGACCACCTCTTCCTCTTCGGCGACCGGGCGCCCGGGCGTCCTCGCCGACTGCTCGGGGCCGCCACCCGGCACGCTCGAGGTGCAGCCCTCGTCCATCGTCGTGACGTGCGCCGACGGCGGCCTCGGCGCGAAGGGCCTCACCTGGACCTCCTGGACGCGCACCGGGGCGCACGCGAGCGGCACCGTCTACGAGAACGACTGCACACCGGACTGTGCGGACGGTGTGTTCAAGGACTACCCGGCGACGTTCACGCTCTCGGGCGTGCGGTCGACGCCCGACGGCCCCGCCTTCACGGTCCTCACCGCGAGGTATCGGGGGGCCGAGCCGAACGGGAACCCGACGGACACGTTCCATCTCGAGGTCCCCCAGGGTTAGGCGTCGTCGCCGACCGAAGCCAAGCCCTATCCCTATCCCGACCCCTATCCCGACCGGGCATGGCTCAACGCAGCGGGCGGAACCCCATCGGCGTCGACGGCGGCGCGGGTGGCGTCGGTGACGACGACGAACGCGGCGAGTCCGAGTCCGGGCCACGCAGCGACCTGATGTCGGCGTCGGGCCGGCACACCTCGTCGAGCAGCCCGTACTCGACCGCTTCGGCGGCAGAGAAGAAGCGCCCCCGTTCCAGATCCTCGACGACCTCCCCGGCGGGATGCCCGACCGCGGCACCGACCCGCTCGCAGAAGCACCGGCGCTCGTCGGCCCGCAGCTCGGCCCACTGCGCCACGTTGCGGACGTGCGCCTCCATGTGGGTCGGCGCCTCGTTGAGCAGGAGCCGGGTGCTGGGCATCGCCGAGCGGTGCGCGCAGACGGCGAGCACGCCGACCGCGCCGCCGGCCACCTGGCCCAGGCACAGCGCGTGGACGGGCACGCCCATCAGCTCGATCACGTCCATCAGGGTCAGCGCGGGCGCGAGGCCCGCCTCACCGCAGTCGAGGCGCAACGTCACCGGGTCGTCGCCGTCGGCATCGAGCGTCATCAGCTCGGCCGCGACGCGGGTGGCCGAGCTTGCGTCCAGCGGGCCGTGGAGCAGCACGACCCGCTGCTCCATCAGACGGCGGGCGAGCACGTCGGGGAGCTGGTCGCCGCCGAACCCCCCGGGCATCCCCGGGACCTCGGGCAGGCCCGGCAGGCCAGGCACACCAGGCAGGCCAGGCACACCAGGCAGGCCCGGCTGCGGCAGCCACGGCCACTCCGGCCGCTCCAGGCGGCCCCGGTCGTTGAAATCACCCATGCTCGATCCTCCATTCCAGCCGTGCGCCGAGCGCCGTGGTGTAGCGCTCCACCGTCGAGAGCCGGACGTCCAGGTCACCGGCCTCGAAGCGGGCCACCGCCGACTGCGACGTGCCCATGCGGGCGGCCACCTCGGCCTGGGACAGCCCCTTCTCCCGGCGCAGCGCGATCAGCTGCCCGGACACCGAGCGGCGCCGCTCGGCCATCTCCTTGAAGCCGGGAAAGACGGTGGGGTGCCGGCGTGCGCTCACGGTGCACCATTATCTCATATTTGATATAACGTGGAAAGCACCCGGAAGCGCGAACACGAAGCCAGCAGTCAGACAGCACGAGTAAGGAGTCCCGCCATGCGCCACCACCCCGACCACCACCTCGACCCCGACCGCCAGCTGCGCCAGGTCCTCGTCCCCACGGTGATCGAGGAGGGGAACCGCGGCGACCGCGCCTTCGACATCTACTCCCAGCTGCTGCGCGAGCGGATCGTGTTCCTCGGCCAGGAGGTCGACGACCAGGTGGCCAATCTGATCATCTCCCAGATGCTGTTCCTCGAGGCGCAGCACAACGAGCGCGACATCTACCTCTACATCAACTCCCCCGGCGGGCTCGCCTACGCCGGGATGGCGATCTACGACGTGATGCAGCACGTGGAGCCGGACGTGTCGACGATCTGCTGCGGCATGGGCATGTCGGCCGCCGCCATGATCCTCTCGGGTGGCGCCACCGGGAAGCGCTTCGCGCTCCCCAATGCGCGCATCATGATCCACCAGGGCTCGGCCGGCACCCGCGGGGCGCCGTCGGACATGGAGATCCAGCTGCGCGAGGTGCTCGCCCTCACGCACCGCATGTCCGAGATCATCGCCCACCACACCGGCAAGCCCGTCGACCAGGTGGCCAAGGACATCGACCGCGACCACTACATGACCGCCGAAGAGGCCCGGGACTACGGGATCATCGACGACATCATCCTGCCCCGGCGTGGCGTGGCCGCCCCGGGCGCTCCGGTCGCCACACCGGTCCCAGCGGCCGCACCCGCCTCAGCCGCCTGACCCGCCCGGCCCACCCCGGCCGCCGCGCCGGTCCCAGGCTGCTTCGCACATCTTCGTGGTGGGCGCATAAGGTTGTGACACGGATGTCAGGGAACCGCTCGGCTCCCGGACCGCTTCGTTCATGGCACACGGGTCAGGGCACACGGGGAGGACACAGATGCGCACCGAAGACATGATCCTGGTCAGCGTCGACGACCACGTCATCGAGCCGCGCGGCATGTTCGAGGGACTGCTGCCCAAGAAGTACGAGGACGCCGCGCCGAAGCTGGTCCGGCAAGACGACGGCACCGACGTCTGGCTTTACGACGGCAACGTGATCCCCAACGTCGGCCTCAACGCCGTGGTCGGACGCCCGCCCGAGGAGTACGGGATCGAGCCCACCTCGCTCGACGACATGCGCGTCGGCTGCTACGACGTGCACGAGCGCGTGCGCGACATGTCGGTCAACGGCGTGCTCGGGTCCATGTGCTTCCCCTCCTTCCCCCAGTTCTGCGGCCAGCTCTTCGCGCGGCGCCAAGACAAGGACGAGGCCCGGGCGATGGTGCAGGCGTACAACGACTGGCACATCGACAAGTGGTGCGGCGCCGAGCCCGGGCGTTTCATCCCGCTGTCGATCCCGGTTATCTGGGACCCCGAGCTGGGGGCCGAGGAGGTACGCCGGGTGGCCAAGAAGGGCTGCCACGCCGTGACGTTCTCGGAGAACCCCGAGAAGCTCGGCTGGCCCTCGCTGCACAACGACCACTGGGACCCGTTCTGGCAGGCCTGTGAAGACGAAGGCACCGTCGTCTGCATGCACCTCGGGTCTTCGTCGCAGATCCTGATGACGTCGATCGAGGCGCCGATCGACGTGATGATCAGCCTGCAGCCCATCAACATGGTGCAGGCCGCAGCCGACCTGATCTGGTCGCCCATCCTGCGCAAGTACAAGAACCTGCGCTTCGCGCTCTCCGAGGGCGGCATCGGCTGGATCCCCTACGCACTCGAGCGCATCGATTACGTCTACCAGCACCACCACAAGTGGACGGGCCAGGACTTCGGCGACCAGTTGCCGAGCCAGGTGTTCAAGGACCGCGTCATCACGTGCTTCATCGACGACGCGTTCGGCGTGCAGAGCCGCCAGTACATGAACATCGACAACATCACGTGGGAGTGCGACTACCCGCACTCGGACTCGACGTGGCCGCAGGCACCCGAGGCGCTCATGAAGTACCTCGAGGGTGTCTCGGACACCGAGATCGACAAGATGACGCACCTCAACGCAATGAAGCACTTCCGGTTCGACCCGTTCAGCGTGCGGCCCCGTGAGAAGTGCACGGTCGCCGCGCTGCGCGCCGAGGCGGCCGACGTCGACGTCTCGCTGGTCTCGCGGGCCCGCGGGCAGACGAAGACCAACGACGACGGCATCGTGAGCGTCGCCAGCTTCTCGGCCCGGCTCAGCGAGATGACGGACAAGAGCTGAGCCGCCTGCTGTCTCGGCCCCGCCGGTGGGCCGCGCTGGCCCGCCGTCCCTGAGCACCGCTTCGCCGATCCGAGGCCGAGAGAGAACGGAGCCCGATGTCAGTCGACTACGTCGCGGGTGACGACCACATCGTCACGATCACGATCAACCGTCCCGAGGCGCGCAACTCCATGGACATGGAGCACTTCTACCAATTGCGCCGCGCCTGGGACCGCTTCGGCGAGGACGACGACGCCTACGTGGCGATCGTCACCGGTGTGGGCAAGGACTTCTGCGTCGGCGCCGACCTCAAGACGTACATCCCGCAGATCACCGAGCTGCAGCAGAAGATGAAGGCCGGCGAGGTGAGCGAGATCGACGGCTACCGCCTCGACGACGGCGTGAAGGCCGTGCTGCGCGGCGTGAAGCTCTACAAGCCGATCATCGCCGCGGTGAACGGCACGTGCGTGGCCGGCGGGATGGAGATGCTCGGCGGGACCGACATCCGCGTGGCGAGCGACACGGCGACGTTCGCCGTCATGGAGCCCAAGCGCGGCCTGTTCGCCGGCGGCGGCACGACGGTGCGCCTGCCCCGCCAGATCGCCTACCCGGCCGCCATGGAGTTCCTCCTCTGCGCCGACCAGATCCCGGCGGCGCGGGCGTACGAGATGGGGGTGTTGAACGAGGTCTGCCGACCGGCCGACCTGATGGAGCGGGCCCGCGACTACGCCTTCCGCATCACGGCCAACGGCCCGTTCGCCGTCCGCAAGACCAAGGAGTCGGTGCTGCGCGGGCTGGCCACCGACATGAAGGAGGCGTACCGGATCGAGTCGGAGATCTCGGGCGAGGTCTTCAGCAGCGAGGACGCCAAGGAGGGGCCGCGCGCCTTCGCCGAGAAGCGCGCCCCGAGCTGGAAGAACCGCTGAGCTCGGTCGCATCGTTGGCGCTGCCCGACGGGCGGCGCCTCGAGTGCCAGCACGTTTGGTTCGCGAGCCGTCTCAGCCGAGGGTCTGGAGCGCCGCCTCGTCGAGGGTGACGTCCGCCGCGGCCAGGTTGTCCTCCAGGTGCTCGAGCGAGGACGTGCCCGGGATCAGCAGCACGTTGGGCGCGCCCTCGAGCAGCCAGGCCAGCGCGACCTGCGCCGGCGTCGCATGAAGGCGCTCCGCCACGGCGACGACGTCGGGGTGGTTGAGCACGGGCTTGTCCGGCAGGAAGGCGGACCCGAGCGGGAAGTACGGCACGTACGGCACACCGTCGGCGGCGCAGGCGTCGAAGACGGCCTGATCGGAGCGGTCGGCGACGCTGTAGGCGTTCTGCACGCAGGCGACGGGGGTGGCCGCCGCGCCCTGGCGGTACTCGTCGAGCGTGACGGTGCTGAGCCCGACCCCGCCGATCAACCCTTCGTCGGCCATCGCCACCATGGCGCCGAGCTGCTCGTCGAACGACACGTCGCCCCCCGGGTGCCGCCGCAGGTTGACCACTGGCACCTGGTCCAGGCCGAGCGAGGCGAGGTTCTCCAGCACCCCGGCCCGCAGCTGGTCGGGGCTCTGCGCGCCCAGCCACTGCCCCTTCCCGTCGCGCCGCGCCCCGACCTTGGAGGCGATCACGAGGTCGTCGGGATACGGGGAGAGCGCCGCGCGGATGAGCTCGTTCGCCACGTTGGGCCCGTAGAACTGGGCGGTGTCGATGTGGTTCACCCCCGCGTCGACCACGCGGCGCAGGATGGCCAGTGCGGTGGCGCGGTCCTTCGGCGGCCCGAACACGCCGGGGCCCGGCAGCTGCATGGCCCCGAAGCCCATGCGACGGACCGGTCGGCCGGCGAGGGGGAACGTCTCGGTGTCGGTCATGGCGCCAGCTTGCCGTGCCCGGAGCGGTGACCGAGCGGTGCCGGGATTCCCGTCAGGCCCGACCGGTCCGGCGCAGCGCCCGCAACGACGGGAAGCCGACGATCAGCGTCTGCAGCCGCCATCCCCGCGGCGACAGCCCGCGCCGGCGGGCCATCCGACCGGCGACGACCGCCTCGCCGGCGTGGATCACCGCCGTGCCGACGAGCATGACCTGGAGGACCTCGCGCGGCGGGAGCCGGTCGCCGCTCAACCCGCCGGCCTGCTCATAGGCAGTGCGGTTGAGCGCCAGACGAGCCAGAACCACGATCCCGCCGTCGAGCAACAGGAACCAGAACAACGAGGGGCGCACGACGCCTGACTTCTTCGCCTTCGACATGGATCCAGTTTCTAGCGACCGGCGGCGCCACGGGCCAACCGAACCGGCTGCGGGCTCGCCGCGGCCACCGCCGCCAGCTGCCCGCACGCGGCGTCGATGTCGGCGCCCCGGGTGACCCGGACCGTCGCGTTGACGCCCGCCGCGCCGAGCTCGTCGCGAAACCCGCGCACGCGCGCCGGCGACGAGCCCACGACCGCGTACCCCGGCGTCGGGTTGAGCGGGATCAGGTTGACGTGCGCACCGAGCGGCCGCGCGAAGCCGGCGAGCTCGGCCACGTCCTGGGGCCGGTCGTTGACGCCATCGATGAGCGCCCACTCGATCGACAACCGCCGGCCGCTGGCGTCGATGTACGCGCGGCACGCCGCTTGCAGATCGGCCAGCGGGTAGCGGCGGTTGATCGGCACGAGCTGGTTGCGCAGCTCGTCGTTGGCCGCGTGCAACGAGACGGCGAGGTTCACGGGCAGGGTCTCGGCCGCCAGCCGCCGGATGCCGGGCACCAACCCGACCGTGGACAGCGTGAGGTGGCGGGCGGACAGCCCCATCTCGCCCTGCAGCCGGAGCACCGCATTCCACACGCGGTCGTAGTTGGCCAGCGGCTCCCCCATCCCCATGAAGACGACGTTGGTGAGCCGGCGCGGCTGCGCCGCGCGCATGGCGACGGCGACCTGTTCGACGATCTCACCCGCGGAGAGGTGCCGCTGGAACCCGGCCTGCCCCGTCGCGCAAAACTGGCACGCCATGGCGCACCCGGCCTGGGTCGAGACGCACACGGTCACCCGGTCCGGGTAGTGCATGAGGACGGACTCGACGCGGGCGCCGCCGGCCAGCGACCAGAGCCACTTCGTCGTCTCGCCCCCGTCGGCGCTGCGACGGGCCACCTCGGTCAGCGCGGGCGGCAGCGCCGCCTCGAGCGCAACGCGCAGCGGCGCGGGCAGCTCGGTCATCTCGTCGGGCCGCTGCACCCTGACGTGCAGGCCCTCCCAGACCTGCCGGGCCCGGAACGACGGCTCACCCGGCAACAGCGCCGCGAGCTCGTCGCGCGTGACGTCGTAGGGCCCGGGCACGATCCCTCAGGCTAACGACCTACCTAGATCGACACTGCCAGGGGCGTCATATACGGTCACCCCACCACGGAGCCGAGGAGATCGATGAGCGACACCGACACCACCGACGCCGGGGGGGACCCGGTCGGGAACGACCTGATCCGACGGATCGAGGACGGCGTCTGCTGGATCACCCTGAACCGCCCCGAGGCCGGCAACGCCATCACCCAGTTCATGCGCGACCGGCTCGCCGAGTGGGTGCGGGACGCCTCCTCGGACCTCTTCGTCCGCGCCGTCGTGATCACGGGCGCCGGCGACAAGGCCTTCTGCACGGGCGCCGATCTGCGTGGTGGCCGCCTGGCGCCCCGGCCGAAGCCCGACGACGCGCCCGACGACGTCGTGGGCGACGCCGCCCGCATGATCCGTGACGGCTGGCAGGCCCTGGTCACGTCGATCCTCGACTGCGAAAAGCCCGTCATCGCGGGCGTCAACGGCACCGCGGCCGGCGGCGGCATGCATCTCGCCCTGGCCTGCGACCTCGTCGTGATGGCCGACGACGCGAAGTTCGTCGAGGTCTTCATCCGGCGCGGCATCGCCCCCGACGCCGCCGGGGCGTGGTTGCTCACCCGGCTGGTCGGGATCCAGAAGGCCAAGGAGCTGTTCTTCTTCGGCGACGACGTGCCGGCCGCGGAGGCGTACCGCATCGGGCTGGTCAACCGCCTGGTGCCGCGGACCGACCTCCAGGGCACCCTCGAGGAGATGGCAGGCCGCCTCGCCCAGGGGCCCACGAAGGCCATCTGGGTGGCCAAGTGGCTCACCAACCGTGCCCTCGACGTCGACCGCACCACCTCGCTCCAGGACGAGGCGTTGGGCCAGGAGCTCGTGTCATACACGGCGGACATGAAGGAGGGCATCGCCAGCTTCGTCGAGCGGCGTCCCGCCGAATTCAAGGGCTGGTAGAGCGGCGCGGCAATGCGCCACCTCGCAACGGTGAGTCCCGCGGCGGCGCGCCGGTGAGGCAGCGGCGGCTTGGGTCGCTCGGCATCGTCACCGCCCTCGTGCTCCTGGGCGCCCTGGCAGCGAGCTGCTCCTCGACGACACCCACGCACGCGGCGTCCTCGGTCACCACGTCGTCGCGGCCCCCGAAAACCGTGACGCCCGTCACGCTCGGGCCCAAGAACGTGGTGCTGGGCGCGGACGGGCTCGGCGTCGTCGGCGTCGGGAGCCCGCAGGCCAACGCCGTCGCCGCGATGGGTGGCTACCTCGGCCCACCGACCAAGACGACGGCGGGGAATTGCCCGGGGACCACCGAGGTCGAGTGGGGCGACCTGTCGCTGGAGTTCACCTCGGGGCAACTGACCGGATACCGCTACCTGCGCGGCGGGCTGGCCGCCGTGGGAACCGATGCGCACCCGGGCGGACCGGGCGAACCCCTGCTCAAGACGGGCACCGGGGCGACGCTCGGGATGCCGCGGCGCGGCGTGCAGCCGCTGTACCCGGCCGCCGACCTCTCGGGGCTCGGAGGCGGGTCGATCGTGGTGCCCGGGACCACCGGCAGCGACCGCCTCGTCCTCGAGTTCTTCGCCAGCACCCCGTCCACGCCGCTGACCGAGATCAAGGGCGGCACGCCGTGCGGCGACTTCTGAACCGCCCGCCTGAGGTGCCGCTCGACTCTTAGGGCGACGCCGTCGTCGTGGTCGTGTTCGCCCCCGGCGTCGTGGTCGTCGTGGCCCCGAGTCCGCCCGTCGTGGTCGTCGTCGACGTGGTGGGCGTCGTGGTCGTCGCCGTATTGCCCGCGCTCGGTGACGTGGTGGTCGTGCTCGACGACGTCGTGGACGACGAATTCGTGGTCGTGGTGGCGCCCGCGGGAGACGTCGTCGTCGTGGTCGTCGAGCCCGGTGACGACGGGCCGAAGATGTGGGAGATCGTCGGCCCGGTGCTGTTGCTGCCGAAGATCGACGCCAGGGGCTTGCCGGCGATCAGCTCGATCGCGGTGATCAAGAGGAGCGCCAGCACGAAGACGATGGCGCTGGTCCCGGCGATGGCCTTCCACGAGAACTTCCGGCCGATCAGCCAGCCGTCGCCGGGATTGCGGTCCCCCTGCCCGTCTGTTCCCGCCGTCGCATCCGCCAGATCCGCCGCCGGCGCCATCGCCGGCACCGGCACCGTCTGCGCCTGGAGACGCTCGGTGGCGGGCGCGTCGGCGACCGCGGAGATCTCGAGGCGGTTCGCCTCGTCCGCCGACGCCCCGCCGGACTCCATCTTCGCCGTCTCGTCGGCCGCCGGTCCGACCACCTGGGTCGGTGCCGCGTCGGCCGGCGACGACGCGCCCACGGACGACGACGCGGTCTCCCCGGCCGACGCCGTCCCACCCAGCCGGCGCAACAAGGGCGATGTCGAAGTGTCCTGCACGCGCACCGCAACCTGCTTGACCGCGTGCTGGCCGCGCTCGATCGACTGCGTGACGAGCGCGGAACCGATCGTGGCGGCGGCCGAGCCGATGGCGACGCCGATGACCGTGCCCGTGACGCCGAAGCTCGAGGCGATGAGCGCCGCCAGCACCGCGCCGATGGCCGAGGCCACGATCTGTCGATAGGGAAGCTTCACGCCTAGGAAGAATGGCCGCCCAAGGCGGGCTCCACCGCCCTTGCGATGAACTGCCGCGCCGCGGAGTCGAGGACCCAGTCGTGCCCGAAGCGCGCCACCGGCGCGGCGAAGCGCGACACGACCCCCAGCGCCCTGTTGCCCGGGGCCAGCGAGCTATCCAGGCGGGCGATGCAGCCGGCGCCGCCGACGCTGCCGGCCGAGCGACCATTCCCGTTCGACCCGGAGCCGGGCGTCTCCGAAGACGCCTCCAGCGCCAACGTCGCCTCCCCCACGACGTCACCGAGCACGCGCGCCCGCACCAGCGTCGGCGCCTCGACGTGGTCGATCACGACCCGGAACCGTACGAGGTACGGCACGGGTGGCTGCACCGTGCAGCGCCACTCGTCGCCGACCGCGAGACCCTGGCCCTCGAACTGGCGCAGCCAAGGCCACCACGACCGGAAGCCCTGCACCTGGCCGATCAGCGACCAGACCGACTCGCACGGCAACGGCAGCTCGTAGCGATGGACGGTCGTGATGGCACCCGAGCGCGTGAGGCCGGCGCGACTGTGACCGTGACCGTGACTGTCACCGCCGACCTTCCCTTCCCCGTCGCCGCCTTCCGCCACGCCGCTCACTCCCCCACGGCGCCGTCGATGAGCTCGCGCAGGAAGTCGGCGTGCCCGTTGTGCCGGGCGTACTCCTCGATCATGTGCACCATGATCCAGCGCAGCGAAACCTGCTCCGGCCCCCTCCACGCGGCAGCCAGCGCATCCATGCTCGGGGTTACGGCGACGATCTCCCGCGAGCTGTCGCACTGCCGCTGGAACCGCTCGATGTCCTCCATCGCCCGGCCCGGATCCAGGTCGTTGAAGTCGGCGTCCACGTCGTCGTCCGTCGAGATCGGCTGCACCGTCGACCTCCCCGCGAACACCTTCTCGAACCAACTCCACTCCACGATGGTCATGTGCCGGACGAGGCCCAGCAGGCTGAGCGTCGACGGCGGCACGTTGCGGCGCACCAGCGCGTCCCCCTCGAGCAACTCGCACTTCCAGAGCAACGTGGCGCGCTGGTAGTCCAGCCACGGCGGCAACATCGTGCGGTCGTCGCCCACGAACGGCGCTTCAGGCCGGGTCACGGCGGGGAGCATTCGGCCAGGTTACCGGCGCAATCGCCCGCTCACCCTGCCCAGATAGCATGGCCAACGTGCGTGAACGCTGGCTTTCCGGTCGAGCCGTCACATTGCACGTGGCAGCTCTCGTCCTCGTCCCCGGTTGCGCCATTGCCGCCTGGTGGCAGGTCAACCGGGCCGCGGACGGCAACCAGCTGAGCTACGTCTACTCCGTGATGTGGCCCGTATTCGGGCTCCTCGCCCTCATCTTCTGGTGGATGCTCATCCACACCGACTACGACAGCGTCGGGCTCAAGGGCATGCTCCGCCAGCAAGCCGACGCCGACGCCGAGGCTCAAGCTGACGCCCAGACCTTCGACCTCGCGGCGTCGTCGCGCACGCCTGATGGAGTGGCCGCCTCGCCGCTGCCATCTCTCAACGTCACCGAGGAGCCCCTCGTCTCCGCCGACGAGGACCCCGAGCTCGCCGCGTACAACGCGCGTCTCGCGGCGCTGGCCGCCAAGGGAGCCAAGACCTGGCGCAACCGCGAGACGGTTGTCGTCCGGCGCGCCCAGTGAGGCTGACCGAGCGTGGCCTGAAGGGTGCGCTGTTCCGTTACCAGCTGATGGCGAACATCGTCGGGGTGCTCATCATCCCGTTGTTCCTCTTTTTCTTCCTGCATCTCGCCGGCGCCGGGAGCTTCAAGGTCGAGCTCGCCGTCTTCGGCGTCGGCCACGGCTACCTCTACATCGTGTACCTGATCAGCGCGGGCTACCTCGCCCTCAAGGCGCGACTGCACATCCCATGGATCGTCTTGATGTTCGCCGCCGGGCTGATCCCCGGCGTGACCTTCCTCGCCGAGTGGCTCGTTGTCACGAAGAAGATTCAGCCTCTGATGGCCGCGCAAGCGGCGGACGAAGCGAGGGTCAGCCCAGCCGCTCGATGACGGTGCCGTTGGCCTGACCACCGCCCTCGCACATCGTCTGGTAGCCGTAGCGGCCACCGGTCTCCTCCAGGTGGTTGAGCAGCGTGCCCATCAGGCGCACGCCGCTCGCTCCGAGCGGGTGGCCGATGGCGATGGCGCCGCCCCGCGGGTTGAAGCGCCCCATGTCGTAGGCGAACTCCTTCTGCCACATCAGCGCGATGGCGGCGAAGGCCTCATTGCACTCCACGGCGTCGAATTGGTCCACCGTCATGCCCGAGCGCTTGAGCAGCTTGTGCGTCACCGGCACCGGAGCGGACAGCACGATCGCTGCGTCCTCTGCCGCGACCGCGAAGTGCGCGAAACGGGCGCGGATGGGCAGCCCCAGCTCCTCGGCCGTCGCCCGCTCGGCGATGAGCATGGCCGCCGCCCCGTCGGTCACCTGGGACGAGTTGCCCGCCGTGATCCCCGGGGCCGTATCGGGCTCCCAGCTCTGCGCGGGCGGCAGCGCCGCCAGCCCCTCGAGGGTGGAGGTGCGCCGGATGCCCTCGTCCGCCCGTAGGAGCTCGCCGGTCAGGCTGCCGTCCTCGGCCTTGATCGGCACCGGGATCGCCTCACGCTCGAAGTGCCCCGAGTCCCAGCTCTGCGCCGCCCGGCGGTGCGACTCCAGTGCATAGGCGTCCATCTCCTCGCGCGTGATGCCGTAGCGGTCCGCCAGGACCTGGCTGACGCGGAACTGCGTCCACAGCCGTCCGTCGACGTGCTCGAGGAAGGAGGGCGGGAACGGGCCCGTCCCGCCGCGGGCGTTCGACGCCAGCGGCACGCGGCTCATCACCTCGGCGCCGCATGCGATCACGAGGTCGTAGTGCCCGGCCGCCACCCCGGCCGCGGCGAAGTGCACGGCCTGCTGCGACGAGCCGCACTGGCGGTCGACCGTCGTCGCCGGCACGGTCTGCGGCAGCCCGGCCGACACCCAGCCGTTGCGGGCGAGGTTGGTGCTCTGCTCGCCGACCTGGGTCACGCATCCGGCGATCACGTCGTCGATGCGCTCGGGGTCGACGGCGGTGCGCCCGAGCAGCGAGGTCAGGGCGAAGGCGAGGAGGTCCGCCGGGTGCCAGTTGGCCAACGACCCGCCCCGCTTGCCGAACGTCGTCCGCACGACGTCGACGATGACCGGCTCTCTCATGTTCATGCCTCCCGGTATAGCGGCCGAGGAACGGCGCTCCTCGACCCCGACTTTGCCTTGTGGCTAGCCCTCGGAACCAGCCGCCGGAGCCGCGCCCGGCGCGGCGGTGGCGCTCGCACCCTCAGCCGCACCGATGGCGGCCGCTTCCTCTCGGCGCGCCATCAGTCCCTCGACGGCGTCGCTGGCTCCGGAGGGATCGCCCTCGTACACCACACTTCCATGGTCCAAGACGACCGCCGCATTGGCGATCGCCAAGGCCCGGTGGACCTGTTGCTCGACGACGATCAGCGCCGTGCCGTTTCGGTTGATCTCTTGCAGCCCTTCGTAGACCTGTTCGACGATCACCGGCGCCAAGCCGAGCGAGAGCTCGTCGGCCACGAGGACCTTCGACGGCACGACGAGCACCTTGGCCAGGGAGAGGAGCCGCTGCTGGCCGCCCGACAGTGTCCCGCCCATCTGCTTACGGCGTTCCCCGAGGATGGGGAACGCCGTGTAGGCCCGTTCGAGGTTCTCCCCGAGCTTGGCCTTCCCCTCGCGCTGGCGGAAGGCGAGCGTGAGGTTCTCCTCAACGGTCAGGCTCGAGAACACCCCGCGCCCCTCAACGACGTGTGCCATGCCGAGCCGGGCGATCTTGTAAGCCGGCAGGCCCGTCACGTCCACCCCGTCGAACACGACCCGGCCCGAGGTCGCGGTCACGAGGCCCGTCACCGTCCTCGCCACCGTCGACTTGCCCGCACCGTTGGAGCCGACGAGCGCCAGCACCCCACCGGGCGGGACGCGGAACGTGACGTCGAACAATGCGCGGTAGGGGCCGTAGGCCGCACACACCCCTTGGAGCGAGAGGACGCTGTCGTCCGCCGTCATCACCTCGTCGACCCCGGTGTCGGCGAGCGTGCTCATGCCGCTCCCATCTGGCCGAGATAGGCGTGGCGGACGTTGCTGTCGGCCATGACGTGGTCGAAGGTGCCCTCCGCCAGCATGGCGCCGAGGTCCATCACGATGGCCCGGTCGACCACGTCGCCCACCATTTTCAGGTCGTGCTCCACCAGGAGCACCGCGGTACCTCGCTCGCGCTGGACAGTCCGCAACACGGCCGCGACCTCTGCCGTCTCGCGCAGATCCAGCCCCGACGAAGGCTCGTCGGCCAGCAGGATCTTGGGCTCGGCGGCGAGCGCACGAGCGAGCTCGACAAGACGGCAGTTCCCGAGCCCGAGCGCATTGACCGACGTCTGGGCCAGGTGGGAGATGCCGACCAGATCGAGCGTCGCCTCTACTCGTTCCATCTCTTCGCGCGTCGGCTTGCTCATGTTCAAGAGGTCCCGCCACAGCCGGCCCTCGCCGCGTCGGGCCCGCTCGGCCACCAGGAGGTGGTCACACACCGACATGTCGGTGAACACCTCGACCCTTTGATACGTGCGACCGATGCCGAGACGGGCGCGCTTGTAGGTGGGGAGGTCCATGAGGTCCGTCCCGTCGAAGGCGATGTCGCCGATCTCTGGACGCAGCTGCCCGCAGACGCAATTGAACAACGTCGTTTTGCCTGCGCCGTTCGGGCCGACGAGGCCCACGCACTCTCCGGCGGACACCTCGAACGTGATGCTCGACACGGCCTGAATGCCTCCGAACGACTTGCAGACGCCGCGCAAGCTCAGGAGGGGCGCCGCGTCAGCCATTGGCGTGCCTGGTCGAGAGGGTGCCACCCTTGAGATCCCCCGAGCCCCGGCTGAAGAACAACCGCTCGAAGCGCTCGTTCCACCGCCGCTTTTGGTATTCGAGGACGCCTTCAGGATGGGCCGCGTAGGTCAACGCGCCGAAGGCGAAGAGCGCCACGGTCAGGCTGGAGGCTCCAACGCCCCCGAGCCCGATCTTCGGAAGGAACTCAATGAAGACCTGTTGCAGGAAATAGAAGCCGATGCCGGCCTGAATCGCGCCCTCCAATGTCGTGACGCTCGTGGTGACGACGAGGACGACGAGGACGAGGGAGAATTGCGCGTTCCAGTTCCCGGAGTTCAGGACCTGTTGTTGGAGGCTGAACAGCAGGCCGCCGACGCCGGCGATCGCACCGGAGAGCGCGAACACCACAATCCGCTGCCACGCCGGATTAACGCCGAGCCCGGCCGTCGCGGTCTCGCTGCCCCGCATTGCCGCCAGGTTCCGGCCGACCGTCCCCTTCTTGACCATCATGACCACGAGGACCGCGACCACGAGCGTCCCGAGAGAGACGAGAAAGATCGCGTGCCCGCTGGAGTTGAAGAACACGCTGGTGCCGAGCCACTTTTTCTGAATGGGGAGACCCTCTTGGCCGCCCGTCAGGTACGTCTCGTTGAAGAACGTGGCGTCGAAGAACAATGCCGCCGCGAGCGTCATCAAGGCCAGACCGAGCCCTCGAAGTCGCAGGGACAGGATGGCGAGCAGGATGGCGACGGCCGCCGCCATCAATGCCCCGAGCAAGGCGCCCACGAACAAATTCAGCCCCAGATGGTTGGCCACCTGGGCCGCGGTGAAGGCGCCGACGCCCGCCAACGTCCCCTGGCAGAGCGACAGTTGCCCGGCCATGCCCGTGATGAGGGTGATGGAGAGCAGCACGATGGAGATCGTGATCCCGTTGTTGAACACGGTGGTCCACGGGGCCTGCAACCACGTCAGCATCGACACGCAGAACGCGGCGAACACGATCCACCAGAGTGGACGGATGATGCGGTCCATCGTGGGCGCCCGGCTGGCCGCGGCAATCGGCGGAGGCGGCGGGTCGATGGTGGCGAGAGGATCACGGCTCGAGTCCAGACTGCGCATGCCCGGAAGGATGAGCAGGGCGGCCACGATCGCCAGGAACGGGATCGAAGGCACCACGGCGGCGTTCCAGATGCTGTTAGGCGAGATGTATCCCTCGAGCACCGTCGTCGACACCCCGATCAGGACGGCCACGGCGGCCGCGATCGGCAACGAGCGCAGAAGCGCCCACGCCGCCGCCGCGATGGCGGTCACCGTCAGTGTGACGTAGTCGTCGGACGTGAACTGCCCATAGACCGACGCCAGGAGGACGCCGGCCAGGGCGGCCATGAAACTCGACACGATCCAGGCCACCGAGACGACCCTGTCGGCGTTGACCCCGTCGAGCTGGACGAGGCGACGGCTCTCGACGGCGGCGCGCATCTGCAAGCCGAGGCTCGTGTAGCGCAACAGGAGCGTCAACAACACGAGGACGACTGCGGTGACCGAGATCGTCGCGAGGTAGATCCCGTTGATCGGCGTCCCCCACAGCGTGAAATAGACCGTGTTGGGATTGAAGAACGGGAAGATGGTGGCAGTGGCGTCGAGGTTCTGGGTCCCGAAGAAGACCGGTAAGAGGTTCGGGATCCCCACCAGGAGCGCCAGGCTGCAGACCATCTTCGCCACGGAATTGGAGTTGGGGATGCGCCTGAAGATCCACCGGTCGAAGGCCCACCCCACGATCGGCCCCATCACGACGACCGAGACCAAGAAGGCCAGGAAGCCGGGCCATCCGTGGATCTGTGTCAGGTACGTGAAGATGAACGCGGAGGCGAACGCCTGCGCGCCGAACGCGAAGTTGAAGACACCCGTCGCCTGGTAGGTCAGGCAGAGGCAGATCGCGACGAGCGCGTACGTGCAGCCATAGGGGAGCCCCGGAAGCGCAAAGCCGAGAAACTGCTCCATCCCAGCGCCGCTGTCCCCCGCTCCTGCCTAGCCGCCTGCGCTCAGGACGGCGCGGGCG
>DATDIE010000216.1:0-3136 GCA_036521235.1 Acidimicrobiales bacterium | reverse complement strand
TAGTCGTCGCCATCCCTGACGGCTCTGGTCCGCAGCGAGGCCAGATCGCTGCCGGCGTCGGGCTCGCTGAAGCCCTGACACCACACCTCTTCGCCACGCAGGATGGCCGGCAGGTAGCGCTCCTTCTGCGCTGCGCTCCCCTCAGCAATGATGGTGGGCCCGGCGTGCAGGAGTCCGACGAAATTCACGCCGACGTAGGGCGCGCCGGCCCGCTCGCACTCCTCCTTGAAGATCAGCTGCTCGATCGGTGACGACCCGCGCCCGCCGCCCTCGGCCGGCCAGTCGACGCCGGCGTAGCCCGCGTCGAACAGCAGTCGTTGCCACCGCAGGTCGTAGGCCCGCCGCGCCGCCCAGTCGTCGTGCGGCGGCGGTGCGCCGACCGTCGGCAGGGTAGCCGTCAGCCAGGCCCGCAGCTCGTTGCGGAAGCTCTGTTCGGCCGCGGTGTAGCGGAGGTCCATCGGCGGCTCAGCCGGGCAACGCGGTCGGCGTCAGGCGACGAGGTCGAGGCCGAACAGCTTGATGGCGTTGCCGCGGACGATCTTGCGCCGCTGTTCGTCGGTGAGGTCAGCCATCTGCTCCTCGGCGATCTCGCGTGTGCGCGGCCAGGTGGAGTCCGAGTGCGGGTAGTCCGACTCGTACGTGATGTTGTCCTCGCCGATCTCGTCGACCGACTTCAGCCCGTGCGCGTCGTCGAAGAAGCACCCGAAGACGTGGTCCGGGAAGTAGCTGGACGGCTTTTCGGGCACGATGTCGGCCACGCCGCCCCAGCCGCGGTTGTCCTCCCAGACGCGGTCGGCCCGCTCGAGGATGTACGGGATCCACCCGATCTGGCCTTCCGAGTACGCGACCTTCAGGTCCTCGAAGCGCACGAACACCCCGCTGAACAGGAAGTCGACCAGGGAGAACGTCGCGTTGGTGTGCGTCAGCGTGGAGCCCACGGCGGGTGGCGCGTCGGCCGAGGTCGACGGCATCTTCGACGACGACCCGATGTGCATGTTGACCACGGTCTGCGTCTCGGCGCAGGCCCGGAAGAACGGGTCCCAGTAGTGGTCCGGGTCGTGCACGCTCGGGAGGCCGAGGAACGGGGGGATCTCGCTGAAGCACACGGCCCGCACGCCCCGCTCGGCGTTGCGCCGCACCTCGGCCGCCGCCAGGTCGGCGTCCCAGAGCGGGATGAGGCACAGGGGGATGAGGCGGCCACCCGTGTCGGCACACCACTCTTCGACCATCCAGTCGTTGTACGCCTTCACGCAGAGCAGCCCGAGGTCCTTGTCCTTCGCCTCGGTGAACGTCTGGCCGCAGAAGCGGGGGAACGTCGGGAAGCACAGCGCCGCCTCGATGTGGTTGGCGTCCATGTCGTCGAGCCGGGGCTTCACCTCGTAGGAGCCGGGCCGCATCTCCTCGTACATGACGCCCCGCATCGTCACCTCGTCGCGGGGCACCCCGACCGCCGAGTCCACCCGCAGCAGCGGGCGCTTGAGGTCCTCGTAGTACCACCAGTCCACCGGAGCGCCCTTGGAGCCCTCCTTGACCTTCAGCGAGCCCCCACGGAACTCGACCTCGGGCATCGGCGCCCGCACGATCCGCGGCCCGACCTCGAGATACTTCGACGGGAGGCGGTCCTGCCACACGTTTGGCGGTTCGACCACGTGGTCGTCGACCGAGACGATCATCGGCAGGGGCTCAGGCATGGGCATCGAGCGTAGCCCGGACCTGACGGGGCGTCAGAAACGCGTCGACGCTGTCCGGGGCGCTCAGAACACCTCGGCGAACAGGTCGAGCATCGCCTGCCAGGAGCGCCGGTCCGTCGGCTCGTGGTAGTCGATCCCCGGCAGGTCGACGTTCGACGCACGCGGGTTGGTGAACGAGTGCACCGCGCCCCCGTACACGATCAGCTGCCAGTCCACGCCGCCGCCGGTCATTTCCTCTTCGAACGTCTTGCGCTGGGCGTTGTCCACGATCGGGTCGTCGGCGCCGATCATGACCAGCACCTTGCCGACGATGTTCTCCGCGTCGTTCGGGCGGGCCGTCGCCAGGCCGGAGTGGAAGCCGCAGACCGCTTTGAGGTCCGCCTCGCCTCGGGCCAGCTCGAGGGCCATGGTGCCCCCGAAGCAGTAGCCGATGGCCGCCAGCCGCTGCGGATCGGTGCGCGGCTCTTGGAGGAGGATCTCGAGCCCCGCCATGCCGATGTCGCGGGTCCGCAACGGGTCGGCGTAGAACGCGCCGATGCGGGCCATCATCTCCTCCCGGTCCTCGATCGGCTGGCCCCCGCCCTGGTAGTCCAACGCGAACGCCACGTAGCCGAGCTCGTCCGCCAGCCGGACCGCCCGACCCCGGGCGTGGTCGTCGAGCCCAGGCCCCTCGTGGCAGACCAGCACCCCGGGCCGCTGCTCGTCCACGGGGACGCCGTCGGGCACGGCGAGGAACCCGACCATGGTCCGATCGTCGGCTTCGTAGGAGATGTCGCGTGTAGTGGCCATGGCCGCACCGTACATCGCGGCGGCTGACGCGATACTGAGCCGATGAGGGGGGCACCCATCCACCTTCTGCAATCGGGATTCACGTTCCGGCTCGCCGCCGCGCCCGCGGCCCTGCTCGTCGGCGCCCTGACGCTGGCCGCCTGCAGCAGCAGCCCGACCCCGTCGTCGAGCGGCGCCACGACCACCACGCACCCCGGAGCGTCGTCGCACGCGTCCACGACGACCACGACCGCAGCCCCCGCCGCCACGCTCCCGCCCGTCGCCACGTCGGGGCCGCTCACGCCCGGCAACCCGATCGTGCTCCCGTTCACCGCCGACCGCGTCACCGCGGCGGAGAGCCCCGACGGCGCCGTCTTCGCCGCGCCCCAGGACCCCACGAGCCCAGCGCCCGCGATCGCTTGGGTTGTCGACGGCAACGGCCCCGCCGCTATCGCCGAGCACGTCCCGATCGGCATCGCGGCGCTGGCGGCCGACAGCGCCAACTTCTACGCCGCGACGTACTCGAACGTGTACGCGTACAACCGCACCAGCGGCAACCAGGACGGGCAGTGGAACATGCCGACCGTCAACGCGGCCAACAGCTCGGACGCCGACCTGGTCGCGCTCACCGCGGCCGCCGGCGACGTCTACGTCTCGGTGACGCAGGGCAACACCGT
>DATDIE010000215.1:0-8728 GCA_036521235.1 Acidimicrobiales bacterium | reverse complement strand
CGAGTGGGTCGCCACCGTCGACACGACGCACTACTGCATCGGGTCCGTCATGGGGCCCCACCCGTTCCCGTACATGGTGCGGCAGTTCCAGCGGGTCGTCGGCGAGGAGGCGCACGCCCAGTGCCGGGCCCTGCTCGACGGCGGGGACCCCGACGTGGTGGTCGCATGCATCGGGGGCGGATCGAACGCGGCGGGGACCTTCGCCGGCTTCGTCGACACCGGGGCGCGCCTCGTCGGTGTGGAGGCGGCCGGCGGCGCGGCCATCACCAACGGGATCCCGGGCGTGCTGCACGGGATGTACTCGCGGCTGCTGCAGGACGAGGCGGGACAGATCGAGGAGGCGGAGTCGATCTCCGCCGGGCTGGACTACCCGGGTCTCGGCCCCGAGCACGCGCACCTCGCCGCGACCGGGCGGGCCGAGTACTCCATGGCCACCGACGCCGAGGTGCTCGAGGCGTTCCGGCTGCTCAGCCATACCGAAGGCATCATCCCGGCGCTTGAGTCGGCGCACGCGGTGGCCTGGGTGGCGCGCAGCGCGGGCACCGACGCCTTGCCGGCCGGCTCCACGGTGTTGATCACGCTGTCGGGCCGCGGCGACAAGGACGTGGCCCAGGTGCGCGAGATCTTCGGCCGGACGGGCGATGCCTGATCTCGAGAAGGAGCTGCGCTCCCGGCGCGATCAGGGCCGCAAGCTCCTCATCCCGTATCTGATGGGGGGCATGACCGACGACTGGGGTCAATGCCTCGCCGCCGTCGTCGCCGCGGGCGCCGACGCGGTCGAGGTCGGGATCCCGTTCTCGGACCCGATGATCGACGGGCCGGTGATCCAGGAGGCCGGGCTGCGGGCGCTCAAGCGGCACACCGTCCCCGACGACGTGCTCGACGGCATCGCCCGCGCCGAGGCGCCGGTGCCGATCGCGGTGATGACGTACTACAACATCGTGTACCGGGCCGGGCACAAACGCATGGCCAGCTCGTTGGCTGCGGCCGGCGTGACCGGCGCCATCCTTCCCGACCTCTCGCTCGAAGAGCTCGCCCCCTGGGCGACCGAGGCGGACGCCGCCGGCGTGGACACCGTGCTGCTGGTCGCACCGTCGAGCCCCGAGGACCGGGTGGCCCGGATCTGTGCCCGGGCGCGCGGGTTCGTCTACGCCGTGGCCCGCATGGGCGTGACCGGAGAGCGTCAGGACGTCGGTTCGCAAGCGGCGAAGGTCGTCGAGCGCGTGCGCCGGCACACCGACCTGCCGGTGTGCGTCGGAGTGGGCGTCTCGACCCCCGAGCACGCCGCGGAGGTCTGCGAGGTGGCGGACGGTGTCGTGGTCGGTTCGGCGCTCGTGCGGCGCCTCATCGAGGGCGAGGGGCCCGAGGGCGCGGCCGCCTTCGTCGGCTCGCTGCGCGAGGCGATCGACTAGACGCGGCCGCGGAGCGCCGATTCCACGGCCGCCGCCAGCGCGTGCTGGCCGTCGGCCGTCGGGTGCGCCGCGCGCCAGACGTAGTCCTTGAGGGTCTGCTCCGCCTGGTCGGCGCTGGCCACCTCGGACGAACACGGGATGGCGTGCACCGCGTCGTGCGCCGCCGTGCAGGCCTTGGCCGCCAGGATGTGCTCCGCGTCAGCGGCCAAGGTGGTGTCGGGAACGGGCTCGGAGGAGAAGGCCCAGGGGTCGGCCGTGCAGATGCCGTGTCCGTCGAAGGCATGGGCGACGTCGATCAGGACGACGTTGCGCACGCCGTGCGCCCGCGCGTTGGCCACCGCGCCGGCCACGGATGCGTTCAACTTCGCCAGCACCACGTCGGCCGCCGCGGACGTCGAGGCGGCGTTCGCCTTGAGGCCGGTGCACACCAGGTTCGTCTCGGACCCCGAGAGCGATGTGTCGTCGCCGATCTGCCCGGGCTGGGGGATCGGTTGGTAGTAGTTCAGGACGGCGACCGTGGCCGCGTCCGGTGCCACTTGTTCGATGGCCGAGGCCAGGCTGCTGCGCACGTTGGCGAGCTCGGTCGTCAGCGCGGGCGTGACGGCGCCGTTCACGACGCAGTCGGTCCCGAGGCCGAGGTTGGCGTTCGAGATGCGAGCCAACTGGTACTCGAGGCAGTCGGCAAAGTGGATGTCGTCCGCACCGTCCTGCAACAGGACGAGGCGGGCCCGGTGCTGGGACAGCCCCGACGCGGCGATCTGGTCACCGAGGTTGCGCGCCTGCTGGGGCGGGTTCGGGCACTGGCCGTCGCGGGCGGTGTTGTCGGCCGCGTCCGCCACGGCGCCGCTGATGGCGAGCTGGTCGCCTTCGAGGTGGCAGTTCGTCGGTCGGACCGTCATGGTGAGCCCGAGCTTCGCCGTCACCAGGCTCGGGTAGGCGAGCGTGGAGGGGCCCTGCGAGACGTCGCCGCTCGGCAGGCCGATCTGCGGCGTCAGGTACGGGTTGGCCAGCCCGTGGCCGTACGGCACCGAGTCGCCCAGGGCGACGGCACGGACGGACCGCGTCGGGCTCGGCGCCGGGGGATGCGAAGCCGTGGTCGCGAGCAGCACGCCGCCCACGACGGCCGCGATGACGACCACGCCGGCGGCCACCCAGGGCACGGGGGAGCGGCGCACCGCATCCACCCAGGATTGGAGCCTGCCCATCGACGAACCTCAGGACCTCGTCCGGCTGCGCGATCTGCGCGTCGCCGCCATCCGGCAACGGAGGCGAGACCTTAGCGGTGGGTCCGGAACGGTTGGGGTCGGCCCCCTGCGGTCAGCGAGGAGGCAGCAGCACCAGGCAGCCGTTGTGGCCGCCGAAGCCGAACGAGTTCGACAGCACCGCCGCGGGCTCCCACGGCATCGGCTCCCCGTGCACGACGCGGATCGTGATCTCGGGGTCGGGCTCCTCGTACCCCGCGGTCGGCGGGATGGTGGCGTGGTGGATGGTCAGCACCCCGGCCACGGCCTCGATCGCGCCGGCGGCTGCCAGCCCGTGACCCGTGACACCCTTGGTCGACGTCACGAGCGGCCCCGGGTCGCCGAACACCTTGGCGATGGCGCGCGCCTCGGCCAGGTCGTTCAGCGGGGTCGACGTCCCGTGGGCGTTGATGTGGCCGACGTCGCCCGGCGCGATGCCGGCGTCGGCCAGGGCCAGCTCCATGCAGTTCACCGCGCCGGCCCCGTCGGGCGCGGGCGCCGTGATGTGATGCGCGTCGGCCGTGCTGGCTGCGCCGGCGATCTCGGCGTAGATCGTCGCGCCCCGTGCCACCGCCCGGTCCCAGTCCTCGAGCACGAGCGCCGCCGCGCCCTCGGTCATGACGAAGCCGTCACGCCGGGCGTCGAAGGGGCGTGAGTGGCCCGACGTCGAGAGCGCCGTCATGTTCCGGAACGCTGCCTGCGCCGTCGGGTGCATGCTGGCCTCGGAGCCTCCGCCGATGGCGACGTCGCAGCGTCCCGAGGCCACGAGGCGTGCCGCGGCCGAGATGGCGTGGGTACCTGCGGCGCACGCCGTGCAGATGACCTCGGAGGGCCCCCGCCACCCTTGCCGCATGGAGATGCCGGCGGCGCCCGCGTTGGCCATCATCATCGGGACGAGCCGCGGCGAGACGCGGTCGGCGCCCTTCGCGTTGTAGACCCCGACCTGCTCGGCCAACGTGTCGAACCCGCCGACGCCTGTGGCGAAGACCACGCCCGCCTTGGCGGGGTCCACGGCGAGCTCGCCGGCCTGCTCGACCGCCATGTCCGCGGCAACCATGGAGAGCTGAGCGAAGCGGTCGAGTTGGCGCGCCTCTTTGGGGCCGAACCAATCCTTGGGGTCGTAGCCGCGCACCTCGCCGCCGACGACCGAGGGACGGAGCAGGCCGTCCCAGAGCGCGTCCACGCCGACGCCGCAGCACGTGATCGCCCCGAGGCCGGTGACCGCGATGCGCCGGCCCCGGATCGGTCCGTCCGCGCCGATCCCGAGCTGCATCAGAGCTTGGACGAGATCAGGTCGAAGGCCTGGCCGATGGTGGTGATGTCCTCGAGCTCGGTCTCCTCGACCGTGATGTCGAACGCCTCTTCCAGTGCCATCACGAGCTCCACCAGGTCGAGGCTATCGGCGTCGAGGTCGTCGGCGAACTTTGCTTCCTTGGTGATCTTCTCCGCCGGCACCTGCAGCACTTCCACGGCGCACTCGCGAAACTTCTCGAACGCTGCGTCGCTGTCCACAATTTGCTCCTTCTGTCTTGGTTGCCAGAACGCTACAGCCCCATGCCCAGGCCGCCATCGACCGGCACGACCGCGCCGGTGACGTACGCAGCGGCACCAGAAGCAAGGAAGCCGACGACCTCGGCGACGTCTTGGGCGCTCCCGGCCCGGCCGAGGGGCACCTGCCCCGTCATGACCGCCACCCGCTCGTCGCCGAGGGCGGCCGTCATGTCGGTCTCGATCAATCCCGGCGCCACGACGTTCACGGTGATCTGCCGGCTCCCCACCTCCCGGGCGATGGCTCGGGCCATCCCGACGAGGCCGGCCTTCGAGGCGGCGTAGTTGGCCTGGCCGGGCAGTCCGACGAACGCGCCGACCGAAGAGAGGAAGATGATGCGCCCGGTGTGCAGGCGCAGCATCTTGGCGACCGCCCGTTTGGCCACTCGGAACGAGCCCGTCAGGTTCGCGTCGATCACGTCGAGGAAGGCTTGGTCGCTCATGCGCAACATGAGCGAGTCCATCGTGATCCCCGCGTTCGCCACCAGCACCTCGACCGGGCCCCACGCGGTCTCGACCGACGCGAAGGCCGACTCCACCTCTTCGGCGTTGCGCACGTCGCAGCGCACCGCCATGAAGTGGTCGGCGTCCCAGTCGCCCGGCGCTTCGGGCGCGGTGTCCGACCGGAAGGTCGTGGCCACCTGGTCGCCGTTGGCCAGGAACCACTCGACGCAGGCCGCGCCGATGCCGCGTGTCCCGCCTGTGACAAGGACGACCGCCATTACGTGGCTTCGTGCACGCGGAGCCAGACCAGCGGCTGCCCCTCTTGGACGCGTTCACCTTCCGCGGCGAGCCAACCGATCACCTGGCCCGCGAACGGCGTGCGGACCTCGGAGACGCCGACCCGACCCACGAGCTCACCGACCTCCACGGTGGTCGCCGTGTCGGCACCGTCGCCGGCCGTGCCGGGCAGGAGACCCGTGCCGGGGGCCTGCAGCGAGGTCTCCGGGGAGAAGATGCCGCTCGAGGGGCTGACGACGACGCGGTCGGACATGTAGAGGTGCTCGCCCTGATGGAGGGCCGGCTCGGCCCGCCATGTGCCGGCCGCACTGATCCGGTCCATCAGCGTGTCGAGGTCCTCGGGTTTCGAGACGGAGAGGGACTGGATCTCGGGCAGGCTGCGCTTCGCCAACCCGCTGAGGACACCGCCGGGTCCCAACTCGATGAGCGACGTGAGCCCGAGGCCGGCGAACGTCTCGAGCGTCTGGCGCCAGCGGACCGGGGAGCAGAGCTGCGCCGAGAGCAGCCCGGGCCACTCGGCCGGATCGTCGTGCACGTGCGCATCCACGTTCGCAACGACGCGCACCTCGGGCGTGAGGAAGACCACCTCCGCCAGCGCCTTGCGGAGGTCGGCGCGGGCGCCCTGCATCAGCGGGGTATGGAACGCGCCTGACACCTGGATCGGCATGACCCGCTTGGCCCCCAACCCCTTCGCCAGCTCGCCGGCCCGTGCGACCGCCTCGGGCGTCCCGGCGATCACGACCTGGCCCGGCGCGTTGTAGTTGGCGATCCAGACGTCGCCTTCGGCGCGCATGCACGCGGCCTCGGCGTCGTCGTCGGCGATGCCGAGCAACGCGGCCATCGTGCCCGGCGCTTCTTCCCCGGCCCGGGCCATGGCGTCGCCGCGCGCCACGACCAGGCGGATCCCGTCCTCGAATCCGAGTGCGCCGCTCGCCACGAGCGCCGTGTACTCACCCAGGCTGTGACCGGCGCAGGCCGCCGGCGTGAGACCGATCCGTTCCACGGCGTCGAGCACGACCAGGCTGAGCACCGTCGTCGCCAGCTGCGCGTTCTCGGTCTTGGTCAGCTCCTCGATCGGCGCGCTGAGGAGGAGGTGCGCCAGGTCGCGGTCGGCGGCGGCCGACGCCTCTTCGACAACCTCCCACGACGGGTGATCGACCCAGGGTTCCCCCATGCCGGCGCGCTGTGACCCTTGTCCGGGGAAGGTGAAGACCAACACGAAGGCAAACGGCTCCCATTGTCGGCGGGCAGAGGACCCACAGTGTGACATGCCCGCCCCGTCGCGATTCCAATCCGTCGCCATCTTCGTACCGCCGGTGCGAAGTGTCGCGCCTTGGCGCAGGTTGTCGCTGGTTACCAACGGGAAACTAGGTGCGATCCCAGGTGGGAATCTTGCACCTCTGCGGCATTCAGACCGGGCGCCGCGCGGGCCGATCCTGCCTGAGCGGTCCCGCTAGGTCGTGCTCACCGGCGCCAGCGCGTTGACGCAGCCCTGAAGGACGTCGAGCCCGGCGGGGTTCGCGGTGGGCGCGGGCGCGGCGGCGTTGCCCGACCCCGACCCGGTCGGAGCAGTCGTCGTCGTGGTCGTGGGCGCCGGGGTGCTCGTCGTCGTCGTGCTCGTCGAGGTCGTGGTCGGCGGCGCGGTCGTGGTCGTCGTCTTGTCCAGGTTGAGGATGGGCGTCGTCGTGGTCGTCGTGGTGGACGACGAGGTCGTGGTGGACGACGGGACCGTGCTGGTCGTGGTCGTGGTGGTCGTCGGCGACGAGCCGGACGACGGCGTGGTGGGCGAGCCGTTGGCTGGCGCCGGGGTCGAGGCGACGACGATGTTGGCGTTCGTGCAGGCGCCGGCCTTCTCGAGCGTCGTCACGTCGGCGACGAGCTTCACGAGGGAGTGGTTCTCGGCGTTGTTGTCCGAGACGAGCGTCGCCTCCGCGACCTGCAGGTCCTTTTGCGTGGCGTTGCGGTGGGCCAGGGACGCCTTGGCCGCGGCGGCGGCGGCCTGTGACTGCGACAGCAGGTTGGCGGCGATGACGCTCGCGTACTGGTGGGCGATGACGCCCTGGGGACTCGGCGTCCCGAACGGGGTGTTGGTCGATCCGTTCGCCACGAAGCTGCCCTGGTAGAGGCCGCTGTCGATGTACTCGGAAATGGCGAAGTGTCGCAACGCCTTCTCGGCGGAGGTGGCGTGGCTCTGCGCGGCCGACAGCGCGGATTGCGCGGCCCCCAGCTGCACGTTGGTCGTCGTCACGCCCGATTGGGCCGAAGAGACCGACGCCACAGCCAGCTGGTAGGAGCGCAGGTCGGACTGCACGCTGCTGTAGACGTCGAGGGCGGAGGATTGCTTGAGCACGCTGGCGGCCAGGCTGCCGGTGGAGCCCAGGATCATGCTCGCGTAACAGGGCGTGCCGTCGGCCGACGGGGCGCACCACTGGCTCTGGTCGACGACGGCGAGGAAGGCCTGCGGCGGGGCGACGTTACCCGCCCGCAGCGCGGCCAGGATCGACGTCATGTTGGGCTGCATGATCGTCGCCACGGTGGCGGCGCAGCCGGAGATCCAGTCGCTGAAGGCCGGGAAGCCGTTGGACGACGAGGTCTCGGGCAGCGCGGCGTTGTTGACATCGGTCGTGCGGGACGTGTTGAAGGGGTTGTAGGCGGCGGAGTTGTTGGTCGACCCGCCCTCTGCCGTCTGCCACTCGTCCAGGTCGGCCACGTTGTTCTGCGTCGCGGGCCCGGCGACGCCCTGCAGGACGCACAGCTCCCACCCGTCCGGCAATGGCGTCCCTCCGCCACCGTCGGCACCCGCCATCGCCGCCGGGTCGCCGAACGCCCACGGCACGGCCGCCGCGCCGAGCGCGGCCACGCCGAGGGTCAGGGCAATGCGGAAGATGGCCGTAGTGAGCTTCATGTCAGATGATCCGGACAGCTGCCCCGGTCGATGGAATGTTGGGCTCGATCGCCCCGCCCGCCTGCGGAGCAGCTGGAATCGATCGCCCACACTGGCACGAAACGCGGCGACCATGCCTACAGGAGATATCGGTCCTGGAAGGAGGCGGCTTGAGCGGTTGCCGTCGACCCCGGCGGAGGTCCGGGGCCAGCCGGAGCAGGACGGCCCTCCGGGCGCCGCCGCCGCCGGTCGCTGCGACTCGGCCCGGCCCCGAAACGAGGCCAAGCGCCCGAGTGGAGTGCCCGGAGTGGGACTCGAACCCACACGCCCTTTCGGACAACGGATTTTGAGTCCGTCGCGTCTGCCATTCCGCCATCCGGGCCGAACGCCAGAGCGTACAAGCTGCGTTCTACGGTGAACGCCGTGGGAGCCCTCGGCCTGTGCAGCTGACCGGCGTCGAACTGGTGCGGGTGGACTTGGCGTTCTCCAGCGAGATCGGCACCGCCGCCGGCGTGCATCGCGCCCGCCCGGTGCTCTACGTGCGCGTCGTCGCCCGGGACACCGACGGCGGCGGCGACGTCGAGGGCTGGGGCGAGTGCGCCGCCCTGGGCGAGGCCACCTCGGTGGACCCGCCACTCGACGAGGTCGAGCGCCGCGCCGTCGACCGTGCCGTGCACCGCCTCGACGCGGCCGCGGCGGCGAGGAAGGGCCAGCTGCCGGCCGCCGCCGAGGTCCCGCAGATCTTCGGCAGCACCCCGGCCGACCGGATGCTGGCCGCCGCTTTCGAGATGGCCGTCTCCGACGCGGAGCTCCGGGCCGAGGGTCGTTCCCTGGCCGAGTCGCTCGCCGTCGGGCCCGGCTTCGAGATGGTGCCCGTCGGCGCCGTCGTCGGCATCCCGGCC
>DATDIE010000214.1:0-10057 GCA_036521235.1 Acidimicrobiales bacterium | reverse complement strand
CGGGCGGACGGGCCTCTCCCTTGAGCAATGGTGACAGTTCGAGGATCAGGTCGCGAACATCGCGCCGCGCTGAACAGGATCTACGCCCGATCCGTACCCGGGTTGCGATCGGGTTGCCCGTGCGAGACAGGTTGCCTTAGGGCGTGGGCTCCGCGATCAAGAGCGAGTGGACGCCGTCCTCCGCCTGGGCGGTGACCAAGACGAGCACCTCGTCGCCGGACTGGAGCGTCGTGTCGCCGCGGGGGACGATGAGCCGGTCCGCCCGCACGACGGCCACCACCACCGCGTCGCGGGGGAAGTCCAAGTCGGCGATGGCGATGTCGTTGGCGGGGGAGTCCTCGGCCAATGTGATCTCGACGAGGTGCGCCGCGCCGCCCTGGAACTGGAGCAGCCGCACCAGTGCGCCGACCGAGACCGCCTCCTCGACGAGCGCGGTGAGCAGCTGGGGCGTGGACACCGAGACGTCCACCCCCCAGCTCTCGTTGAAGAGCCACTGGTTCTTCGGGTGGTTCACCCGCGCCACGACGCGGGGCACGGCGAATTCCTGCTTCGACAGCAACGAGATCACGAGGTTGTCCTCGTCGTCACCGGTCGCCGCCACGGCAACGTCGACGGTGGCGAACCCGGCCGCGTCGAGCGACGCCACCTCGCACGCGTCGGCGGCCACCCAGGTCACGTCGATGGTGGGCCGCAGCCGCTCGACGAGTTCGGGGTCCCTCTCGATCACGAGCACGTCGTGCCCGCTGGCATGGAGGTCCGCCGCGATGGCGGTGCCGACGCTACCGGCGCCGGCGATGGCCACCCTCACGAGCTCGTGTCCGACCGCGGGTGGCGGGCGAGCGCCTCGTCGAGCTCGCGCAGCGCGTCGTCGAGCACGGCGAAGTGCAAGATGTCGCCCTCCTGGCCGACGAGCTCATGCGCATCGAGGCGTGGCTCGCCGGCGCGGCTGACCGCGACGACGGTCAAGCGCCCCGGGTGCTCGAGCTCGCTGAGCGGGCGACCCGCCCAAGAGTCGGGCAGGGACCGGTCGACCAGGCTGAGGCGTCCGCTGGCATCGGTCCACTCGCGGACGTCCTCCTCGGGTAGCAGCCGGCGGCGCACCTGGTCGATGGTCCAGGTCACCGTCGCCACCGTGGGGATGCCGAGGCGTTGGTAGATCTCGGCGCGCCGGGGGTCGTAGATGCGAGCGACGACGTTGGGGATCTTGTAGGTCTCGCGGGCGATGCGCACGGTGAGGATGTTGGTGTTGTCCCCGCTCGTGACGGCAGCCAGGGCGTCGGCGTGCAGCGCCCCCGCCTTCTCCAGGTCGTCGCGGTCGAAACCCGAGCCGACCAGGGACTGGCCGCTCCAGTCCTTCAGGCGGCGAAAGGCGCGGGGGTTCTTGTCGATGACGGCGACGGAGTGACCCTCCGCCCCCAGCGACAGGGCGAGGCCCGAGCCGACGCGGCCGCACCCGACGACGATCACATGCACGCCACAGTGCAACACGCCCCGGCGGGTCGCGCAAAAACCGCACGAAAATATGCCGGGAGGTTTCCCTTCTACTGTGTGGCCCCGTGGCGAGCCCCACCACCTCACGGCCCACCGTGCCCCTGCCCGGCGTGGCTGCGGAGAACATCCCCGAGACCCGGCGCTACCGCCTGAAGAACCGCCTGCTCGGGCCGCCGCTGGTCACCGAGCAGCTGGCGTCCGAGCGGCTCAGCAAGCCGATCGCCCTCGGGGTGCTGTCGCCGGACTGCATCTCGTCCTCGGCCTACGGCACCGAGGAGATGCTCACCCAGTTGGTGCCCTACGTGGGCCTGGCCGCCTTCACGCTGGTCGTCCCCATCACGCTCGCCATCCTCGGCGTCCTCTTCTTCGTCACCCTGTCGTACCTCGAGGTCATCGCGCTCTACACCAAGGCGGGCGGCTCCTACGTGGTGGCCCGCGACAACTTCGGGCCGCGGATCGCCCAGATCGCCGCGGTCGCGCTGCTCATCGACTACACGGTGACCGTTGCGGTGCAGACGTCGGCGGGCACGGCGGCCCTCACCAGCGCGGTCCCCAGCCTGGCCAACACGACCGCCACGGTGGCCATCACGGTGGCCGTCATCGTGCTCCTGCTCTACGGCAACCTGCGCGGCATCCGCGAGGCGGGCCGCTACTTCGCCATCCCGACCTACTTCTTCATCTTCTCGCTGGCGACGGTGATCATCATCGGCTTCGTCAGAGAGGCGCTGGGGACGCTCCACTACGTTCCGCTGCCGCCGCACGACCAGCTCTACGGCGGCACGTTCGGGAGCCCAGGTTCGGGCTGGCTGATGGGGCTGGCCTTCATCTCGTTGCTGCGCTCGTTCGCCAACGGCGGGTCGTCACTGACCGGGCTGGAGGCCATCTCGAACGGGGTCAGCAGCTTCCGCAAGCCCGAGTCGCACAATGCCCGCCAGACGCTGGTGGCCATGAGCTCGACGCTCGGCTTCCTGGTCCTCGGCGTCACGCTGCTGGCGAAGTGGACGCACGCCGTGCCCTACGCGATCGGGTCGCCCACGGTCGTCTCCCAAGAGGTCAAGGCGGTCTTCGGGACCAGCCCGATCGGACACCTCGGGTTCTACGTGGTCCAGCTGGCCACGATGCTGATCCTCTACACCGGAGGCAACACGAGCTTCAACGGTTTCCCGTACTTGGCCAGCTTCGTGGCCGGGGACCGCTTCCTCCCGCGCCAATTGACCCGGCGGGGGCACCGTCTGGCCTTCTCCAACGGCATCCTCGTGCTCACCGGCGTGGCGCTCGCCCTCGTCCTGCTCTACAAGGCCCAGGTCAACGGGCTCGTCGCCCTCTACGCCATCGGCGTCTTCACCGGGTTCACCATGGCGGGGTCCGGCATGGTCAAGCACCACCTGACGGCACGCGCCGGGCACTGGCGCCGGAGCGTCGCCGTCAACGGGTTCTCCGCGTTCTTGTCGTTCACCGTCGTGCTGATCTTCTCGGTGGCCAAGTTCAAGGAAGGGGCCTGGCTCATCTTCGTCGTGGGCCCGTTGCTGTACATCGGGCTGATCCGCATGCATCGCCAGTACGCCAGCGAGGACGAGATGCTCGAGACCGGCGTCATCGAGGCGACCGAAGCCCCTGTGCTGCGGCGCCACGTGGTGATCGTGCTGGTCGACCGCCTCGACATGGCCACCGCCCGCGCCCTGCAGTACGCCCGGATGCTGGCGCCCGACGACCTGCGAGCGGTGCACTTCGACATCGACACCAAGGCGGCCCGCGAACTCCAGACGGAATGGAGCCGCATCGGCCTGGCCCGGCTGCCCCTCGACATCATCGAATGCCCGGACCGACGCCTGGGCCGGGCCGCCATCGAACTGGTGGCCGACGCCACGCTCGACGGCGACACCGAGTGCACCGTCTTGTTGCCGCGGCGCAGCTACGCCCGGGTCTGGGAGCGCTTCCTGCACGACCGCACGGCCGACAAGATCGCCGCCGTCCTGGGTCAGGTCCCTCACGTCAGCGCCACCATCGTCCCTTTCGCCGTGGGCGGCCGCTTCGGCGAGCGCGTGCGCTCGTACGGCCGATCGGTGCAACAGCGGGCGCGGTCGGGGCGCAACGACGCCGACGACACCGACACGATCGATGCGGAGGGACGAAGCGGGGTCGACCGCATCGGGCGCAAGGACGGACCGCGTCGCCCCGGTCTCATGCTCGAGGCCGACCAGACGTTGGCCCAGCGCGCCGGGGCGACGACGCCGATCGCCGCCGTGGTGCCGCGCCAACGGGTGCGGGTCGCCGGCCGCGTGAAGTCGGTGCGGGTGCAGCCGCGGGCGGGGACGTCGAACCTCGAATGCGTGCTCAGCGACGGCACGGGCGGCCTGCTCCTGGTCTTCCAGGGCCGACCGAAGATCGCCGGCATCGACCCGGGCGCCCGCCTCGTCGCCGAGGGGATGGTCGGGACATGGAGTCGCCGGCCGGCCATGCTCAACCCGTCGTTCGAGTTGGTGCAGGGCGCACCGAGCGACCCGGTCGAGTCCTGAGCCTGTGGACGGCCGCTCAGCGTCCACCCAGCGCAGGGCGGAGAACGAGGCCATTAAATTGCCCGCCCCGTCGTCAGTCGCTAACGTCCCCCCCGGCCCGGCGTCGGGTGCGGCCTCCCCGGCGCGTCCTCGCACCGGGATCACGACATCGATCGCCGTGGCGCTGAACGCTGCCGCATCACACGGAGGAGGGCGCGGCCGCACCCTCTCCAGCAGGCGAACTGGAACAGAAAGGGCAGACCCGGAATGATCAATCTCCTCGCCACCAAGGGCGGGTACCAGGCCTTCCACCTGGGCGGGGTGGACAAGACGTGGCTGTATCTCTGCCTGGCCGCCGGCATCGTCGGCATCGCCGCCGGACTGCTGCTCGCCCGCAACGTGCTGGCCGCCGATCAGGGCACGATCAAGATGAAGGAGATCGCGCAGGCGGTCCAGGAGGGCGCCGAGGCGTTCTTGGCCCGGCAGTTCCGCGCCATCGCCATGATCATCATCCCGCTGGCCGTCCTCATTTTCTTCACGGCGACCCAGGTGGTGAAGCCCGACGGCGGGATCGCCCTGAGCTTCGCCCAGGACGGCCTCTACCGGGTGATCTGCTTCCTGTTCGGGGCGGCCTTCTCCGGCCTCACCGGGTTCATCGGCATGAGCATCGCGGTGCGGGGCAACGTCCGCACCGCCGCCGCGGCCTCGCAGGGCGGCGGCATGGCGGGTGCGTTACGGGTGGCCTTCCGCACCGGCGCCGTCACCGGCATGCTCTGTGTCGGCCTCGGCCTGGTCGGCGCCACGGCCATCGTCCTCATCTTCCAGAACTCGGCCACGGCCGTGCTGATCGGCTTCGCCTTCGGTGCGTCGCTCCTGGCGCTCTTCATGCGTGTCGGCGGGGGCATCTTCACCAAGGCGGCGGACGTCGGCGCCGACCTCGTCGGCAAGGTCGAGGCCGGGATCCCCGAGGACGACCCGCGCAACGCGGCGACCATCGCCGACAACGTGGGTGACAACGTCGGCGACTGCGCCGGCATGGCGGCCGACCTCTTCGAGTCCTACGAGATCACGATCATCGCGGCGCTGATCCTCGGCTACTCGGCTTTCCGGACCATCGGCCACAACCCGACGCCGGCGGTCCTGTATCCCCTCATCGTCCCCGCCATGGGCATCATCGCCTCGGTGATCGGCGTCGTCGCCGTGCGCGCGCGCAAGAGCGACCGCAACGCGCTGGCTCCGATCAACCGCGGCTTCTGGCTGGCGGCCCTGCTCACCGTGGTAGGTGCGTTCCTGGTGGCGCAGTACTACGTGCACGACCTCAAGGTCTTCTACGCCGTGCTGACCGGCGTCGTCCTCTCGCTGGTCGCGAGCCAGATCACCGAGCAGTTCACGTCGACCGAGCGAGGCCCGGTCAAGGAGATCGCGGCGGCCGCCCGGACGGGGCCGGCCACGACGGTGCTGGCGGGCATCTCCATCGGCCTGGAGTCGTCGGTCTGGGCCATTATCGCCATCGCGATCGCCATCGGCGTGGCGATCGGCCTCGGCGACGGCAACATCGAGCTCACCTTCTACCTGGTCGCGCTCATCGGCATCGGCCTGCTGGCCACGGCCGGCATGGTGGTGTCGGAGGACAGCTTCGGTCCGGTGTCGGACAACGCGGCCGGCATCGCGGAGATGTCCGGCGAGTTCACCGGCGACGCCGAGCGGATCATGGTCAGCCTGGACGCGGTGGGCAACACGACCAAGGCCATCACGAAGGGCGTCGCCATCGGCTCGGCCGTGATCGCGGCGGTCGCCCTGTTCGCGTCGTTCATCGAGACCATCGGTGAACAAATTCCGAGCCTGCACGCCACGGGCTCAAAGCTCTTCAGCGTGATCCAGATCAACGTGGCCAACCCGACCACGTTCATCGGTCTGCTCATCGGCGGCTCGATCGCCTTCCTCTTCTCGTCGCTCGCCATCCGCGCCGTCGGCCGCTCGGCGGGCACGGTCGTGCTCGAGGTGCGCCGCCAGTTCCGCGAGCACCCGGGGATCATGGACTACACCGAGAAGCCCGAATACGGGCGGGTGATCGGCATCTGCACCGCCGCCGCGCAACGCGAGCTGGCGACGCCCGCATTGCTCGCCATCCTGGCTCCGGTCATCGTGGGCTTCGGCATCAACTATCTGGCGCTGGGGGCCTTCCTCGCCGGCACCATCCTCACCGGGCAGCTGATGGCCAACACGCTGTCGAACTCGGGTGGGGCGTGGGACAACGCCAAGAAGTACATCGAGGACGGCAACGAGGGAGGGAAGGGCTCGGAGGCGCACAAGGCCGCCGTCATCGGGGACACGGTCGGTGACCCGTTCAAGGACACCGCAGGCCCGGCGCTCAACCCGATGATCAAGGTGATGAACCTGGTCTCGCTGCTCATCCTGCCGGCCGTCATCTCGCTGCGGCACCACACCGGCGCCCGCCTCGGCATCGCTGCCGGGGCCCTCGTGATCCTGCTGCTCGCCCTCGCCTTCTCGAAGCGGGAGGGCGAGGCGATGGACGCCGACAGCGACAACGCGACGCCCGCCGCGGCAGCCGTCGCCGCCGTGGTCGACGCCGACATGTCGAAGGTCGCGCCCACCGAGCCCGAGGCAACCGCCGCGAACCCGGCCCAGTCGGGTGGCGGGGGCTGATCGATTCCCCCTGCTCAGCACGCTCGGCGACCGTCCGTTTCCGGTGCCTGGGGCGCGTGCTGCTCTTGACAGGCGGGTCAGTGGCCCCTCACTCTGATTTGACCATGCCCTTCGATTTATCGTTCCGGCCCGCCTGCGGGGTGTGCCATGGGTAAGGCGCTCGTCATCGTCGAGTCGCCCGCCAAGGCGCGCACCATCGGCGGCATGCTCGGCCCCGACTTCATCGTCGAGTCGTCTGTCGGCCACATCCGGGACCTCCCACGCGGGGCAGACGAAGTCCCCGCTGCGCTCAAGGGTGAGTCCTGGGCGCGCCTCGGGGTCGACGTGGACAACGGGTTCAAGCCGCTCTACGTGATCTCGTCGCCCAAGAAGTCGGTCGTGGCGAACCTCAAGAGGCTCCTCAAGACGGCCGACGAGCTCTACCTCGCGACGGACGAGGACCGCGAGGGCGAGTCGATCGCGTGGCACCTCTCCGAGGTGCTCAACCCGACCGTGCCGGTGAAGCGCATGGTGTTCCACGAGATCACGCCCGCCGCCATCGCGCGGGCCGTGGAAGATTGGCGCGAGCTCGACCGGCGCCTGGTCGACGCGCAAGAGGCGCGGCGGATCCTCGACCGCCTGTACGGCTACGAGGTCTCGCCGGTCCTGTGGCGCAAGGTCATGCCGCGGCTCTCGGCCGGGCGCGTGCAGAGCGTCGCCACGCGCATGGTGGTGGAGCGCGAGCGGGCGCGCATGCGGTTCCGCTCGGCCACGTGGTGGGGGATCGAGGGCACGTTCAACCGCGAGGCGGCCGCCAGCGGCTTCGGTGCCTCGCTCGTCGTGCTCGGCGGGACGTCCGTCGCCACGGGCAAAGACTTCGACGAGCACGGGCAGCAGAGCGCCAAGACCGAGGTGCGCGTCCTCGGCGAGAGCGAGGCCACCTCGGTCGCCGAGGCGCTGGCCGGGCAGACCTTCACCGTAAAGTCGGTGACGGAGCGGCCCTTCCGCCGCTCGCCGGCCGCGCCGTTCATGACGTCGACGCTGCAGCAGGAGGCGGGGCGCAAGCTCCGCTTCAGCGCGCAGCGGGCCATGCAGGTGGCGCAGCGCCTCTACGAGCAGGGGTACATCACCTACATGCGCACCGACTCGACGACGCTGTCGGACGAGGCACTGAGCGCGGCACGTTCCCAGGCCCGCGAGCGGTACGGCGACACCTACGTGCCCGACGCCCCGCGCCGCTATGAGCGAAAGGTCAAGAACGCGCAGGAGGCCCACGAGGCCATCCGCCCTTCCGGCGAGACCTTCCGCACGCCCGAGCAGGTGGGCCGCGACCTCTCCGGCGACGAGCTGCGTCTCTACGAGATGATCTGGATGCGCACGGTCGCATCGCAGATGAACGACGCCACCGGGACCAGCGCCCAGGTGCGCCTGGTCGCCGACGTGCCGAGCGGCGTGGCCACGGGCCAACAGGCCGAGTTCTCGGCGAGCGGCCGGGTCATTTCGTTCAAAGGCTTCCTCGAGGTGTACGAGGAGGGCCGCGACGACGACGATCAGGACGACAGCGAGGAGCGGGTGCTGCCCGCCCTGTCCGAGGGCGACCGCGTCCAGGGGACGGCGTTCGAGCCGGGCTCGCACACGACGCAGCCGCCGGCCCGCTACACCGAGGCCTCGCTCGTCAAGGCGATGGAGGAGCTCGGCGTCGGGCGTCCGTCGACGTACGCCAGCGTCATTGCCACCATCCTCGACCGCGGCTACGTCTGGAAGAAGGGGTCGGCGCTCGTCCCGAGCTTCACGGCCTTCGCTGTCGTAGGGCTGCTGGAGCGCTACTTCACCAACCTGGTCGACTACGGCTTCACCGCGTCGATGGAAGACGACCTCGACGACATCGCGTCGGGGACCGAGGAGGCGCTGCCTTGGCTCACGCGCTTCTACTTCGGAAGCGACGCACCGGGCGCCATGGCGAGCGACGGGTCCGAGCTGGACACGCTCGGGCTGAAGGCGACGGTGTCGTCGCACCTCGCCGAGATCGACGCGCGCGAGATCAACTCGATCCCGCTGGGTGACGGGAGCAACGGCGAGTCGATCGTGGTGCGGGTCGGGCGGTACGGGCCGTATCTCCAGCGCGGGGAGGACCGGGCCTCGATCCCCGACGACCTGGCGCCGGACGAAGTGACGATCGAGCGGGCCGAAGAGATCCTCGCCGCGCCGTCCAACGACCGCGTCCTCGGCACCCATCCCGAGAGCGGGCTCGAGGTCCAGCTCAAGGCGGGGCGCTTCGGTCCCTACGTGCAGGTGGGCGAGACCGTCGACGGCGGAGAGAAGCCGCGCACCGCCTCGCTGTTCTCGTCGATGGACCCGGCGACACTCACGTTCGAGGAGGCCCTCGAGCTCCTGCGCATCCCCCGCGTGGTGGGCTCCGACCCCGAGAGCGGCGAGGACGTCGTGGCGCACAACGGCCGCTTCGGCCCGTATCTCAAGCGAGGGTCCGACACGCGCAGCCTCACGAGCGAGGAGCAGCTGCTCACGGTGACGCTGGACGAGGCTCGGGCCTTGTTCGCCCAGCCGAAGCAGCGGCGCGGGCGGGCATCGGCGGCGCCGCTGCGCGAGCTCGGTGCCGACTCCTCGACCAACCTGCCGGTGGTGGTGAAGGAGGGGCGCTTCGGCCCCTACGTCACCGACGGCACGACGAACGCCAGCCTGCGCAAGGGCGACAGCGTCGAGGCCATCGACATCGAGCGGGCGTCCGAGCTCCTGGCCGAGCGCCGCGCCGCCGGACCGTCGACCCGCAAGAAGAAGGCGCCGGCGAAGAAGGCCGCGGCCAAGAAGAAGGCCTCGGCGAAGAAGGCCCCGACGAAGAAGAAGGCCGCCGCCAAGAAGGCGGGCGCGACCAAGAAGGCCGCCGGCTCGACCGTCTCCGACGGGGACCCGGCGGCGATGAAGGCGCCGTCCACCGAACCGTTCTGACCGTGCCCTCCGCCCGCGGTCGCCTCATCGCGCTCGAGGGCATCGACGGGTGTGGCAAGTCGACGCAAGCCAAGGGGGTGGCCGCGGCGCTCGGGGCGCTCCTCACCCACGAGCCCGGCGCCACGCCGCTCGGCGTCCTGTTGCGCCAGGTGCTGTTGACGCCGGACACCCCGCCGCCCAACCCGCGGGCCGAGGCGCTGCTCATGGCGGCGGACCGGGCCGAACACGTCGCCGAGGTGATCGAGCCGGCGTTGGCGGAGGGCGGCTGGGTCGTCACCGACCGCTATTCGGGGTCGACCATCGCCTACCAGGGCTACGGGCGGGGCCTCGACGTGGCCGCCCTGGCTGAGCTGGTCGCCTGGGCGACAGCGGGCGTCACGGCCGACCTGTCCGTGCTCGTCGACGTGCCGGTCGAGGTGGCGGCGGCTCGGCTGGCCCACGGGGCCCGGCGGGGGCGCGGC
>DATDIE010000213.1:0-7451 GCA_036521235.1 Acidimicrobiales bacterium | reverse complement strand
GGGGGGGGGGGGGGGGGGGGGGGGGGCGGCGGCCGGTCCGTACACGCTCCAGGCGGCGATCGCGGCGTGCCACGTCCGCTCGTTCCGCCCCGAGGACACCGACTGGGAGCGCCTCGTCGCCCTCTACAGCGAGCTCGCCCGGGAGGTGGCGTCGCCGGTCGTTGAGCTGAACCGAGCGGTGGCGATCTCGTACGCGTCGGGGCCCGAGGACGCGTTGCCGTACGTCGACCTGCTCGTGGCCACCGGCGCGCTGGACCGTTACCACCTGCTCTACAGCGTGCGGGCCGACCTGCTCGATCGGCTCGGCCGCTTCGACGAGGCGGCGGTGGAGTGGTCCCGGGCGGCGGAGCTGGCCACGAACGAGGCGGAGCGAGGTTTGTTGGCGGAGCGGGCGGCGGCCAGCGGCTCCCGGTAGACCCGGCGTGGAGCGTGCCGTGCCCTGGGCGCGCGGTGCAATGATGTAAGTATGTAATCTCGTAACCCATGAGTGACGAGATCCAAGAATTTGTCCGGGCCAAAGTGCCGGAGGGCTGGTTCGACGGACCCCCGACGGTGGAGGCCGACGACGAGGAGATCCTGGTCATCGGCGTGTTGCCGGTCGACCAGGCTGTCGGGGCGTTCCGGGAGTCGACCCGCGAGGAGCGCATGGCGATCGCCCAGCAGACCGAGTCGCGCTTCGGCCGGCCCGTGTCGTGGGGCGTCGAGCACGACGGGGCGACCACTCTCTTCACCACGCACAGCGCCCCGGTCATGACGAGGCTGCGGCTGCGCGAACGAGCCGTGCTGACGACGCTGATCGACGCCGGGATCGCGCGGAGCAGGAGCGAGGCGCTGGCGTGGTGCGTGAAGCTGGTGGAGCGGCATCAGGCGGACTGGCTGGCCGAGCTGCGCGAGGCGCTGGAGGGCGTCGAGCAGGTGCGGGTCGGCGGACCGAGCTTGATATGACGGACGTCCTCGCACCTTCTGATCGTTCGGAGTCCCCTGAGGACGTGGGCCGCGAGGCACTCGACGCCTACTCGGAGATCGTCGTGTCGGTCGCCGACCGGATCGGCCCGTCGGTCGCGTCACTGCGCGTCGCCGCACGCGGCCGCGAGGGCGCCGGGAGCGCGGTCGTGCTGGCGACGGACGGCTACCTCTTGACCTCCGCGCACGTCGTCGCCGGCGCGACGCGTGGCACGGCGGTCTTCGCCGACTGGCGCGAGGCGCCCTTCGAACTCGTGGGTCGCGACGCGTTGTCAGACCTGGCCGTGCTGCGCGTCATCGCGTCCGACCTGGCCCAGGTCGAGTTGGGCAACGCCGACACCCTGCGGGTGGGCCAGCTGGTCGTGGCCGTAGGAAACCCGCACGGCTTCGCCGGCTCGGTGACCGCCGGCGTGGTAAGCGCGCTGGGGCGCTCGCTGCCATCGGGCGGACGGGTGGTGGAGAACGTCATCCAGACCGATGCCGCGCTGAATCCGGGCAACTCCGGCGGCGCGCTCGTCGACTCGAAGGCCCGGCTGGTCGGGGTCAACACGGCGCTGGCCGGGATCGGGTTGGGTCTGGCCGTGCCCATCAACGCAACGACGCTCGACATCGTGGCGACGCTCACGCGTGAGGGACGGGTGCGCAGGGCGTATCTCGGGGTCGTGGGCGGCGGACGCCCGCTGTCCCCACGCCGGGCGGAGGAGCTCGGGCAGAAGAGCGGCGTGGGTGTGATCGAGGTGCCGTCGGGCAGCCCGGCCGAGCGGGCGGGGCTGCAGCCGACCGACACGATCCTCGCCGTCGACGGCACGACGGTGGAGGGGACCGGCGACCTCCAGCGGCTCATGGCCGCTGGCGCCATCGGGCGCACCCTGTCGCTGCGCGTGCTGCGCGACGACCGGGTCGTCACCATCGACGTGACGCCGGTCGAGCTGACCTGACCGGAGGCGGCGCCGCAATGCCGCTCGGAATCGTCGCTGTGCCGTTGCTCGCCTTGTTCGCCTTGTTGACCTTGTCCGCCCACCAGGGGCGGAGCCGAAGCTTGGCCGGCGGGAGCGTCCCGTAGACGAGAACGGCCCGGCCCAGGGGCAGGCAGCGCAGCTCCTCGGGCGGGAGCAGGCGCCGGGGGCCGGTTGTCGACGTGGTCGAGCGCCGGCCGGTCGAGTCCCGTGTGACCGAGGGCTGGGTGACCTCCTCGTCCCCCACCAGCCGGCTGGCGTAGTCGAGCGTGTCGGGGTCGGCGATGCCGGGCAGGAAGAGCTTGGCCCGGTGGTTGTTGAGGACCGTGGGGGCGCGCGAGCCGTAACGGCCGCGCACCTGTGCCAGGTCCTGGAAGATCGTCACCAGCTGGATGCCGTGCGACGCGCAGGTGGCCGCCAACGCGTCGAGCTCGGCGAGCGGGGCGATGTGCGCCGCTTCGTCAAGGACGACGAGCAGCGGCGGATCGAGGGGGTGCGACTGCCTGGTCGCGCACTCGAAGGCGTACGTGAGCACCTGTTGGGTGAGCGCGGTGAAGTAGCCGCGGAGACGGCGCTGGTCGTGTGCCGGCGCGCACAGGTAGAGGGTGTCGGCGCCTCCCAGGAGCTGCGCCGGCTCGAAGCGTGCCGGCGTCATGGCTCCGGTGTCCGCGTGCCCGTGGGCGTGCGCGAACGGTGCGAGCACCGTCTCGGCCGTGGTGAACACCGAGCTGCGCGTGCGCTCGTCGCGGTACCAGGTGGCGCGTGCTGCGTCGATCGCCTCCGGCGCACCGCACCGCTCCAGGACGTCGGCCACCTCGCCCACCTCTTGGGTGTCCACCCAGCGCACGACGTCGGCCATGGTGCGCCCGTCGAGCGCGGCCGCGTGGAACAGCGGCGCGAGCAGCTTCGCCGCGTTGGCGTACCAGAACTCGCCGTCCGCCGTGGTGCCGTCCGCCTTGGCCGCTTGGCAGAGATCCGTGGTCGTCGCAACGGCCCGCCGCCATTCGCCACAGCCCGAGAGCGGCGACCACTCGTCCCCCGGCGCCCCCGTACAGCCGGTCGGATCGATCCGCCAGACCCGGCCGCGGCCGGCGCGTGCGACCTGGGTCACGCGTAAGAGATCGGTCTTCACGCTGGCGGCGAGTACCGGGCCGGGCCACGAGAGGATCGCGGGCACGGCGAGCGAGGTCGTCTTGCCGCTCTGGGTCGGCCCAATCACCACGAGCGATTGGGCCGATTCGGCCGCGACGCCGGTCGGCGGACCGAGGCCGAAGCCCCCGTCGAGGACGCCCAGGACTAGGCGGGACGGCGGCACCTCCGTGGGCTTGACCACGAGCGCACGCAGGTCGCGGCGAGTGGCCCAGCGCGCGCCCCGCCGAGGGGCCGATCTCGGACGCCGCCCCGGCGCCCACCGTGCGACGTCGCGGTACGAGATCCCCGCCCACAGCGCCGCCCCAACCGCCACCGGGAGCACGTCGGCGGTGAGACCGCTCATCGCGGTCGCGGTGCCGCCGTCATGGCGGCGTCGGTGTCGACGATCTGGCGCTCGAGCGCGCTCAGTCGATGTTGGACGAGGAACGAGCGCTGTCCGACCTTCCACAACGCGATGCCGCGGCGCAACTGTGGCAACAACTCCGCCTCGGTGTCCGAGAGCGACAAGAGCTCCGACGCCGCCTCCAGTTCCCCGGGCGACTGGGCGTAGACGACGCGTGTCTCCGAGTCGGAGAGGAGGCCCTGGGCCAAGGCCACCTGTTCGGAGTCGGACGCGCCGACGGAACGCAGGTCCGAGACCCGGTGGAGCACGGCGACGTTGGACACCCCGAACGCGCGCGAGAGCTTCCACGAGGACTGCAGCCAGCGGGCGACCCCGAGGTTGGAGAGGATGGCCCACGCCTCGTCGACCACCAGGAAGAACTGGCCACCGTGCTTCGCCGACGCACTCGCGCTCCCACCGGTACCGGCCGTCCGGGCGAGCGCCGCCTGGAGCCAGGCGGTGGCGCACGCCATGAGCACCCCGAGCGCGGCGGACGTGTAGAGCGCCGAGAGGTCGAGCACCACGAGCGGGGCTGACAAGTCGAGGCCGGGCGTGGTCGGGCCGTCGAACATCCCACACAGATCGCCGTGCACCAGCCGGCGCAGCTCGAGCGCGACGTCGCGCCCGTCCTCCAACAATTCGCGGCGTTCCGTGCGCAACGAGCGGGCCGCGTCGGCGCTCGGGGCGAGCAACGACTCGACGACCTGGGGCAGGGTGGGGTTCTCTCGCGCCGTGACGGTGTCCGCCAGCGCGGCCCCGAGTGCGGCGCGCTCCCGTGGCGCGAGGTTCCGGCCCAAACACGCACTGGCGAGCGAAGCAAGGAGTTCCATCCGGCGTCGCGCCGTCGCGTCGGCGCCCCCCTGGTCGCCAGCCCCAACCTGGGAGTCGGCCTCCGCCTCCGGCCCGCGGTCGAGCGGGTTCAGCCGGATGGCGCCGCCCGGCCGCAAGGCCACGGGACGCATGCCCCACGCGTCGGCGAGATCGGCGTACTCCCCCTTCGGATCGACCACCCAGGCCCGACGGCCGAAGACCGCCTGGCGCCAGAGGAAGGTCTTGACGAACGCGCTCTTGCCGCGCCCGATCTGCCCGAAGACCACCATGTTCGGGTTGGAAACCACTCCGGCGGCGTAAAGCTCGAAGGGGTCGAACACGAAGGAACCGCCGAGCAGGTCGTCACCGATCACGACTCCCCGCTGGCCTAGGCCCGCCTCAGCGATGAAGGGGTACGCCGCCCCTAGGTTGCGCGTCGTCACCTGGTGCGCCGGCAACTTGGGCATTCGTTCTCTCACGCCGGTGAACGGTCGGCCTCCCCGTTCGCCGAGGGGCGGGCTCCGTTACGTTGACGAGCGCCGGAGTCCCTCGACACAAAGAAGGTGGAGCGCATGAGCGAACCGGATCGTCTGCCCCAGCCCCTCATCGTCGCCCTAGCGGCCCTCACTGCAGTCAGCGGCATCGTCGACGCCGTCAGCTACCTCGGGTTGGGCCGCGTCTTCACCGCCAACATGACCGGCAACGTGTTGCTGGTCGGATTCGGGATCGCCGGCGCGCCCGGGTTCTCGATCGCCGCCAGCGCGTGTGCACTGGCACTCTTCCTGGTAGGCGCCGTCGTTGGAGGTCGCCTGGCACTCAGCATTCGGGATCACCGTTCCTTGCTCCTCACCGCCGTCGTGCTCGAGGCGGGATTCACGGCGGTGGCGGCCGTGATCGCGGGCTCGGTAGCCGTGCTCGATGCCGGCTGGCCTCGTTTCACGGTCATTGCCCTGCTCTCGTTCCCGATGGGTATCCGCAATTCGGTGGTGAAGCGCTTGGGTGTGCCCTCCATGACCACCACGGTCCTCACCACGACGCTCACCGGGCTCGCGTCCGACTCATGGCTGGCGGGTGGCAAAGACCCCCACGCCCGGAACGGCGCGATCTCGGTCGTCTGCATGTTTGCCGGCGCGCTTGTCGGCGCGGCCTTCGAGGTGCACCTTCACCCGGGCTGGGCGCTCGGAGTCGCCACCGTCGTTCTCGTCGTCACCGCGGGCTACTTCGCCTTCGAAGCGCCGGTCGCACTCGGCACTGCGCAGTAGTCGGCAGCCGCCGCCGCGTTTCTACATTCCCGCGAAATTTCGCGTCCGTATACGCGCACTAACCCGCTGAACTTCTCATCTACATACGACTCCGCCTCATGATCTGGAACGAACCATGAGTTATTCCTCACAACTCCGACAAACATGAGCTTTAGCTCACAATTTCAAGCGCAATGTTGAGGGCGTTGTCGTATGCATTCCTGAAAATTTTTCCGTGAACAATTTCGGCCAGGGATTACCTTCCCAGCTGCCCCCCGACGTCACGCGCTCAGCGCGGGAGCCCGTCCTCGAGGTAGACACACTCACCCGGACCCACCTTCAAGGCCTCGCCCACCCGCCGCCGCAGCGGCCCGCTCAGGATTTCGAGGGCCTCAGGCACCTCGGCCAGGCGGTACTCGGAGAGCTCCTCTTCCTGCAATGTGATGCCGGCCAACTCTTCGTCGCTCATCACCCCGCAGTCGAAGAGGAAGCGCATGCCACCGGCGTCCTTGGCCCGGGGCCGCAGGAAATCAACGGCGGCCAGGTGCCCCGCGGTCACGTCGAGGCCGACCTCCTCGCGCACCTCCCGCCGGCACCCCTCCCAGGGCGTCTCGCCGTCCGCCTCCATGATCCCGCCGGGAATGGTCCAGTGCTTCTTGTAGGTCGGGTTCACGATGAGCAGTCGGCCCGACCCGTCAAAGATCAGCCCCCCGGCCGAGGCCGGGATCCTGGGCAGCACGAACCCGTCTGAACCGTCGCTGCCGCCGTCCTGAGCGCTCACGCCATCCCCAACCGCTCGAGTTGCTCGTCGGGTGCCTCGACGTCCTTCAACGCCACGCGGAGGAGCTCCAACATGTCGGCCTCGACCGCACCGTCAGCACCACCACCAGCGCCACCACCTCCCGCCAGGTTCCGGTCCTCTCCCGGGTCCTCGACCAGGTCGAACAGGAAGTGAGTGTCCACCGCCCCGCTCCCCACCCAGAACGGCAGCCGATCACCCGGCGCAAAGGGCTGGCGGATCACCGGGATGTCGCTCCCCGGCATGAAGTCGAGCCGCGCCCGCCGGTCCGGTGGTGGCAACCGCACCAGGTCCTCCAACCCGTGCAACGGCATGGTCGACCAACGGTTCGACCACATCGACAGCGGGAAGTTATCGCCGACTGCACCACGGGCGTACTTGCGCCGTCCGTCGGTGACCTGCACCCAGTTCCCGTACACGCCGCCGATGGCCCACTCCCGCACCTCGCGAGCCTCCCCCATCAGCAAGGGGACGAGCGACCGACCGTGACCACGACCACCGACGCCACCACCCGCCACGCCGAACACGTCGGCGATAGTCGCGTGCAGATCCACGTTGGTCGTCAACGCATCGCACGTCGAGCCACTAACACAACCCGGCCACGACACCAACAAGGGAATATGCCCCAACGGCTCGTATTGCATGACGCCCGGCTTGCCCCAGATGTCCTTCTCACCGAGATAGTGGCCATGGTCCGTGCACACGATCACCGCCGTCGAGTCCCACAGCCCCCGCTCCTCCAACGCAGCGAACACCGATCCCACCCATGAGTCGATCATCGACAGCTTCGATCCGTAGTTGGCCCGGATGTGCCGACCCTCGCGCTCGGTCAGCCGTCCTTTCGCCACCGCACCGATCTCGTACGGCGGCCAGATCAACATCTCCCCCGACCACGACGGGTCGTAGCGCCCGGCCCACGGCGTCGGCGTGTCGAAGGGCTCGTGCGGGTCGAACTCGTCGACGAACAACAGGAAGGGCTCGTCGTCGGGCGCTCCCTTCGACAACCACTCCGCCGCCGTGCGCATCGTCCGCGGCCCAGGGAAGTCCGACTCGTCCCGAAAGAACGTGCGCGAGCGGTCGTAGGGCCGATCCTCCATGGCGGCAAAGCCGGAACGCTCCCGCCAGTACCACCCGCCACCCCGGGCAGG
>DATDIE010000212.1:0-9228 GCA_036521235.1 Acidimicrobiales bacterium | reverse complement strand
CATCGGCGTCGTCGCCTACGTCGTCACCCTGCTGATCGTGCGCCATTCCCGCGATCTGGAGCGCTACCGCTACCTGCTGCTGCTGCTCGGGGGCCTCCTGTTGGTGCTGCCACTCGGTTTCTCGCCGATCAACGGCGCGCGACTGTGGGTGCATCTGGGCAGCATCCGGTTCCAGCCGGTCGAGCTGTCCAAGATCCTCCTCTGCATCTTCTTCGCGTCGTATTTCGCCGAGAACAAGGAGCTGTTGACGATCCCGACGGCCCAGATCGGGAACCGCCTCTTCTTGGACCCCCGCCCCTTGATCCCGATCCTCGTGGCGTGGGGGGCCGCCATGCTGGTCATCGGCGTCGAGGACGACATCGGCTTCGCCGCGCTGCTGTTCGTCCTGTTCATCGGCCTGCTGTGGATCGCCACCGGCCGGTTCGGCTACCTCGTCCTCGGCCTCATCCTCTTCGGCGTGGGGGCCTTCATCGCGGCGCACTACTTCTCGCAGGTGCACCTGCGCATCGAGGGCTGGCAGAACCCGTGGCCGACGCCGACCAATCCGAACGGCAACGGCTACCAGCTGGCCCAGGGGTGGTACTCCATGGGCACGGGCGGCGTGGGCGGCACCGGCCTGGGCCTCGACAACTTCACGAGTTACATCCCCGAGCTCACGAGCGACATGATCTTTGCCGCCATCGCCACCGAGATGGGAATGGTCGGCGCGATCGCGGTCGTGCTCGCCTTCGTCATGCTCGTCGGCGCCGGCTTCCGCATCGCCCAGACGGCCCGGTCGGACTTCAGCCGGCTCATGGCCGCCGGCCTGACGCTGATCGTGGGCTTCCAGGCGTTCTTCATCATGGCGGGGGTGGTCCGGATCTTGCCCTTTACTGGGGTCACCCTGCCCTTTGTCGCGTACGGGGGCTCGTCCCTCGTGTCGAACTACATCCTCATCGCGCTGCTGTTGCGGATCTCCGACGAGGGCGCCAAGGCGCAACGAGAGATGCTGGCAGCCGGGGACGCCGGCGCACCGGGCGAGAGCCCGATGGTTCCGGCCCGGTAGCCGCGCGATCGGCCGTCGGTCGGCCTCGCCTGCTCAGGTGAGCACCCCAGACGGCCGGGCGGCCCCGCTACGACTTGAGCGGCAGCGCACCGCCCTCGGCCGCCTCGCGCTCGGCGCGGCCGGGCAGCCCGCGCACGAGCCCGATCAGCATGACGGCGATGGCCGCACCGACGAGGTCGCCGACCACGTAGACCCACCAGCCAGTGAAGTTCCAACCGACGATGTCGGGGCCGAGCGTGCGCGCCGGGTTCATCGAGGCCCCGCTGATCGGGCTCGCGAAGAGCCCGAGCAGGGCCACAGTCGCGCCCACGGCGAGGGCGGCGTTGTGGCCGATGCTGCGGTACCCCGTCGCGGTGTTGAGGATCACGGTGACCAGGATCGCCGTGAGGAGGATCTCCATCACGAGCGACTTCCACTCCCCGCCCGGCTTGTTGATGGGGTAGTTCCCGCCCGCCGAGACGTGGCCGTACATGTTCTGCAGGAAGAGCGCCGCGCCGATGGCGCCGGCGAACTGGACGGCAATGTACGGCACGGCCCAGATGGCCCGGAACACGCGCCGGGCCGTGAAGGCCAGCGTCACCGCCGGGTTGATATGAAGCCCCGACAGCGGGCCGAGTGCGTAGATCATGGCCATGACGACCGCACCCGGCGCGATCACCGCCGCGGTCCGGCTGATCGGCCCGCCGCCCACGTAATGGTTGATGACGCCGGAGCCGGCGGCGACCGTCACCAGGATGAACGTCCCGGCGAACTCGACGATGAGCCGGATGCCGAGCGGCCGGTGCTTCAGCGTGTCCTCGCTGAAGCGGATCATGAAGCGGTCGCCGAGTATCGAGTCCTTGGCGAGGTCGGCTTCCTCCGTGGTCAACGGCGTGGCCGAGACCCGTTCCGCGGGCATGGCGTCTTTCCTTTCCGCAGTCCGACGGGCCGAGACAAGTCCGCCGTAGCGCTGCTCCCCTTGCCCCCTCCATGCCGCGGCGCCTGCCCTCGCCTCCGTCCCGTGTGGGCCGCTCCGAGGGTCGGCAACCGCTGCCAGGGATTCTTGGCCGTTACGGCGACGGCGGCCTAGAGCCGAAAGTCCCATCCGGGGGTTTGACGAGGGCGGTCGTGCCTAGCCGGACGCCCTCGCCGGAGTGAAGCTCGCCGTCAGTCGCCCTGTCCCGGTGAGCCGAGCGCGACGTCGTAGGACCACAGCTCCGAGGACACCGAGACGGGCCCACCGTGCGGCGAGGGGCGGTCGGCGCCGGCGTGGCCGTGCGCGAACGCCGGGGACGAGACCCACGCCTGAAACGACTCCTCGTCGCGCCAGCGGGTGACGACGAGCCACTGACGGCGATCGTCGGTCGGGCGCAGCAACTCGAAGCCTTCGAAGCCCTCCTGGTTGTCGACGGCGCCGGCGCGGGCGCCAAAACGCCGGGCCAGCTCGTCGCCGGCGTCCTCGGGGACGGTGATGGCGTTGATCTTGATGACGGTCATGGCCGCATCATCGCCGATCGGGCGGAACCGCTCACGCCGGGCGAGTCGGAGTCGGCGATCGGCACGACGTCGCCGCCGTCCTCGAGCAGGCGCTCGTCGACCAAGATCGGCGCAGGCACCGGCATGCGGAGCGCAAGCACGAGGCCGTCGGACGGCCGGCAGTCGATGCGTTCGCGACCCGACGGCATCATCAGGTCGAGCTCGGCCAGCAGGTTCCCGTCCTCACGGCCGGTCAGGCGCACCGCCACCACCTCGACGTGGGCGCGCTGGAGCACATCCATGAACAGCTCGTGCGTCATGGGCCGCCGGCCCCGCAGACGCCGCAGGGCCTGGGCCAGCGCCGCGCCCTCCGGCAGGCCGACGGGGAACACGATCTGGCGCATCGGGGGCTCGGACTCCCCCAGCGTCACCGAGGGGAACTGCGCGGGGAGCTCGAGCGAGACGTCCTCGACGTCCATGACCCGGAACGTCGGGAAGCTGGGCCCTTGGCCGGCCGCCGGTTCGGGGTTCGGGCTCGCCGGCTCGGCGGCCTCGGGCTCGGCCTGGGCCTCGGCCTCGGGCTCGGCCTCGGGCTGGATATCCGTCACCGGAATCTCCGATGCGACCCGACGCTCAGCGCAAAGCCGACCGCGCCGAAGAAGACCAGCACCGCGGTCCCGCCGTAACTGACGAAGGGTAAGGGGATCCCGGTGATCGGCATGATGCCCATCGTCATCCCCGCGTTCTGGAACACGCTGAAGGCGATGAAGGCGAAGAGGCCGGTGCAGATGAGTCGGCCGAAGGTGTCGCGGGCCACGACCGCGGCGTGCAGCACGCGCCAGGCGATCACACCGAGCAGGGCGAGGACGCCGACCGACCCCACGAAGCCGAGCTGCTCGCCGACGGCGGTGAAGATGAAGTCGGTCTGCTGCTCGGGGACGTAGCCAAGATTCGTCTGCGCGCCGTGCCCGATGCCCGAACCGAACACGCCGCCCGAGCCGATGGCGCTCTTCGCCTCGTTCAGGTTGTAGATCGCCGACTTGACGTAGGGGTTGTTCGACGTCGAGCCCGGGTTGAGGAAGGCCGTCACGCGGGCGATCTGGTAGTGGTGCAGCAGGCCGCTCTCCACCGCGAACAGCACGACGAGCACGGTGCCGATCAGCAGCATCACGAGGATACGGATGGGCAGGCCGGCGACCGCGAGCATGACGAGGAGGACGATCACCATGATCATCGCCGTGCCGAGGTCCGGCTGGAGGAGGACCAGCAGGATCGGGATGCCGGCCATGATCAGCAGCCGGAACACGTCCTTCCACGCGAGGCCGACGTCGTCGCGGCGCGCGCAATACGACGCGATGGCCAAGATGAGCGCCAGCACGGCGAACTCGGACGGCTGGAGCTGGAGTGGTCCCACGCTGAACCAGCGGGCGGCGCCCTGGGCGCTCGAGCCGACGACGAACACGCCCAGGAGGGCGAGCACGATCAGCCAGTACAAGATGTTGGCCACCGATTCCCAGCGCCGGTAGTCGATCAGCGCGACGACCACCATCGTGATCACGCCGAGGACGACGAAGAGGCCCTGCTTCTTCAGGAAGGTCTTGGGGTCCTCCCCCTGGGCGAGCAGGTCGCCGCGGGTGGCGGTGTACACCATGATCACGCCGATTGCAGAGACCAGCAGCGTCGCTGCGACCAGGATCACGTCGAACGGGAAGATGCTGCGGCGGGCCGCAATGTGTGTTCGGGTGATGGTCGTCATACGGGGGGAATTCCGGACAGAATACCGGCCGTGACCTCACCCTCCCTGGCGGCGGCGCAGGCCCTGGTGGCTTCGACGTCCGGCCCGTCCAGCCCGTCGGGCGGGACGTCGGACGGCTCGTCGGGTTTGCTGGGGCAGATCAACCAGGCGGCGTCGCAGACGGCGACGCAGACCGAGCCCGGGAGCGGCTGGCTCTACCACCTGCTGATCAAGTTCGGGGTCAGCCCGGACACGGCGTCGACGGTCACCGATCTGGTGGTGCGCCCGCTGAGCATCTTGATCGTGGTCCTGGTCGCCGCGCTCATCGCCCGCTACGGCGCCAAGGTCATTCGCCGCATGATGCTGCGCGTCGCCAACCAGACCTCCAACCGCTCGGGCTCGCCGCGGGCCGGGGCGCGCGTCACCACGATGGCGGGGCTGGTGGCGAACATGTGGCGCTTGTTCATCTTCGTGGTGGCGGGGGCGATCGTGCTCGGGATGCTCGGCATCAACCTCACGCCGCTGCTCGCCAGCGCGACGATCATCGGCGCCACGCTCGGGTTCGGCGCGCAGCAGATCGTGCGCGACTACTTCTCCGGCGCGCTCATGACGATGGAGGACCAGTACAACATCGGCGACTCCGTCACCGTGGGGGGCGTGACCGGCGTGATCGAGGACGTGAGCCTGCGCCTCACCCGCTTTCGTGGCGTCGACGGCGTCCTCTACGTCATCCCCAACGGCGACATCCGCCTGATCGGCAACCTCTCGCGTGGCTGGGCGCGCGCCGTCGTCGACCTCACGCTTCCCGGTGCCGCCGCGGCGGAGCTCGACCGGGTGCGGACCGTGATCTCCGAGGCGGCGCACGAGGTCGCCCAACAGCCGGAGTTCGCCAGCCACACCACCGAGCCGCCCAACATCGTCGGCCTGTACGCGGCGGATGCGGCGACGATCACGATGCGCGTCATGCTGCTCACGGTGCCGTCGCAGCGCGACCCGCTCACCCGGGCTCTGCGCGAGGCGACACTCGCCGCGCTGGCCAAGGCCGGTCTCTGGCCGGCAGACCCGGCTGCGGCCCCCGCGCCGTCCGCACCGTCCGCGCCGTCCGCCGGCTGATCCGCCAGCCTTCTACGAGGGAGCCGCCGCCTCGGCCTTCTGCCACATGGCCTCGATCGGAGGGGCCACGCCGGTCCACAACACCAGCTGCGCCGCGGCCTGGTGGACGAGCATGCCCAGGCCGTCCAGGGTCGTCGCACCGGCGTCCGCGGCCCGCTCGAGCCAGACGGTCTGACGTGGCACGTAGACGAGATCGGCCGCCACCTGGCCCTCGCCGAGGAGGTCCGGCGGCACGAGCCACTCGACCGGCCCGCCGGCGACCCCGGCCATGCCCACCGGCGTGGCGTTGACCACCAGGTCAGCGACGCCCACGGCGTCGGCGATGGCGTGCTCGGTGAGCGGGACGACCGCTCCGTGGTCCCCCGCCAGTCCGGCCGCCTCGAAGGCCCGCTCGGCCGTGCGGTTCACGACGGCGACGGCGGATGCCCCGGCCTTCGCCAACGCCAGCACGACGGCCCGTGCGGCGCCGCCGGCGCCGACGACGACGCACCGCTTGCCCGCGGGCTCGAACGCCGCGCCCCGGGCGAGCGACGCCACGAACCCGTCGCCGTCGGTGTTCGCGCCGAAGAGGAAGCCCCCCTCCTGCTGATGGACGCAGTTCACTGCGTTGAGCCGGCGCGCCACGTCGCTGCACTCGTCCACCAGGGCGGCCACGTCGGCCTTGTGCGGCATCGTGACGGAGAGCCCGGTGACGTCTGCCGTCCGCATTTGCGCCAGCGCGGCCGCCGCCTCGCCGGGTTCCACCTCGAAGGCGAACGAGCGCCAGAGGTCGCCGAGCCCGAGGGCGCCGAACGCGGTGTTGTGCAGCAACGGTGAGAGCGAATGGGCGACCGGGCTCCCGATCACCCCGACGATGTGGACGCCCGGGCCGCATTCGGCTCGGGCTTGAGTCATGGTGCGCAACGCGCCCGGCGCCGACTCGGGCTCAGGGGAGACCACGGGACTTCGCCAGCTGTTCGTTCGCCAACTGCTCGGCGTACGTGTCGGAGAACGCCATGACGCCGTTCTTCTGGACGAGCACGAAGTAGAGCCAGGAACCCTGCGGTGGGTTGACCGCGGCCGCCAATGCCTCGGGGGACGGCATGCAGATCGGGGTCGGCGTGAGACCCGTGTTGAGATAAGTGTTGTAGGGCGACTGGATCTGCAGGTCGTGGCTCGTCACCGGGCCGCCGTCCTGGCCGATCGCGTAGAGCACGGTCGAGTCCATCTGGAGCGGCGTCCCGCGCGCCAGCCGGTTGTAGATGACGCGGGCGACCTTGGGCATGTTGAAGGAGTAGTACCCCTCCTTCTCCACGATCGAGGCCGTGATGATCACCTGGTACGGCGTCATCCCCAGAGCGGCCGCCGACGCCGTGCTGAGGCCGGCCTTGGTGGCGTCGCCGTCGAAGCGCGTGACCATGTCCTTCACGATCGTCAGGTCGGACTCGCCCGGCAGGATGAGGTACTCGCCCGTGCCGAGCAAGCCCTCGAGATTGTTGGACCCCGGCGGGGAGAAGACCGAGTGGACCGCTCCGCTCGAGGCCGCCTTCTCGAAGGTCGCCGGGGTGTGCCCCGGGATCTCGCCGACCGACTGTGCCACCTCGGAGAGGGTGAATCCGGGGACCACGTTGACCGGATAGATGTTCGGTCCCGCGGCGAGCAGCGCGCGCACTTCGCTGAAGGACTGGTTCTGGCGCATGGCGTAGCTGCCGGGCTCCACGGTGGGCGTGCCGTGGATGACGTCCGAGATCCGGAAGGCCAACGAGCTGCCGATCACGCCCTTCTGGCTCAGCGTGCTGATCACCGAGTCGGTCGACTCGCCTTGCTTCACCGTAACGATGACGTGCTTGCCGGGCGGGCCCAAGGCGTTCGCCTCGAGCTCGTACCAGAGAACGAAGCCCAAAATGACGACGAGCAGGGCGCCACCGACGACGGCGATGATCCGCCGGCGCCGGCGTACCTGGGCGCGCCGGCGCGCCCGTCGTTCCTGCCGCTCTTCGGACTCGGGCGCTTCGGGGTCGGGGGGCTCGACGACCGGTTGCCCCGAGGGCGGTGTGCGCGGCCCCTCCTCGTCGTAGGGGCCGTTCACTTGCGGTCCAACCAGGCCTGGAGCAGCACCATGGCGGCGGCACTGTCCACCACCCGTCGGGAGGCCTTGCCTTTGCGACCCGCTGCCGAGAGGGATCGTTGCGCCTCGACGGTGGTGAAGCGCTCGTCGACCATCTCGACAGCGATGCCGAGCGGCTCGAGCGCGGCGCGCAGGGCCTCCGTCTCGGCGTGCGCGGCACGGGCGGCGGGGCCCGCCGCACCCGAGAGGCTCAGCGGCAGGCCGACGACGACCACGACCGCCTCGACCTCACGGACGGCACCGACGATGGCCGCCCGGTCACGTTCGGCGTTCCCGCTGCGCTCGATCGTGCCCCAGGGGCTGGCGAGGGTCCGCCGACTGTCGCTGAAGGCGACGCCGATGCGCCGGGACCCGAGGTCCAGGCCGACGACCCGGCCGGGGGGACCCAACCGGTCCGCGCCCGCGTCCGTGCGCTCGGAGGGCGCCACCGCCCCGCTCACTCGGTCTCGGAGAGGAGGCGCCGCGCTTCGGCCAGGGCTTCGTCGAGGCGGGCGGGGTCCTTGCCGCCGGCCAGCGCCGAGGGCGAGCCCGGGCGGCCGCCGCCGCCGCCACCGACGATGGGCCCCAGCTGCTTGACCAGGTCCACCGCGTCGGGCGTCCCGCCCGTCGCCACGGCGATCGACACCTTGGCCCCGTCCGCCGAGCCGCCGAGCACCACGGCGCGCACGCCGTCGTGGCGCAGGATCGCCTCGGCGAGCGACTGGAGCTCCTTGCCCTCGACCTTGTCGCGCCGGGCCACGACGACGCCGCCACCGGCGGCGGCTTGGGCCGCCAGCGTCTTGGCCTCCGCCTCGCTCGACTGCTGGCGCAGGGCTGCGAGCTCCTTCTCCGTCTCGCGCTGGCGCTCGCTCAGCCGGCTGATCGCAGCCAGCAGGTCGTCGGGTTCGGTGCGCAACGCCTCGGCCGCCGCACGGACCAGCTCCTCACGCTCCTTCGACCGCCGCAAGGACGCCTTGCCGGTCACGGCGAAGAGGCGACGTGTGTTCGAGCCGATAGAGCCTTCCGAGAGCAATGTGATGGGCCCGATCTGGCCGAGAGAGTCAACGTGGGTGCCACCACAGAACTCCAATGACGCGGAGCCGGCCTGGACGACGCGCACCGATTCGCCGTATTTGTCGCCGAAGAACGCGATGGCACCCATGCTCTCGGCCTCGGAGCGCGTCGTCTCGGTCGTCTCGACACCGACGCCAGCCAGTACGGCGTCGTTGGCCAGCTCGAAGACCTCGTCCAGCTCCTCACGCGTCGGCTGGCCGTGATGAGAGAAGTCGAAGCGCAGATAGTCCGGACCCACCATCGACCCTTGTTGGCGGACGTGGTCGCCCAGGACGGCTCGCAGCGCCGAGTGGAGGAGGTGCGTCGCGGTGTGATTGCGCCGGATGGCCTCTCGACGCTCGACGTCGATGGTGGCCAGGGCATCTTGCCCGGAGGTCATTTCGCCGCTGAGACGCGCCTTGTGCGCGACGAGCCCCGGCACTGCGTACTGGGTGTCGTAGACGTCGGCGATCCCGCTCTCGGTCACGATGGTCCCGGTGTCGCCGACCTGGCCCCCCTGCTCGGCGTAGAACGGCGTCCGGTCCAAGAAGATCTCGACGTCGTGACCGGCACCGTCAGGATCGTCGGAATCGCCCCCGAGCACGGCGACCACACGGGCCGGCACCTCGTAGTTCTCGAGGCCCCGCCCGACGAAGCTGGTGGGTCCTTCAGCATCGAGCAGGGCTCGATACGCCGCCTCGTCACCGGCCCGCGAGTACTTCGCCGCGGCGCGGGCACGCT
>DATDIE010000211.1:0-7395 GCA_036521235.1 Acidimicrobiales bacterium | reverse complement strand
TCGAAGAACACCTTCTGCATGAAGATCGTGTCGGTGGGGCGCGTCTTGGAACACGCCGACGCGTATTTCGCGGTCTCGGCTTCGAGCTCGCTACGCGGCACCACGCTGTTCACGAAGTTGCAGTCGGCCATCTCGTCCGCCGTGAAGGGGCGGCCGGTGAACACCATCTCCTGGAACTTGCGCATCCCCATCATCGTCGCCCACTGCCACATGCGCGGGGCGTACCCCACGTAGCGGAAGGCGGGATGCCCGAAGAGCGCGTCGTCCGAGGAGATCACGAGGTCTGCGTCGGCCGCTTGGTAGAAGTGCCAGCCGTAGCAGTAGCCCTTCACCTCGAGGATGCTGATCTTCTTGAAGTCCTGCAGGCTGCGGCAGCCCGACCCGGTGTTGCCGTACCAGTGCAGCAGGGACGCGCCGGCACGGTACGAACGGTCGTACGGCATGGTGATGTCCTCGTCGGGGTCGATGCCGAACTCCTCGTGCAGCGCGGTACCCTCGGCACGCTTCGCCATCAACTCGTCCAGGTCGGCGCCCGTCCCCAGGTGGTCGCCGACCCCGCGTACGACCAGGACCTTGACGTCGTCGTCGATGCTCGCCTTGAACAGCAGCTCCGCATATCGTCGGCGTGCCCCGATGGTCGGGATGTTGAGCTGGTCCGGGCGGTTGAAGGTGATGGTGGCGATCCGGGTCTCCGGATCCTTCTCGTAGAGGATGATCTCCTCGGGCGACGGGATTTCCATGGTTGCCATCGGTCTCAGTCCTCGATCCCCAGGTAGCGCTTGACGTTGCCGCTCGCGATGGCCACTGTCGCATCCGGTCCCACTGCGTCGACGACCGAGGCCAGCGACTGGTTGCTGTAGCCGTACGTGCTCTCGTTGTGCGGGAAGTCGGTGGACCACATCACCCGGTCCACCCCGATGCGGGCGAGGAGCGCCAGCCCGAGCTGGTCAACCATGAACGAGGCGCACATGTGGTTATCCCAGTACCAGGTCGGGTCGTGCTTGATCTTCAGGTCGGCCAGGTGCCGGAACGACGCCGCGATGTGCTCGGCGTCCTGGAGGGCCGAGGGCACCCAGTTGATCCCGCCCTCGAAGTACCCGACGCGCAGGCCGGGATGACGGTCGAGGATGCCGCCGAAGATGTACTTCCCGAACGTGTCGCGGAAGGGCGCCACCGACTGGAGCATGCCGATGCTGAGCGCGTTGAACGCGATCGGCGTGGCCGGCGGGTTCTCCCCGATGTGATGGGAGACCGGGACCCCCGACTCCTCGATCGCCTCCCACACGCCGTCCATGTCGGAGCTCGAGTAGTCGATCGGTTTGCCGTCGAGGTCCTTGCCCGGCATGAGCGGCATGAGGAACGTCTTCAGGCCGAGCGCCTTCAGCTCGTTGACCGTCCGGCGCGTGCCCGCGGGGTCCCACCAGTTGATCAGTCCGACCCCGTAGATCCGGTTGCCCGACCGCTCCTGTACCTCGGCCATGTACTCGTTGTAGACCCGGAAGCACGCCTCCCGGACGTCGCGGTCCGGCCACCCGAACAGCGCCAGCACCGAGTTGGGGAACGCGAGCTCCCTGGTGACGCCTTCGGAGTCGAGCGCGGCGAGCCGGGCCTCGACGTCGCCGGCGTGGGACCCGGGCACCGGGTCGTACTGGGTAAGCACCTCGACGAACTCGCGCACGAGGATGGACTTGCCCTCCATACCGAGCACCCAGCCGCCGTCGACGTTCATGACGCGAGGTGCCTTCTCCTTCATGGCGTCCGGCAAGCGTTCGAAGAAGATGTCCTCGGACAGCGAGATGTGGTCATCGGCGGAGAACACCTCGGTGCCGGCCGGGAGGCCGAGGTCGACCAGCGGTGCCGGCCGGCGGTCCTTCGGGGCCCCGAGGCCCTCGGCTGGATACGTCAGGGTCCTGGAGTTGCCGCTCATCGCCCCCACTTTGCGCTCTATGACGGTCGGTGGCAGATTACTTCGGATCCGTAGCATTCGTCAACGGGGCCTGCTAGCTTCGGCCGGCGCGGTAGCCGTTCTCGGGGAGGTCAGAGAGGTCGTGACATGACGACGTGGGACTCCACCGTCGACGTCGTGATCGTGGGATCCGGCGGCGGTGGCATGGTCGCGGCGCTCACCGCGTCCGACGCCGGAGCGAGCGCTCTGGTGCTCGAGAAGCAGGCGTTGATCGGCGGCTCGACGTGCATGTCGGGCGGGATCGCCTGGGTGCCGAACAATCCGCTGATGCTGGCCGCGGGCGTGCCCGACTCCTACGAGGACGCCATGGCGCACTTCGAGACGGTGGTCGGCGACGTCGGCCCGTGTTCGTCATTCGAGCGGCGCGACGCCTTCCTCACCGCGGGCCCCGAGATGGTCACGTTCCTGCAGGAGCTCGGGGTTCGCTTCGTCTACTGCCGCGGCTACAGCGACTACTACTCCAACGCGAAGGGCGGCGTGGACCCCGGACGAGGCATCGAGCCCGTGCCATGGGACGCCCGCGCCCTGGGCGAGTGGGAGCAGCGGATGCAGCCCGGCCTCGCCCAGAGCCTCGGCCTCTCGGTGATGACGAACGAGGCGCGTGCGCTGTCGAACTACAACCGGAGCGTCGGCGCCTTCGTGGTATCGGGGCGGGTCGTGCTGCGGACCTACGCTTCCAAACTGCGCCGCCAGGCGTTGCGCACGAACGGGGCGTCGCTCATCGGACAGATGCTCAAGGTCGCACTCGACCGCGGGATCCCCGTGTGGACCGAGGCGCCGCTCGAGGAGCTCCTGGTCGAGGACGGCCGCGTCGTCGGCGTGCGCACCGTGCGCGACGGCGTTCCGGTGTCGATCCGGGCGCGCCGGGGCGTGCTCCTCGCCGCCGGCGGCTTCGCCCACAACGCCGAGATGCGCGAGCGCTACGGTGGCGACCAGCCGAACCGGGCCCGCTGGTCGATCTCGAACCCGGGCGACACCGGCGAGGTGCTCACCGAGGCGATGCGGCTCGGAGCGAAGACCGACCTGCTGGACGAGGCGTGGTGGCTCCCCTCGCCCCGGACGGGCCGGTTCGGCCAGTCCACCCTCGACCAAGCGCGCCAGCGCCCGCGGACGATCTACGTCGACGCGGCCGGCCGGCGCTTCGTGAACGAGTCGAACTCGTACATGGAGGTGGGCAAGGAGATGTACGCCCGCAACAAGACCAGCCGGGCCGTCCCGTGCTGGCTGATCTTCGACGACCGCTACCGCAAGCGCTACGCCCACCAGCGCTCACGGCCCGGGCGCTTCCCCAAGAAGCTGCTGCAGAGCGGGAACCTCAAGCAGGCCTGGACGCTCAGCGACCTCGCCCGGATGTGCGACATCGACCCGGCCGGGCTCTCCGAGACGGTGGAGCGCTTCAACGAGCACGCCCGCAACGGGGTCGACCCCGAATACGGGCGCGGCGAGTCCGCCTACAACCGGGCACTGGGCGACCCGAATCCCGGAGTCCACCCGTGCCTCGGGCCGATCGACGAGCCCCCGTACTACGCCGTCGAGGTGGTGCCGGGGGACATCGGCACCTGTGGCGGGCTCCTCACGGACGAGCACGCGCGGGTGATCGGCGCGGACGACCGGCCCATCGAGGGGCTCTACGCGACGGGCAACGGCACCGCCACGGTCATGGGACGTCACTACCTCGGACCCGGCGCCAGCATCGCCAACACGATGGTCTTCGGCTACGTGGCCTCGCGCCACGCCACGCACACAGTCGGCGACGGCGATGTGTGAGACGCCGGCTCAGGCGAGCGCCACGACCACGCCGTCGCGCCGGACCGAGATCGCCTTGGTCGGGCACTTGCGTGCCGCGGCGATGATCTGCTCCTCGGGTGCGGCGGCGACCTCGACGACCGTCGAGATGCCGTCCTCGTCGAGGGCGAATGCGCCGGGCGCCTCGTACACGCAGTTCCCCGACCCCATGCACGCGTCGCGGTCGATCTCGACTTCGAGGGTCATCGCGCAATCGTAAGGCGTACGTCTCGAGATGCAAACGACAGAGGAAGCCCATGAGTGAGCCGGCGCAGTTCGAGGAAGTCAATTTCTTCACCAACCGCGACGTGCAGGACGACCCGTACGATTACTTCGACTGGGTCCGCGGGCAGGGCCCGGTGTGGCGCGAGCCCAACTACGGGATGTTCGTCATCACCGGGCACCCCGAGGCCATGGCCGTCTACGCCGACCCGGCGACGTTCGCCCCCGACGACGAGGCGTCGGGCACGTTCTCGTCGTGCAACTGTGTCTGCGGGTCGTTCGTCAAGCTCTCGGCGCCCTTCGACGGTGACGACGTGACCGACGTCATCGTGCAGTGCCGCCACGAGCTCCCCTTCAGCGACCAGCTGCCCTCGTTCGACCCGCCGATGCACACGGCGCACCGTCACCTCCTGATGCGGCTCATCACGCCGAAGCGCCTGAAGGAGAACGAGGACTTCATGTGGGAGTACGCCGACCAACTCATCGACGCGTTCGTGGACACCGGCCGCTGCGAGATGGTGGGCGCCTACGCGGAGCCCTTCACCCTCACCGTGATCGCCGATCTCGAGGGTGTGCCCGAGTCGGACCATGGCCTCTTCCGGGACCGGCTCTCGACGGTGCACCAGGAGGTGGGGCACAAGCCGCTCGAGTTCCTCTACGAGCGCTTTGCGGGCTATATCGAGGAGCGCCGGCAGAACCCCCGCCAGGACGTCCTCTCCGGCCTCGCCACGGCGACGTTCCCCGACGGCTCCACGCCCGAGGTGAAGGACGCCGCCCTCATCGCGGCCAACCTCTTCGCCGGCGGGCAGGAGACCACGGTGCGCCTGCTCTCGTTCGCGCTGCGGATGCTCGGGGAACGGCCGGACCTGCAACGGCTCGTCCGGGAGGACCGCCACCGCGTGCCGAATTTCATCGAGGAGACGCTGCGGCTCGAGAGCCCGTTGCGCACGCAGTTCCGGATGGCCCGCGTCCGGACCGAGCTCGGGGGCCTGGAGATCCCCGCCGGCGCCTCGCTCATGCTCGTGCCGGGCGCCTGCAACCGCGACCCCCGGGTGTTCGAGAACCCCTACGAGTTCGACATCGACCGCCCCAACGCGCGCCAGCACATCGCGTTCGGCCACGGCATCCACACCTGCGCCGGTGCACCGCTCGCCCGCGCCGAAGGCCGGGTCACCGTCAACCGCTTCCTCGATCGCACCTCCGACATCACGATCTCGGAGAAGGACCACGGGCCGGAGGGCGCTCGGACCTACGAGTACCTCCCGACGTTCTTCCTCCGCGGCTTGCAGAGGCTCCACCTGGAGCTCGCCCCGGTCGACTGAGCCGACGGGACGGGAACCGGACGCGTCAGGGCGCCGGCTTCGTGTCCCGCTCCGCCTGCGCCGTCGACATGATCAGCTTCGTCGCGGCGTAGGGCGGCCCCGCCGTCGTTCCACCGTCGATGGGCAGCACGATCCCCGTGATCTGGGCGGCGCGGTCGCTCGAGAGGAAGACCACGGCGTTGGCCACGTCCTCGGGTTGCGCCTGCCGCTCGAGCGGCTGCATGTAGCGGACAACGGGGCCCATCTCATACGTCGTGATGCCGGTCTGGATGTGCGCCGGGGTCAGGCAGTTGACCCGGATGCCGTAGGGAGCGAGGTCGATGGCCATGCACTTGGACGCATGAAGGATCGCCGCTTTCGAGGCCCGGTACGAGATCATGCCCGTCCCCGCGTTGATCGCGGCGATCGAGGCGTTGTTGATGATGGAGCCGCCGCCGTTGTCCTTCATGTAGCGGGCCGCCCGCTGTGCGCCTGCGAGCATGCCGAAGAGGTTCACGCTCATGATGCGGTCGAAGTCCTCGAGGTCATCGGGCAGGAACCGCTTCAACGCGCTCCCCACCCCGGCGTTGTTGAACATGATGTCGAGGCCGCCGAAACGCTCGACCGCGAAATCGACCAGCGCCTGCACCTGTTCGATGTCGCTCACGTCCGTTCGTTTGAACGCGGCGGCCTCGCCGAGCCGGGCCGCGACCGCAGCGCCGGTGTCGGCGTCGATGTCGGCCACGACGACCTTCGCCCCCTCGCCCACCAACACTTCAGCGGTCGCCGCGCCGATGCCGCCCGCGCCCCCAGTCACGATCGCCACCTTGCCGGCGAGCTCTTGTGGTTGCATTGGTAGTCAGGGGCGCGGTGCCTGTTCAGGCCCGGTTCCCCATCCCCCTTTCAATCCGTGCATGCGGTTTTCCCGCACACGGCTTTCCGATGGACTTCTGGACATAGTTACGCAGCTTTCGGGTAGCGGATGGTGCCCATGAGCTGGTGCAGGCCCTGGTCGTGGAACCAGGTGCGGGTCCATGTATCAGCTTGGCCGGGACGCAGGTTGCGACCGCGCTTCTTCACAAGCAAGCACCTGAGTCGCCACGCTACGTAGTCGTCCAAGGAGAGGAACTTCACCCCCGCATTCCCGGTGCGGAAATAGTTGCCCCAGCCCCGAAGGAACCGGTTCAGACGTGCAATGACGTCAGGCAGCTGCTGCCCCACCTGGCTTCGAGCGGTGAGGACTTTGACCCTGGCTCGGGCACGCTTCATGGAGCGCACGGACGGCCAGCGGTGGAGGTAGTAGCGGATGATCCGCTTTTGCTCCCAGAGCTTGCCGGACATGCGCGCACGAAAGTGGCACCCGAGGAAGTCGAAGCCCTCTTTGCCCTCTCGGAGGTCGACCACTCGGGTCTTGTCCGGGTGAAGGCGCAGACCGAGGTCGCCCAAGATGGCGGTCGCCCGCCGCTGGGCTTGCTCGGCCTGTTCTTGGGATCGGCACAGCACCACGAAGTCATCCGCATAGCGGACGACTTCTCCGGTGCCATGCTCGGCCCAAGACGCATCGAATGCGTGCAGGAAGATGTTGGCCAGAAGGGGTGAGATCACCCCGCCCTGGGGCGTCCCCGTGACCGACTCGGTGACGATCCCATCAGCCAGTACCCCCGCTCGCAGCCACTGTCGGAGGAGCTTGAGCACCCGTCGGTCCGACACCCGCTCTTTGACCAGTGCGAGCAAGCGCTCGTGGTCGATCGAGCCGAAGAAGTTCTCGATATCAGCTTCGAAGACGAAGTGATTGCCTTCGATGAAGCCGACCCGGAGCCGCTCCATGGCGTCGGTGGCCGAGCGCTTGGGCCGAAACCCAAACGAGCAAGCGAGGAAGTCGGCCTCGAAGATGGGTTCGAAGACGAGCTTGGCCGCCTGCTGGCACACACGGTCCTTGACAGTCGGGATGCCCAACGGACGGAACTTGCCGTCGGGCTTTGGAATCTCCACCCGGCGTACTGGTGCCGGGTGGTAGTTGCCTGCACGGAGGCGCTCTTGGAGCTCGGCGATCATCCGCTCTGCCCCATAGGCCTCCACCGCAGCGATGGTCAACTGGTCGACCCCCGCTGCTCCACGATT
>DATDIE010000210.1:0-12721 GCA_036521235.1 Acidimicrobiales bacterium | reverse complement strand
CTCCTCCACCTCGGGCAGCAGCTTGCGGCACGCGAAGAGACCGAAGTGCACCCGGTCCAGGTACGAGAACACGGTCACGTTGAGCCCCGTCCCCTCGGCGATCGGCCCGATCGGTGACAGCGAGACCACGCGGCTCCCCGCACAGAACAGCGAGAAGTCCGGCCCCCGGATGCTCGAGACCGTCACGTTGTACGGCGGCCGCACCTTGTCGAACAGCCGGGTGCCCGCCACCGCGCGCGCCAGCCGCGTCGTCAGCGCCGGCAGCGCGAGTTGGGCCAGGTCGCCGAGGAAGCGCCCCCGGTGCAGCTTCTCCTGCTCCTTGGCCACCCGCGCCGACTCGGAGATCGCGTCGAGCCGCGCCACCGGGTCGTCGACGTCGCTCGCCAGCGAGACGAGCATCCCCGAGATCTGGTTCCCCAGCGCCTCACCCTCGCCCTCGGGGCGCGTCGACACCGGCACCATCGCCACCAGCGAGTGCTCGTGCCACTCCCCCTTCGCCTCCATGTGCCGGCGCAGCGCCCCCGAGACGCACGCCAGCACGACGTCGTTGACCGTCGCCTCGAAGACGTGGCCCACCAGCTTCACGTCCTCGAGCGGCACCGACAGCGAGGCGAACCGCTTGCGGTTGGAGACCGCGCCATTGAACGACGTGCGCGGCGCGCTGAAGAACCCGGGCGGCGCCTGCTCGCCGCGGCCGGCGAGCTCTCGGTTGTGCAGCCCGAGGTCGGCGACGGCCTCGACGCCCGCCTGCACCGTCGAGAGCGTCTCGCCCGGCTGGCGCGCCAGCGACGAGGCCGCGTGCGTCAGCATCCGCATGTGCGAGGGCAGCGAGTCGGGCTGCCACTCCTGCGGCAGCGCCACCAGGCGCGACCGCGGCGTGAGGTCGAGGAACGCCGCCAGCACCGAGGCGCCGCTCACCCCGTCGAGGATCGCGTGATGCACCTTGGCCACCAGCGCCGTCCGCTCCCCCTCGAGCCCCTCGACGACGTGCATGTCCCACAGCGGGCGGTCGGGGTCGAGCGGGCGGCTCATCACCGCCGCCACGAACGCGTCGAGCTCGGCCTGGCCGCCGGGCGAGGGCAGGCTGGCCCGGCTGAGGTGGTCGTCCAGCTCGAAGTCCGGGTCGTCGACCCAGACCGGGTGGTGCAGCCCGAAGGGCACCCGGACCGCCCGCTGGCGCAGCGGCGCCACCAGGTGCAGGCGCTGCTCGATCACGCGCCGGATCTGCGTGAAGCGGGTCGACGGCGAGAACAGCGAGCGCCGCCCCTCCGGCGGGTCCATGACCAGCGCCACGCCCACGTGCATCGGGGTCGTCGGCGTCTCGAGCGACAGGAAGGCCGCGTCCATGCCGACCAGGGACCGCATCATCGCCCTTTCTTACCCGCCACCGCGCCCCGCGTCACCTCTCTCGCCCGCAGCGCCATCGCACCCATCAGATCCCCGTGTGCCCGAAGCCGCCGTCGCCGCGCTCAGAAGGGCCCAGCCCGTCGGCCCCCACGAGCTCGAAGGCCACCTGATCCGCCGCCACGATCACGAGCTGGGCGATGCGGTCGCCCCGGCGCACCTCGTAGTCCTCGGCCGGGTCGTGGTTCACGAGCACGACCTGGAGCTCGCCCCGGTACCCCGAGTCGACCAGCCCCGGTGCGTTGAGGCACGTGATCCCGTGCCGCGCCGCCAGGCCGCTGCGCGGCAGGACGAGCCCGGCGTAGCCGTCGGGGATGGCGACGGCGACCCCCGTCGGCACCACGGCCCTTCCCCCGCGGCACCCCAGCACGACGTCGCCGCGGGCCAGGAGGTCGGCGCCGGCGTCGCCCGGCCGCGCATATACAGGCGCGGGCAGGTCGGGGTCGAGCCGGTGCAACCGGACGCGCAGCATCGCCGGACATTACAAGCACGCCCCTGCGACCCCCCGCACCCGCGGCTCCCCCACCGGGTCCGCCCACGCCTGCCGGTAGCATGCCCGCGGCATGCTGGCCTGGATCGATCTCGAGATGACGGGGCTCGATCCCACGCGCCACGCCATCGTCGAGATCGCCTCGCTGGTGACCGACGACGACCTGACCCTGATCGAGGAGGGGCCCGACCTCGTCGTCCACGCGTCGCCCGACGACCTGGCCCAGATGGACGACGTCGTGCGCGCCATGCACACCCGCTCGGGCCTGCTGACCGACATCGGGGCCTCCACCCTCAGCGTGGCGGAGGCCGCCGACCAGACGCTCACCTTCTTCAAGAAGCACATCCACCAGCCCCGCACCGTCCCGCTGGCCGGCAACTCCATCGGGACCGACCGCCGCTTCCTGGCCGCCCTCATGCCCGAGGTCGAGGACTTCCTGCACTACCGCTCGGTCGACGTGTCGACGATCAAGGAGCTGTGCCGGCGCTGGCGCCCCGACGTCTACAAGGCCGCGCCGACCAAGAAGGGCGGCCATCGCGCCCTGCAGGACATCCTCGAGAGCGTCGCCGAGCTCGCCTACTACCGGGCCGCGATCTTCGAGAGCCCCACTGGACCCGGGGCGGACCAGGAGGAGACGACATGACCACCACCGACAAGGACACACCCAAGATCTCGCTCGCCGAGGCCACCGCGCAGCTCACGGGGCCGGGCCAGATCTTCGAGATGGAGGAGCTCGACGTCCGCGGCATCCCGACCCGCACGTGGAAGAACGCGCCGCCCACCATGCGCGCCGTCTTCGACATGTCGGTCGCCCACGGCGACGCCACCTTCCTGGTCTACGAGGACGAGCGCATCTCCTTCGCTGAGCACTACCGCATGGCCGCCGCCCTGGCGCACCGCCTGCGCGACACGTTCGGCGTCGAGAAGGGCGACCGGGTCGCCATCGTCATGCGCAACATCCCCGAGTGGGTCGTCGCCTTCTGGGGCGCCACCCTCGCCGGCGCCGTCGTCGTGCCGCTCAATGCGTGGTGGAGCGGCGAGGAGCTGCGCTATGGGCTCGAGGACTCCGGTTCCAAGGTCGCCTTCGTCGACACCGAGCGCGTGGAGCGCATCCGCTCGTTCCTCGGCGGCCTCGAGACGCTCAAGGCGCTCATCGTGGCCGACGAGCACCGCACCGAGCAGAAGGCCCCGCTGGCCGTCTACGAGCCGCCGGGCGGCACGCCGCCGATCCCCGAGTGGCCCTTCGCCCTCGCGCTGGGCACCATGGAGGACGACGCGACGCCGCCCGACGTTGCCCTCGACCCCGAGGACGACCTGACGATCTTCTACACCTCGGGCACGACGGGGCGGCCCAAGGGCGCGGTCGGGACGCACCGCAACATGGTCACGAACCTGATGAGCCTGTTCTTCCTCAACACGCGCGGCTCCATGCGCTTCGGCAGCTCGTTGCTCGACGAGTCGGGCCCCCCGGCGGAGCGGGTCCAGCCGGCGATGCTCCTCTCTGTGCCGCTCTTCCACGCCACCGGCTGCCACTCGATCATGGTCACGAACACCGCCGCGGGCGGCAAGCTAGTGATGATGCACCACTTCGACCCCGAGCGCGCGCTCGAGCTGATCGAGCGCGAGAGGATCGGCTCCTTCGGCGGCGTGCCCGCCATGGTCATGCAGGTGCTCGACTCACCGAACTTCTCCAAGTACGACACGTCGTCCATCCGCGGCGTGTCCTACGGCGGCGCCCCGGCCCCGCCCGACCTCGTGCGCCGCATCCGCGAGGCCTGGCCCGTCGGCCAGCCGTCCAACGGCTACGGGCTGACCGAGACGTCGTCGGTCACGTCCATGAACGCCGGCGGCGACTACATCGGCAAGCCCGACAGCGTCGGCCCGGCGGTGCCGGTGTGCGACGTGGCCATCGTCCCCGAGGACTTCGCCGGCGGCGAGCCCGACGACACCCTCGCCCGCGGCCGCGACGTCCGCGGCGAGCTGTGGATCAAGGGCCCCAACGTCGTGCGCGGGTACTGGAACCGCCCCGAGGAGACGGCCAAGACGTTCTCGAAGGGCTGGCTCCATACCGGCGACGTCGCCCAGCTCGATGACGAAGGCTTCATCTACATCGTCGACCGGGCCAAGGACATGATCATCCGTGGCGGCGAGAACGTGTACTCGGTCCAGGTCGAGGCGGCGCTCTTCGAGCACCCCGCCGTCGCCGACGTCGCCGTCATCGGCGTGCCCCACCCCACGCTCGGCGAGGAGGTGGGCGCGGTCGTCGTGCTCCGTCCCGGCGCCAAGGTGACGGCGGAGGAGCTCGGCCTGCACGTCAAGGCGCGCCTGGCCGGCTTCATGGTGCCGACCCACGTCTGGTTCCGCTCCGAGCCGCTCCCGCGCAACCCGCAGGGCAAGGTGCTCAAGCGCGAGCTCCGCGAAGAGGTCGCCCCCGCGCCGTCCGACTGAGGCCCGGCCCACCGACCCACCGAAGCGCCGAACACCGAGTCGCCGGAAGCGACCGAGCCGGCCCGCAGGCCGGCCCGGTCCAACAACCTCGATACGCACGCACCCGCACCGCGGGCCCACGCGCCTACCTCACGAGTTACTTGTTCGGCTGTGGCGTCACCCGCAGGTACGGCTTGAGGGCCTTCCAGCCCTTGGGGAAGCGGTCCTTCGCCTCGTCGTCGCTCACCGCCGGCACGATGATGACGTCGCCGCCATCGGTCCAGTTCACCGGCGTGGCCACCTTGTAGTCCGCCGTGAGCTGCAACGAGTCGAGCACCCGCAAGATCTCGTCGACGTTGCGGCCCGTCGAGGCCGGGTACGTCAACGTGAGCTTGACCTTCTTGTCGGGGCCGATGATGAACACCGAGCGCACGGTCAGCGTGTCGTTGGCGTTCGGGTGGATCATGTCGTAGAGGTCGGCGACCTTGCGGTCCTCGTCCCCGATGAGCGGGAAGTTGAGCTTCTGGTTCTGCGTCTCCTCGATGTCCCCGGCCCAGGACCCGTGCGACTCGACCGAGTCGACCGACAGCCCGATCAGCTTCGTGTTGCGCTTGTCGAACTCGCCCTTGGCCTTGGCGAAGGCACCCAGCTCCGTCGTGCACACCGGCGTGAAGTCCTTCGGGTGGGAGAACAGGATCCCCCAGCTGTCGCCCAGCCAGTCGTGGAAGTTGATCGTCCCTTCCGTGGTCTCGGCCGTGAAATCGGGAGCGGTGTCCCCGAGTCGAACTGCCATCTGTGCCTCCTGATTGTTGTGATGTCCGCAGTGCAGCATCGGACCTTACCGGGAACTCCCGCAATTGTCGACACGTTTGGTCATATTTGGGCTCCGCCCACCCCGTCGGGAAAAACCGCCCCCTACCTGGGGGTCGGCCCTGCGCCCATCTGGCGGACGGCCACCCCCCTCATGCGAGAATGCCATCAGTGACCGTCCCGCCCACCACCGCCGGCCTCGACGCCGACCCCACCGGCGCCACCTACCGCCCCTACCGGGCCGACACCCTCCTCGTCGAGCGGGAGGGGCCGGTCACCGTCGTCACCATCAACCGGCCGGAGCGCCGCAACGCGGTCGACAGCGTCTGTGCCGACCAGCTGCGCGAGGCCTTCCTGGCCTTCGACGCCGACGACGAGCAGTCCGTCGCCGTCCTCACCGGAGCCGAGGGTGCGTTCTGCGCCGGCGCCGACCTCAAGGCGGTCGCCGAGGGCGACCGCCGGCCCATCCCCGACCAGGGCCCCGGGCCCATGGGCCCCACCCGCCTCACGCTCTCCAAGCCCGTCATCGCGGCGGTCGAGGGCTACGCCGTCGCCGGCGGGATCGAGCTGGCGCTCTGGTGCGACCTGCGCGTCGCCGCCGAGAACGCCATCTTCGGCGTCTTCTGCCGCCGCTTCGGGGTCCCGCTGTGCGACCTCGGCACCGTGCGCCTGCCCCGGATCGTCGGCCACGGCCGCGCCATGGATCTCATTCTCACCGGCCGCGCCGTGGAGGCACCCGAGGCCCTCACCATGGGACTCGTCAACCGCGTCGTCGCGCCCGGCGAGGCCCGGGCGGTCGCCGTCGCCCTCGCCCGCCAGCTCGCCGCACTCCCCCAGTTCTGCCTGCGCTCCGACCGCATGAGCGCGCTCGAGCAGTGGGGCCTGACAGAGGAAGAGGCCGCGGTCAACGAGGCCCGGCGCGGGCGCGAGGTCATCAACAGCGGGGAGACGCTCGCCGGGGCAACCCGGTTCGCGGGAGGAGCTGGGCGAGGTGGCTCTGCGATCGACTGACCCACGCCGGGAGGAGCCGTCCGAGTCGGGACGCCCCACCGTCGCCGCATTCGACTTCGACGGGACGCTGGCCGATGGCGGCAGCGTCTTCCCGTTCCTCGTCTCCCTGCGCGGCTGGTGGCCGGTGGTGCGCGCCATCGTGCGCCTGTCGCCGTCCCTCGTCCACGCCGCCATCGCCGGAGGATCGACGGCCGACGAGGTGAAGGAGAAGCTCTTCGTCCGCCTGCTCGGCGGCCTCCCCGTCGACGAGGTCAACCGCTTGTCCGCCGAGTTCGCGCACCGCCACCTCCAGCGCCACAGCCGCGACGACGTGCGGCGCCGCCTCGAGTGGCACCGCGCCCAGGGCCATTACACGGTGATCGTCTCGGCCTCGCCCGAGTGTTACGTGAGCCCGGCCGGCGAGGAGCTCGGCGTGGACGGCGTCGTGGCGACGCGGCTCGCCGTGGGTGGGGGCGGCCTCCTGACCGGCGGCTACGAGGGCAAGAACTGCCGGGGGGCGGAGAAGTACGCCCGCCTCGTCGGCCATCTCCGCGCCGTCGGGCCGCAGGCGGGGTCGCCGGGTGAACAGCCGGTCCTGTGGGCCTACGGCAACAGCCGGGGCGACCTCCGCCTGCTTGCCGCGGCCGACCACGGCGTCGACGTCGGCCGCCTCGGACCCCTCGGCCGCCTGCGCCGCTTCCCCCGCCTCGCGCACGTCACCAACGGGGCCGGCGGCACCGGCACCGGCCGCACCCTTGGCTGACCCCTCCGGTCACCGCGCTCAGGTCCTCAGCGTGACCACCTTCGTGGTCGCCGACCCTCCCGGGTTCGTGAACACGGCTTCGTACCTCCGGCCGTTCTCGGCGGCGGTGGCCACAAAGCTCAGCGTCGTAGAGGTCGCACCCGACACGGCCGTCCACGTCGCGCCGCCGTTGGTGGACACCCGCCACTGCACGCTCGGCGTCGGGGCCCCGCTGGCGGCGGCCTTGAAGGACGCGGTCGACCCAGGGCTCACGGTCTCGTTGCTGGGCTGCGTCGTCACCCGCGGCGCCACGTCCTTCAGCACGGTGATCGTGGCGGCGGACGTCGTCGCGGTCCCAGCCACGTTCGTGAACACGGCGCGGACCTTCCACCCCGTCTCGGAGGTCGTGAGCGACGCGCTCGTGACGCTCGTTGACGTCGCCCCCGAGCCGGTGTAGTTGGCCCACGAGGCCCCCTTGTCCGTCGAGACCTGCCATTGGACCGACGGCGTCGGGGTGCCCGACGCGCTCGCGGTGAACGTCAGGGTCGTGCCGACGTAGCCGGTCTGGCTGACCGGGTTCGACGTGATCGCAGGAGCCACATTCGGCGACACCACGGTGTAGCTGATCGACGCCTGCCCGGACAGCCCGTCGCCACTCGCGGCGTTCACGGAATAGGTGTGCGTGCCGAGGGACGACGTGTTCAGCAGCCCCGGGCTCGTCTGGTTGTTCGAGTCCTGGCACCCCGAGATCCCCGGGCCACCCGCTCCCTCCGTGCAACCGAAGGCCGTCAGGACGCTCTGGTTGAGCGTGTACGTGCCACCCGAGGCCGGTGACGTGATCGACACCGTCGGCGGCGCGGCCACCGTGTAGGAGACGGACGTCGTCGCGCTCAGCCCGTCCGTGCTCGTTGCCGTGACCGCGTACGAGTGCACGCCGTACGCCGAGGTGTCGAGCAGGCCGGGGCTCGTCGACCCGACGGAGTCGGTGCAGCTCGCGATGCCCGGCCCCCCGGCACCGTCCGAGCAACTGAAGCTCGTCGCCACGACTTGGTTCAGCGAGTACGTCGCGTTCGTGCTGGGCGACGCGATCACCGCACCGGGCATGGCGGGGCTGGTCAGCGGCGACTCGGCGAAGAACAGCTCGACGCCGGTGGTCGCGTTCGCCGTGCCCTCCGTCACACAGTCCCAGCTCTGCATGCAGGACACGGCGATCGGAAATGCCCCGGTCGTCGCCGACGCGCCGGCGGGGCTGGGCGCGCCCACCCACTGCCCGTCCTGGTAGTCGAGGACGAGGGCCGAAGTTGCGCCTTCGCCCACCGCCACACACGAGGCCACGGTGGCGCAACTGACGCCGGCCAACAGCTGGCTCTGCCCGGGAACGGCGGCGACCGGGCTCGAGGCAATCGCCCAGGCGGAACCTTCCCACGTCTCGATAAGAGGCGTCTCCCCGCCGAGCGAACCCGCCAAGGAGTTCGGGCCCACCGCTTCACAGAAGGTCGAGGTCACGCAGGAGACGGACGTGAGCTCGCTTGTTCCGCTCGGAGCCGGCACGGGCGCACTCGTCCAGGCGGACCCGTTGAACTGCTCGGCCGCGGGCTGACTGTTGTCCACCCCGACCGCCCAGCACGAGGCCTGGTTCGTGCAGCTGACGCCGAGGAGGATGCCCGACGCGGTGGGATCCGGATTCTGCGTCGCGACGATCGTCCAGCTCGAGCCGTTCCACTGCTCGGCCAGCGGGGCCGTGCCGTCCTGGCCGACCGCCTCACAGGCGGTCGGGCTGACACAGCTGACCGAGAACAGGATCGAGGCGAGCCCGTCCGGCGGCTGTGGGACGGTCGTCGCCGACCACTTCGACCCGTTCCACTGGTCGGCAAAGACCACCGCGCCGGCATAGCCGACCGCAACGCAGAACGAGCTGCTGACACAGGACACGGAAGCCGGGTCAGCGGGAACGCTCGGCACGGGCATGGACACGTAGCTCCACGCCGTCCCGTTCCACAGCTCCGACGGCTCCACCGCTATCGGAGGCGACAGCGTCCGCGACGGGCCTACGGCCATACAGAACGTCGCGCTGACACAAGAGTCGGACGCCCAGTTGATGGACTGGCCCGAGAGCACCGACGGACCGCTCATCAAGGACCACGACGTGGTCGTGGCGCCCGCGGGTGCCAGGAGCACCCCAGAGAACAAACAGGCGGCGACCACCGCGAGACAAGCAAAAAGACGACGCACCACTAACCCCTCCCTCCGGTCCCGAGCAGGACCCCTGCAACCTCGTCTGCTCCCTTGAGCAGCCGGGCGACCCCCGGACCAGGAGCGTAAGACAGCGACTCCAACGAGGGGTCGCCGTTTGGTTGCAGGCCAGTGGTCGGCCCGCCGCCGTGGCGTTTTAAGTCACTGCGTTGTCCACGCGTCCGGGCGCCGCGCCGACAACGGCACACGGTGTGTCCCCGTTGTTCGTTGACGCACTCAACCGGGCGTGACGGCGACACCAACGGCATGCCCCGAATAGCCGGGCACCGCCGTCGTCACGTCGCCGTCGTACGGCGCGTCCCCGTAAGCGAAGGCTTGGCCGCTGCCGTCGACGGCGACGAAGCCCTGCCCGGTGAAGTCCGGGATGAGCCCGGACATCGGGCTCTTCATGCTGGAGAGCGGAGGCGACGACGCCGACACCGAGACCGACGGTGCATCGCCGAAGGGGTAGGGGTTCCCGTTGGCCCCGAGGACCCAGTACCCCCCGCCATCTGGTGTCGGGGCGACGCCGACCAGGGGCGTCGAGGGCGGCGATCCTCCGAGCGAACCAAAGAATCCGGCGTCACCGAACGCGAAGACCCCGCCGTCCGACGCGATGAGCCAGTAGCCTCCGCCGTCGTGGGTCGGCACCATGCCGATCACCGGCTTGTTGAGCCTCAGGCTGCCGGTGCTGCCGTAGAACTGGGCGTCGCCGTAGGCGAAGATGCCGCCGTCGGACGCAACGAGCCAGTAGCCCCCGCCGTCCGGCGTCACCGCCATGCCCACGACCGGCTTGTTGAGCACCATGCTGCCGGTGCTGCCCCAGAAGTGCGCGTCACCGAAGCTGAACACGCCACCGTCCGTGGCCACCTCCCAATAGCCCTGGGCGTCGTGGGTCGACGCGATGCCGACCACCGGCTTGTTGAGCACCATCCCGCCGGTGCTGCCGTGGAACTGCGCGTTGCCGAAGCTGAAGACGCCACCGTCCGACGCGTTGATCCAATAGCCGCCCACCCCACCGGTGGCGCTGCTCACCTGGGTGATGCTCGAGAGGTTCTCGAGCTGCGCCGGCTCGTAGTAGTGGTTCACGATCTGGCTGTAGGTCCAGTTCCCGTCGCCGTTGTCCTGGCCGATGGCGTAGCCGAGGGCACCCCACTGACCCATGCCGATGCCGTGGCCCCATCCCTGTCCGGTGATCGAAACGGTCTGCGCGCCGTTGTTCTGGCCGGTGATGGTGAAGAGGTCGGACAGAAGCCCGAGGTCGCCGCTGAACTCGGTGCCAGGGATGGTGACCTGCCCGCTAGATCCGTAGACGGTCAGCGTGTCCATCCGACCCGCCTGCGGAAAGTCGTAGGGATGTCCCGGGTCTTCGACCGGGTTCGAGAACCCCTCGAAGGTGCCGATCGAGGGCCAGGCAGACTCGATCGCTCCGTAGGTGACCGAGGTCGTCCAGTTGTGATTCGTGTTGCACGCGTTCGTCACGCACACGGCGTCGCCATCGTCGGGCACAGGCGTGAACGGGGACTCGCCGCTGGCGGCGCTCGACGTGTAGCCGCCGGTCGAGGACGAGTACTCGGTCGTGGCGATGGCGCCGCTCGGCATCACCATGACCTGTCCGGCGGTGTCATTGGCGGCGGCGATGCTCGTCGACGTCTCGTATTGGGTACCGCGGTAGGTCTGGCACGTCAGGTCGCACGTGTCGGCGTAACCGCCATAGCCGCCGAGGTTGGAAAGAACGTAGGAACGGACGGCGATCGCCTGTGCCTCGAGCTCCTGGAAGCCCCAGTCCATGCTTTGCGGGCCGGCGCCCCCGAGGGTGCTCCAACCCGACGGCGACTCCCCCGGCACCGTGTCGGCGACGTACTGCTCCAGCGGCAGCGTGTTGACCGTCCGGGCGGCACCGCCGGAGTTGAAGACGCCGGTGATCGTCCCGTGGTCGGTCGTGCTCTGGTTGCCCCCGACGCACAGCGTGAGAAGCCCACCACCGGTCGGCGAGGCGGTGGGGTTGTTCTGGCCGGAACCCGCCGGGGCCCACGGGCCCGAGCAACCCGGACCGGTGAAGACGGCCCACGATCCCGAAATCGGCTGGAAGAGCACGGCGGGCTCGTTTGACACGCCGGGCGCGGAGACGCCACCGCCGGACCCGGCGACGATCACGTCGTTGCCGTCGTTCTCGGTCATGGCGATGTTGACGTTCATCGAGTCCGAAGGCAGATCGTTGGCCTGGGTGGTACGGAGAGACGCCGCCGAAGGGGAGGCGGAGCCGAACAGGGCGGCAGGCATCGCAAAGGCGATGGAGACCAGGCACGCGACCCACACCACCGGCAGGCGCGACCGCCTGGAACCGCCACGCGCGACGTTGGGTCCGGGCGTGCGCACGACGCACCAGGCTACGGGGTCGACCCCGGTGAAATGGTGCATGGTCGTCGCAATCGGGGTGGGATCTGCCGCCGGTACACTGCTCGGCCGTGCGGGTCGACCAGGTCATCCCGTCGCTCGCCAGTCGCGACGCCATCGGAGTTAGTGCGCTCAATTTGCGCGACGGGCTGCGGGCCGTCGGCATCGACTCGGACATCTACTACGGAAGCTTCACGCCGGACGTCGAAGCGGAGGGACGACCGGTCATCGAGCTGGGCCGGGCGACGCGGGGGCGCTGGCTGCTGTATCAAGCGTCGATCGGGAGCCCGGTCTACGACATCCTCTCGGCCCGGTCCGAGCCCAAGCTCGTCAACTACCACAACATCACGCCGGCGTCGCTGCTGCGCGACTGGGAGCCGGCCGTGGCGTACGAGGCGTCGCTGGGGCGCGAGCAGCTGGCCCGGCTGGCGCCGCAGAGCCGCTTCGCCGTCGCCGACTCCGCGTTCAACGAGTCCGAGTTGGTCGCACTCGGCTATCAAGGAACGGCCGTCGTCCCGCTGCTCATCGACATGCAGTCGAAGAGCGACGAGCCCGACGCCGCGCTGTTTGAGCGGCTAACGGCGGTGAAGGACCGTTCGGGCGGGGCCGACCTGCTCTACGTGGGGAAGATCTCGCCGCACAAGGCGCCGCACGACCTGGTGAAGATGCTCGACGTGCTGCGTCGGACGTATGACCCCGCGGCACGGCTCCATCTGATCGGCTCTCCGCTGGGCGAGACGTACGAGCCGGCGTTGCGGGCCTTTATCACGGAGTTGGGGTTGGACGACGCCGTGCACATGCCCGGTTCGGTGACCGGGGCGGAGCTCGAGGCCTACTACCGCGCAGCCGACGTCTTCGTGATGGCGTCGGACCACGAGGGCTTCTGCGTGCCGCTCGCCGAGGCGATGGGCCACGGTGTCCCGATCGTCGCCTACGGCGTCACCGCAGTGCCCGAGACCGTCGGCGACGCGGGGCTCGTGCTGCCGGACAAGTCCGCCCTGCCCTTCGCGGCGGCGGTGGGCCGGGCGTTGGGGGACCCGAAGCTGCACTCGATGCTGGCGGCGGCGGGACGGGAGCGGGTCGCCGGGTACGACCTGGGGGCGTCGACCCAGCGCTTCGTCTCGCTCGTCCGGGAGGCCGTCTGCGCCTGAGGCTGGGCGTCGGGCGGGCTCGTCAGCGGGCCAGCGGCGCGATCAGGTCGACGGTGCGGTCGCCGGCGCTAGGCAGAT
>DATDIE010000209.1:0-2664 GCA_036521235.1 Acidimicrobiales bacterium | reverse complement strand
GGTCCAAGAAGATTTCGACGGAGCGCCCGGGGGACTCCGACTCGGCGCCGGCGCCGTCCCGGTGGTCGCCGGTGCCCTCGAGGACGGCGAGGATACGAGCAGGTACCTCGTAGTTCTCGATGCCGCGCCCGACGAAGGTCGTGGGGCCCTCCTGGTCGACCAAGGCGCGGTAGGCCGCCTCGTCGCCCGCCCGCACCGACTTGGCGGCGGCGCGGGCGCGCTCGCGCTGCTCGGCCATGGCCGCGTCGAAGCCGGGCCGGTCGACTTCGACACCGGCGTCGTGCGCCAGCTCCTCGGTCAGCTCGACCGGGAAGCCGTGCGTGTCGTGCAGCGTGAAGGCCACGTCGCCGCTGATGACCTTCGTCCCGCTGGCGATCGCCTCTTCCAGGCGGCCGAGCCCGGCGCGCAGGGTGCGGTCGAAGCCCGCCTCCTCCCGTGCGATCACGTTGACGATGAGGTCGTGCTGCGCGCGCAGCTCGGGGTAGGCGTCGCCGAGCACCTCCGTGGCGGCCCCGACGAGCGGGGGGCCGATCGGCTTGTCGACGCCGAGGCGACGCGCCGCGAGTACGGCCCGGCGCACGACGCGGCGCAGCACGTAGCCGCGGCCCTCGTTGGCGGGGAGGACGCCGTCGCCGACGAGCATCGAGAAGGCGCGCCCGTGGTCCGCCAGCACCCGGAGCGCGACGTCCGTGCGTTCCTCCGCTCCGTAGGCGGCGCCGAGGATGGAGGCCGCCGTGTCGATGAGCGGCAGGAACAGGTCGGTGTCGAACACGGAGTCGACACCTTGGAGGAGTTGCAGGTTCCGCTCGAGGCCGGCGCCGGTGTCGATGTTCTTGCGCGGCAGGTCGTTGAGCGCGCCAGAGGCGTCGCGGTCGAACTGCATGAAGACGAGGTTCCAGATCTCCACGAAGCGATCGCTGCCGCCGTGCTTGGGGCCGCCGTCGGGCCCGAACGCCTCGCCCTTGTCGAAGAAGATCTCCGAGTCGTAGCCGCACGGGCCGGTGTCGCCCATCGCCCAGAAGTTGTCCTCGTCGCCCATGCGCTGGATGCGCTCGGGCGGGACGCCGACCTTGTCGATCCAGATCTGCTCGGCCTCGTCGTCGTCGTCGTGGACGGTGACCCAGAGGCGGTCACCGTCGTGGCCGAGGACCCCGGTGAGGAGCTCCCAGGCCATGGGGATGGCATCCTCTTTGAAGTAATCCCCGAAGCTGAAGTTCCCCAGCATCTCGAAGAACGTGTTGTGGTACGTGTCGGTGCCGATGATCTCGATGTCGGGGGTGCGGAAGCACTTCTGGATGCTCGTCGCACGGGGCCACGGCGCCGGCTCCTCGCCGAGGAAGTACGGCTTGAACGGCACCATGCCCGCGATCGTGAAGAGGACCGAGGGGTCGTGCGGGATGAGGCTGGCGGAGGGGACGATGGTGTGGCCGCGGTCGGCGAAGTAGCGCGTGAAGGCCGCCCTCAATCCGTTGGCGTCCATCGCTCCAGCTTACCGGCGTGAAAAACGGCTTCGGGGCCCGCTCGGGGAGCCCGATTCGGGGCTGTCGGGGCCCTCGGGCCCGTGGAAACGTGCGGGGCTCAGGCCGACGACATCCCGACGATCGGCTTGTTGAGGTGGATGGCGCCGGTCGAGCCGTAGAACAGCGCGTCGCCGTAGGTGAAGATGCCGCCGTCGGACGCGACGAGCCAGTACCCGTTGGCGTCGGGGGTGGCGGCCATGCCCACCACGGGCTGGTTCAGCGGGAGGCTGCCGGCGGAGCCGTAGAACTGCGCCGAGCCGTAGGCGAAGATGCCGCCGTCGGACGCGACGAGCCAGTACCCGTTGCCGCCGGGCCCTGCGCCCATGCCGACGATCGGCTTGTTCAAAGGCTGGCCGCCGGTGGAGCCGTGGAACTGCGCGTCGCCGTAGGCGAAGATCCCGCCGTCGGACGCGACGAGCCAATAGCCCTTGCCGTCGGGCGTGGCGGCCATGCCGACGATGGGCTTGTTCAGACGCATCGAGCCGGTGGAGCCGTAGAACAGCGCGTCCCCGAAGCTGAAGATGCCGCCGTCGGACGCGACCTCCCAATACCCGCCGCCCTTGGGGGCCGACGCCATGCCGACGATCGGCCTGTTGAGCGGCCTGCCGCCCATGGAGCCGTAGAACCGGGCGTCGCCGTAGCTGAAGATGCCGCCGTCGGAGGCGACGAGCCAGTACCCGCTCGTGCTGGGCGTCGAGGCCATCCCGACCACCGGCTGGTTCAGCGTCATCCCGCCGGTGCTGCCCCAGAACGTGGCGTCGCCGAAGTCGAAGATGCCGCCGTCGGAGCCGACCATGCGGTACCCGGTGCCGCAGTTGAGGTCGCCGCCGAACCCGTAGTGGTCCGCCGGGGAGATCGCCGAGATGCCCTGCGAATTCCCCACGGTGACGTCGACGCAGATGGGGCCCTGGGCGTTCGGCGGGATGACGGTGATGGACGTCTCGGACTGCGAGACGATCTGGCCGGCGCCGACCGAGCCGAACATGACGGAGGTCGCGTTGGCGAAGCCCCCGCCCGCGACCGTGATGGCGCCGCTCCCGCTGACCGGGCCCGTGTTGGGGGTCACCGAGGCGACGGACGGGCAGCCGTCCGCGCCCTGCAGCCCGATGGCGAGGTTCTGGTCGACCGGGGTCCCGAGGCCGGA
>DATDIE010000208.1:0-12062 GCA_036521235.1 Acidimicrobiales bacterium | reverse complement strand
GTTGTAACCGGACGTCGTCGCCGACCCATACCCGAGGAGGGCGCCCTCGGGCCGCCTCCGGGTCCCCGAGACGCGTTCCCGGGGGGCTGCGGAGTTTCGGCCAGCACGGCGGTCCGGCTTCCTGCAAACTGTCCTGGAACGGTCGATGACCAGGCGCCTATCGGGTACCCAGACAGCGAGGAGGCCCGCCGTGCTGCACCTACTGTCCGTTGGAGTGGGCCGCCGGCTTCGGTGGGGGCTCGCCTTGGCCGCCGGTCTCGTCCTGTGTGTCGTCGTGCCGATCGCGTCGCCTGCGGGCGCCGCCGGGGGCGGCTGGTCGATCGTCCCCTCCGCCAACTCGAGCCCGTCACAGTCCAACAGCCTGTTCCGGGTGAGCTGCGTGACCGCCTCGGACTGCTGGGCGGTCGGGGCGGTCGGGCTCGGGAATTACGACGCCACGACGCTGGCCGAGCACTGGAACGGAAGCGCCTGGTCGATCGTGCCCACACCGAACCCGAGCTCGTCGACCCTGAACGTGTTCAACGGCGTCGACTGCGTGAGCCGTGTGGACTGCTGGGCCACGGGGGTGGGGAACGGCACCAGCAGTGTCGACGAGTCGCTGATCGAACACTGGAACGGAAGTGCCTGGTCGATCGTCACCGCGCCGAGCCCGGGTTCGGTGACCATCCTCGGCGGCGTGGACTGCGTGAGCGGTGCGGACTGCTGGACGGTCGGCCATTCGGACGGGCAGACCCTGGCCGAACAGTGGAACGGGACGGCCTGGCAGGTGGTGAGCACCCCCGACACGAGCCCGTCGGCAGAGAACGAACTGTCGAATGTGACGTGCGCCAGCGCCGCAGACTGCTGGGCCGTGGGCGACGGAGTCGTCGGGGGCACCCAGGAGACCCTGGCCGAGCACTGGAACGGGACGGCGTGGTCCATCGTCAGCACCCCCAACTCGAGTCCCACCGAGCAGAGCGGGCTCGCCGCGGTGAACTGCGTCACCACCTCCGATTGCTGGGCCGTGGGCTTCTCCGACAACGGAGCCGGCGGGGTCCAACAGACGCTGGCCGAGCAGTGGAACGGCGCGAGTTGGTCGATCGTGCCGACCGGAAACGCCAGCACCACCCAGGAGAACTATCTGGTGGACGTGTCGTGTGTCGGACCGAACGACTGCTGGGCCGTGGGTACCTCCTTCGACGCGGCGATGAACCAGCACGCCTTGACGGAGCAATGGAACGGGAGCGGGTGGTCGGTGGTCCCCGCCGCCGCCGGCTCGTTCCAGACCGTTCTGGGTGGCGTCGCCTGTCCGTCGATCTCGACGTGCTGGGCCGTCGGCTCGGGGGCGAGCGGCGACGGGGGGACACACCAGACGTTGACCGAACGGTTGACCGCGCTCGGCTACTGGGAAGTCGGGAGCGACGGCGGGATCTTCAACTTCGGCCGCGCCGGCTATTTCGGGTCGATGGGCGGCCAGCCACTCAACAAGCCCATCGTCGGCTTGGCCGACACGGCCGACGGTCTCGGGTATTGGGAGGTCGCCAGCGACGGCGGGATCTTCAGCTTCGGCGACGCCACCTTCTACGGCTCCATGGGCGGCCTGCCGCTCAACGCACCGATCGTCGGGATCGCCGCCACGCCCGACGGCCGGGGCTACTGGGAGGTCGCCAGCGACGGCGGCATCTTCAGCTACGGCGATGCGCTGTTCTACGGCTCGAGGGGCGGCCAGACCCTCAATGCGCCGGTCGTCGGGATCGCGGCCACCCCCGACGGCGGGGGCTACTGGGAGGTCGCCAGCGACGGCGGGATCTTCAATTACGGCGACGCGCTGTTCTACGGGTCCATGGGCGGACAGCCGCTGAACAAGCCGATCGTCGGCCTGGCGGCCACGCCCGACGGCGACGGGTACTGGGAAGTGGCGAGCGACGGCGGAATCTTCAGCTTCGGCGACGCCTTCTTCGAGGGGTCGATGGGCGGCCAGGCGCTCAACGCACCGATCGTCGGGATGGCCGCCCCCTCCTAGGCGCGCGCGGCATCCAGAGATTCCGCTGCGTGACCCCCGCGAGGGCGACCGAGAAGGCGGGCTTGCGCTTGTCACTGTCGCCGGCGACGGCCAAGATGACGTCGCCGTGACCATTCCGCGCCCGGCGGGCCAGCAACGATCCGATCGCCGGGCCCGGACGCTGCGTCGGCGGCGGCGCGCCGTCGCAGCGGGGGCCCTCGTGGTCGTGGTCGTGGTGGCCGTCATCCTCGTGGCCACCCTGGGTTCATCGGGGCCGGCGCCTCGTGCTTCGTCGCCACCGACCTCGACGTCTGCGGCGGGACACGGCGGCGGCGGCAGCACCACGACGGCGCGTGCGGGCGGCGCGGCAAGAGGTCGCCACGACGCCGCCGCTTCGCCGGGCGCCATTCCGGCGATCGAGTCGGGGCTGCTCCCGTGGCAGCTCGCCGCGCCGCTGAGCCGCGAGGTCGCGGTGCCGGGCGCCGCGGCCGGGAACATCAGCGTGTTGGGCGGCCTGACCACCGGCAGCGCGAGCACACCGAGCGTGGTGAACCTGGCGGTACCGGCCGGGACGCCGACGTCCGCCGGCGCGCTGGCCGATCCCACGCACGACGCGGCCGGCGCCGTGCTGGGAGGCCGGATCCTCGTCTTCGGCGGCGGCGTGCTCGCCTCCGTGTCGACCGTGCAGGCCTTCCCGCTCGGTGCGGCCGCAAGTGCGAGTCCGGCCTCGGGTGCGGTCGTCGGCCAGTTGCCGCAACCGCGTTCGGACGCTGGCGCCGTCACGATCGGCCGGACGGCGTATGTCGTCGGCGGCTACGACGGCACCCACGCGGATGCGCAGGTGCTGGCCACGACGAACGGGAGCACGTTTCACGTGATCGGCTCGCTCCCGGTCCCGGTGCGCTACCCGGCCGTGGCGGCGCTCGGTCGCACCATCTACGCCTTCGGCGGCGAGCCGGTCGGGGGGGCCGCCGGCGCCGTCGACGCCATTCAACGCATCGACACCGGCACGGGCAAGCTCGCTGTCGTCGGCCATCTGCCGCAAGCCCTCTTCGGCGCGTCCGCCGTCACGCTCGACGGCGTGATCTACGTCGCCGGTGGAACGAGCGGCGCGGCCGACTCGGGGGTCATCTACGCCTTCGACCCGGTCTCGGGTCGGGCGCTGGTGGCGGGCCACCTGATCGCGCCGTTGGCGAACGCCGCCGTCGCCACCGTGGCCGGCACGGCGTGGCTCGTCGGGGGTGAGAGCGGGAGCACCCCGACGGCGACCGTCCAGATGCTGCGGCCCGACCTCAAGTTCGGCACGGCGGGGGCGCCCGGCGCGGGTTCGCCGTACTTCGGCGAGAAGCTGCTCATCGCCGACCGGGGCAACAACCGCATGCTCGTCCTCGACGACACGGGCCAGATCATCTGGGACTACCCGAACCCGCCCTCCATGCCGCCGCCACCGGGGCCGCGCGGGTTCTACTTCCCCGACGACGCCTTCTTCATCAACCACGGCACGGCGATCATCTCGAACCAGGAGGAGAACGAGACGATCGTGCAGATCGGGTACCCGAGCGGCAAGCTGCTCTGGAGCTACGGCCATCCCGCCCAGCCGGGCTCCACGCCGGGGTATCTGCACGAGCCGGACGACGCGTACCTCTTGAAGAACGGCGACGTGACCGTGGCGGACGCCGACAACTGCCGGATCCTCGTCATCAGCCCGGGCGGGACGGTCCTGCACCAGATCGGCACGACGGCCTCGTTGTGCGTCCACGATCCACCGACGGGCATCGGCGGCCCGAACGGCGATACGCCGCTCGCCGACGGGAACTTCCTCATCTCCGAGACGAAGGGCTCCTTCATCTCCGAGTACACGCCGACCGGCGGTCTGGTGTGGACCGTGCACCTGCCCATCGGGTACCCGTCGGACCCCCAGCAGCTCGGGCCGGACCTCTACATGTGCGCCGACTACGAGAACCCGGGCGGCATCGTCGAGTTCAACCGGGCCGGGCAGATCCTCTACACGTACCGGGCCGCCTCGGGCATCAACCGCCTCAACCAGCCTTCGCTGGCCGAGCTGATCCCGAGTGGCGTGTTCATGGTCAACGACGACTATCGCAACCGCATGGCCGCCATCGACCCGACGACCCAGGCGCTGGTCTGGGACTACGGGGTGCCCGACGTGGGCGGCACGGCGCCGGGGTACCTCACCATCCCCGACGGCTTCGACCTCTTGAATGCCGACGGCTCGACCCCGACGCACCCGGCGACGGGCTGAGGAAGTCGTGACCCGGCGGTGGACCGGGCCGGTAGCTCAGGCGCTGAGGCCGGGCAGGCTCTGCGGCCGTGCGTCGGCGTCGGCGCGCTCGTGGATCGCCGGCTCCGTCTCGGCGACCCAGACCCGCTGGCCCGCCTCGAGGCCGAGATCGGCCGCCGTGCCCCGGCTGAGCTGGACCCAGCAGTCGTCGCCGCCGGACAGGTCGACGTCGACCCTCACCTCGAAGCCGAGATGCGTCACCCGGCTCACCGTGCCCTCGACCGCGCCGGCCGACCGGTGCGCGTCCGAGGCGCGGTGGATGGCCAGGTCGTGCGGCCGGACCCACTCGCCGCCCAGGCGCGTCGCCGGGCCGAGGAACGTCATGACGAACTCGTTGGCCGGGTGGTCGTACATGTCCGACGGCGTGCCGACCTGCTCCAGGCGGCCGTGGTTGATGATGGCGAGGCGGTCGGCCACCTCCATCGCCTCCTCCTGGTCGTGCGTGACGAGCACCGTGGTGACGTGGAGCGTGTCGTGCAGGTCGCGCAGCCACTGGCGCAGCTGCGTGCGCACCTGCGCGTCCAGCGCGCCGAACGGCTCGTCGAGCAGGAGCACCTTGGGCTCGATCGCCAGCGCCCGGGCCAGCGCCATGCGCTGGCGCTGGCCGCCCGAGAGCTGCGACGGGTAGCGCTCGCCCAGGTGTGACAGCCCGACCAATTCGAGGAGCTCGTCCACCCGCGCCTTGATCTCGGCCTTGGGGCGGCGGCGGATCTCCAGGCCGAACGCCACGTTCCGTCGCACGGTCAGGTGGCGGAAGGGCGCGTAGTGCTGGAAACAGAACCCGACGCCGCGGCTGCGCGCCGGCGTGTTCGTCAGGTCCTGGCCCTCGATCCGCACCACGCCGGCGTCGGCTGTGTCCAGGCCGGCGATGATCCGCAGCAGCGTCGACTTGCCCCCGCCGCTGGGGCCGAGCAGCGCGGTCAGCGAGCCCGACTCCACCTCCAGCGACACGTCGTCGAGGGCGGTGGCGTCGCCGAAGCGCTTGGAGATCGACTCGACCTGGATGCTCATGCGGCGGCCTTTCCGTGCCACGCCTCGCGGTTGCGGTCCGTCAGGGTCAAGAACAGGAGGACGATCAACGCGGCGAGACACAGCGCGACCGCCCCGATGTAGGCGCTCTGCGGGTCGAGGTTGCTGATGCTGTCGTCGATGAAGAGCGTCAGGGTCTCGGTCTTGCCGGCGATCGCCCCCGAGACGATCGCCACGGCGCCGAACTCACCCAGCACGCGTGCCGTGGTCAGGGTGACGCCGTAGGCCAGGCCGCGCCGGATGTTGGGCAGCGTGATCCGGCGGAAGACGGTGAACGGCCGGGCGCCGAGCGTGCGGGCCGCCTGCTCCTGCTCGGTCCCGATCTCCTGGAGGACCGGCAGCACCTCGCGCACGACGTAGGGCAGGGAGACGGCGGCCGACGCCATGACGATGCCCGGCACCGAGAAGATCACCGTGATGCCGCGCGCCGCCAGCCAGTTGCCGAGCCAGCCGGTGTGCCCGTAGACGAGGATCAGCGCCAGGCCGATGACGACGGGCGACAGCGCCAGGGGGATGTCGACCAGCGCGTCGAGCAGCCAGGCGCCGGGGAAGCGGTGCCGGGCCAGGATGATCGAGACGCCGACGCCGAAGACGGTGTTCAACGGCACGGCGATTGCCGCGACGAGGAGCGTGAGCCACAGCGCGTGCAACGCGTCCGCCGTCGTCAGCGCGTCCCACGCCGCGCCGAGCCCGTGCTCGAAGGCCCGGTAGAACACCGTGCCGACGGGCAGCACGACCAACAACGCGAGATAGCCGAGCACGCCGAAGCGCAGCGGCAGGCGCCAGCGGGAGCCGTTCACGTCACACCGTCTCGGGGACGTCGAAGCGCCGGCGGGCCCACCCGATCGCCACGAGCACGACGAGGGCGATCAGGACCAGGACGATGGAGACCGCGCTCGCGGCGGGGAGGTCGTCGCTCTGGGAGAGGCTGAAGATCCACGACGACGCCACCTCGGTCTTGAACGGGAGGTTGCCCGAGATGAGGACGACCGAGCCGAATTCGCCGATGGCGCGGGCGAAGGCCAGGCCCGCGCCGGCCAGCACCGACGGCAGCAGGGCCGGCAGCAAGATCCGCCGCAGCACCTGTCGTCGCGTGGCGCCGAGCGACGACGCCGCGTCCTCGATCTCCGCGTCGAGCTCGGCCAGGACCGGCTGGACGCTGCGCACGCAGAACGGCAGCGTCACGAACAGCAGCGCGGCGCCGATGCCGAGGCGGGTGCCCGCCAGGTCGACGTGGAACGGGCTGTTGGCGCCGTAGAGCGCCAGCAGCGTGAGGCCGGCCACGATCGTCGGCAACGCGAAGGGCAGGTCGATGAGCGCGCTCACGAACGCCTTGCCCCGGAAGTCGTCGCGCACGAGCACGAACGCGATGGCCAGGCCGGCGACGGAGTTGACGAGGGCGACGATCAGCGCCAGCACCAGCGTCAGCTCGAGTGCGGCGACCGCCTCGGGTTGGGTGACGGCGGCCCAGAACGTGCCCCAGCCGTGGCTGAACGCGTTCGTGATGAGCGCGGCGACCGGGAGGAGGACGAGAAGCGAGAGGTACGTGACGGCCAGCGCCGGGCCGGCCGCCTTGGCCCCGACCGCGCCGGCGGGGGCCAGGGCGGAAGAGGGCGCCGCAAGGGAGTCGCGACGGGTCCTCCTCCGCCCTGGCCCACGCTCGGACGGGGCGGGACCCGGGACCGGGGTCCGGCCCCCGAGATCCGCGACCGTGGCGTCCAGGTTGCTCACCGTGTCGGTGTGCCCGGTTGCGTTGTCGTCCTAGCCGCTCGCGGTGGAGACGCCGAGCGACTCCTCGTCCTTGGCGACGATCCCCGTGGTCGGGTCGAAGAACTTCGTGTTCACCGTCGTCCAGCCGCCGAGGCTGTCGATCGTGAAGAGCGTCTTGGGCTTGGGGAAGTGGAACTGCGCCGCCACGCTCGCCAGCACCGGCCGGTAGCCCTGCTGGCCCCAGACCTTCTGGCCGGCGGGGGAGAGCAGGTACTTGACGAACGCCGTCGCCGGCGTCCCCGCCGTCTTGGTCACGGCGATCGGGTTCTGGATAAGGATCGTCTGCGGCGGCGTGATGATGTCCACCGGCTCCCCCTTGCTCTTGGCGTAGAGCGCGTCGCTCTCGTAGTCCAAGAGGACGTCGCCTTGGCCCGAGAGGAACGTCTGCAGCGCCGCGCTGGCGCTCGAGGGCTGCGCCACCGTGTTGTGCAGCAGCTTCGAGATGTACGCGTTGGCCTGGCTCGCGCTCTTGCCCTGGTTGATCTCGGCGCCGTACGCCGCCATGATGTTCCACTTCGCGCTGCCGGAGCTGAACACGTTCGGCGTGATGACGCCGACGCCCGACTTCACGAGGTCGGCCCACGTCGTGATGTGCTTCGGGTTCCCCGGGCGCACGATGAAGCTCACGATCGAGTCGGTCACCATGCCCTTGGTGGCGTTCTTGTCCCACGAGCTCGACACGAGGCCGGCCTTGACGAGCTTGGCCATGTCCAGCTCCAGCGCCAGGTTGACGACGTCGGCCGGCAGTCCGTCGACCACCGACGTCGCCTGCGTGCCCGACGGGCCGAAGCTGGGCGAGACCGTGACGCCGGCGCCCGCGCTCGTCTTGGCGAAGTCCTGCGTCAGGACGGTGTACGCCGGCTTCGGCGTCGAGTAGGCGACCAGGTTGACCGTTCCGCCGGTTTGCGCGCCGGCCACGCCCGGCAGCGCGACGAGGGCGAGGGGCGCGGCGGCCATGGTGGCCCCGGCGGCGAGGGCGACGAGCCCGTGCCGGCCGAGTCCTCGGGCGCGCAACGAGGAACCCGGCCGGGCTCCGGGCGCGGCGATCTGAAGGCGTCTGGTGTGCATTTAAACAGACTAATGCACGCGAATACCTAAATCCAAGTCGTTTAGTCGGGAATAGACCTCAACCGCGGTGACCTGGACCTACGACTGCAACCGCCGGTTGTACCGCCTTACTGGGTGACGGGCTCCCGGCTGCCGTAGACGGCCAGGCCGTAGATGACGAAGACGCCGAGGGCGATGTAGGTCAGCGACCAGATCGGGTAATACGGCATCCACCAGATGGCGCTGATGGCGGCAACCGCCCCGGCGAAGATGCCGATCCACCGGCTCACCTGCGAGCGGGCCAGCACGCCGAAGCCACAGAGGATCAGGAGGATCCCGACGATCAGCCACAGCCAGCCGTAGTTTTTGAGGGTCGTGCCGAACAGCGCATTCTGGAGGTTCTCCGGCACCGCCCCGTGGTAACGGAACGCCCAGATGGCGTCGAAGATGCGCATGATCCCGGCCACGCCCAGCGCAATGGCCGCGAAGACGAGCCAGCCTTCTCCCTTGTTCTCCATGCCCCAGCCTCCTGTGTCTGGCGGGGTCTTTGATCGACCCCGCGTCGTCGCCGGGCTGCCCGTCGGGGGCGAGCCCGACCTTCGGGCAAGAGGTTACGACCGGGGTTGGAGTAAGGGGCGGATTCCCTCAGTCGGGGTCTCGCCAGTCCTCGTCGTCTTCGCCCGCGTCGCCCTCGCCGGACGTCGAGCTCTGCATGCGCTCGATCCAGCCGCCCAACTTGCGCCCGAGCTCCTGGACGCCGCCCGCCGCCCGCTCCAGGATGCGGGAGAAGCGCTCCCGGTAGTGCGCCACCGCGTCCTCGTACTCCGCCGACGGCGGCGGCTCCTGGCCGCGCCGCGGGTAGTCGCCGTCGCGGATGCGGTCGTAGGCGCCGGTCTGCACCCACTCCATGAGCTCCTTGACCCGCTTCACCGCCACCGGGTGCGTGAGGTTGAGCTCCGACCAGAACCGCGTGTGGCGGGAGAAGAGGTCGTCCTCGCTGTCGTAGTCGGCGCACTGCTGGAGGAAGACGTCGAAGTTCATGCCTTCCACCGAGCCGCCGGCCAACGACATCAGCACACGGCACGGCTGCAGCGGGTCGGCCATGACGAGCGCGGCGGCGCGGTCGGCGGACAGTTCCGCCGCGCGGTGCCATTCGAGCAGCGCGAGATACATGGCGCGCACCGGCAGACCGAGCAGCAACGACCGCGGCAGCGCGCCCTGCATGAATTGGCTCAAGAGGAGGAGCGCCGTCGTGTAGTAGTAGTGCTCCGACAACACGTGTGAGAGCTCGTGACCGAGGACGGTCTCGACCTCCTTGGCGTCGAACGACTTGAGCATCGAGGAGTTGACGACGACGATCGGCGTCTTGGCCCCGATCGTCATGGCGTTCACTTCGGCGTTGTTGATGAGGTAGAGATCGGGCGTGCTGTCGAGGTCGAGGATGCGACCGCAGCGCACGTACGTCTGGAAGACCTCGGGCACCTGGCCGGGCCCGAGGCGGATGGCGTTGCCCATCACGATCTGGCGCAGCCGTCGCTCGTGGCCGAGGTCGGTCAGCCGCTTGACCACCGTGTCGAGCAGCGGCACCGAGTGCAGAGCGGTCGTAGCCGCCTTGTCAGCCGGGTGCTCGTAGGCCTTCGGGCTGATCTGCTCGTAGCCCCGGACCACTTCGATGGCCACTGGCGGCCTCCCCTTTTCGGATGCTGCTTCGACGAATCGACACTACGCCCGGCGGGTGGCGGCTGCGGACGCACCGCGACGGGCGGCATCCCCCGTTTGGCCAGGCCCGTCGCCGTAGGGTTCGGACTGGTTGAGTTCCTCCGAGCGGGCCGACTACACGATCCAGTCGCTCAGCAACCGACGAGCCGACGACGTCAGAGCCGGCCGTTGTACCCGGCGATCGTCTGGTTGACCGCGGACGCTGCGTTCGACACCGCCTTCGACGGCGATACCCCGCTCGTGTACATCGACGTCTCAGCGTTGAGCACGTCGGTGCGGACGTCGTCGTATGGGCCGATCACCGAGCCTGCAGTGGCGGCCGAGTTCACGCCGTTGTTCACCTCGTTGTACGCGATCTTGTACCCCGGCTCGGTGGCCCAGAGGTGCTGCACGGTCGCCGTCTGCGTCGAAGACTTGCGGACGGGGATGTAGCCGGTGCCGGCCGCCCAGGTGGCGACGCTCTGCGTGTTCATCAAGTAGCTGACGAACGTCCAGGCCGCCGCCTGGTCGAGGGCGGGGGCCTTGTTCGAGATGTAGATGCCCGAGCCGCCCGGCTCGACCCCGCCCTTCGTCGACGAGCTGTAGACGGGGAACGGCCCGACGCCGAGCTTGACGGTCGAGTACTTGCCCGCCCCCAGCAACTGCGTGACCGCGCCGAGCGCGGCGGACGTCTCGATCGTCATGCCGTACTTGCCGCTGCCCATGCCGAGCAGGTTGTCGTAGGCGTCCGGCCCGGTCGACGGGTTGGTCGCGGCGTCACCCGAACGCACCATCTGGCTGAGCTGGCTGAAGATCGAGACAGCGGTCTTGGTGTTGAAGACGGCCTTGGTGGCGCGACCGCTGCGGCCGTTGGAGTTGTTCACGAAGAGCTGATTCGCCGTGGCGAGCCACGTCTCGAGATGCCAGGGGTCGAGTACCAGCGCCATGCCGCTGCCCGACGCCTTGAGCGCCTTGGAATCGCTGAGCAGCTGGGGGAGCGTCAGTGGCGGGTCGTTCGGGTTGAGCCCGGCCTTGGTGAAGGCGTTCTCGTTGTAGAAGACGATCGGCGCCGAGACGGCAAAGGGGAGGGCCCACTGCACGCCGTTGACCTTCCAGTACGACAGCGGCCGGGGCAGGTAGTCACCCGTCGCGTAGTGCGACGCGTTCATGCACGACTGCACCGGCAGGAACGACCCGGTGTCGATGGCCTCCTGCGTGCGCACGTCCGCAAGCTGCACGACGTCGGGGAGCTGGCCGTTGGTCAGCCCCGCCTCGTACTTCTGCCACGTGTCGTCGTAGCCGCTCTGGGTGACGAGCGTCACGTGGACCTTCGACTGCGAGGAATTGAAGGCGTTGGCGATGCCCTGAAGCACCGGCAGGTTGGCCGAGGAGGCGGATTCCCAGAAGGTGATGTCGACGATGCCGCTGTGCTTCGACAGCGCGGAGAGGTTGCAGCCGGGCAACTTGGTGGCGGCGCCCGCGGGCGCGCCGGCGGCGAGGGTCGTCACCGTGGTCGCGGTGGCGACGGACGTGACGAAGAGTGCAGCGGCGGCGAGCCGCAGACGGCGGGCGGGGCGCATGCCTACTGCCTAGCACCGGCGTCTGGCCTCGGCGGGGGCACCCTGTGCCGGGCGCGCTCTTTCTCCGGTCACGCTGTGGTCGCTCGGCGTTCGTCGTTCCTACGAGCCTGAACTGGTCTCCATTTCGACCATCCCTGCCGGATCTCGTTTTTCATGGGCAGAGGCCTCAAGTTTCGGCGCGGAATCATGAGGGCGGAGTGGATTTCGCCGAAATGTTGAGGCCAACGTAGAAATTTCCGGAGTCGACCTGAGGGCGACCTCCTAGGCGAATTGAAAACCTCAACCGGGGCCTAATTCGGCCGCAGTGGAACTACTTGACGGCGCCCGCCGTGAGGCTTCGCACGAGCTGCTTCTGGAAGATCAGGAGCAGGATCACGAGCGGCACGAACGCGATGACCGCGCCGGCGAGGGAGACGGGGATCTCCGAGACCTGCGTGCCGAGCAGCTGCTTGAGCCCGAGCTGCACCGTGTAGAGCGGCGTCGACCCGCCGGTGGCGACGAGCGGCCACAGGTACTGGTTCCACGAGGTGAGGAAGGCGAAGAGGCCGAAGGCGCCGATGACCGGGCGGTTGATCGGCACCACGATCCGGAAGAGGAACTTGAGATGCCCGCAGCCGTCGAGTCGCGACGCATCGCGGATCTCGCTTGGAAAGCT
>DATDIE010000207.1:0-5064 GCA_036521235.1 Acidimicrobiales bacterium | reverse complement strand
GACGGTGCCGTGGGTGAGGAGCACAACCCTCCGAGCGACCTGTAGCGCCGGCGCCGGGCGGAGGCCGCGACGGCGCATCGCCGGCGCGAGACTGCGATCGTGGCCGCACCCGACGCCTCCGCCGCCGTGTCGCGGGCCATGCGCACCCTCCTCGAGCGACGCGACGCCGAGCTGCGCGACGGGGCGGTCGGCGTCGGCTGGAAGATCGGGTTCGACACGCCGGCGATCCAGGAACACTTCGGCCTGCACGAGGCCGTCGTCGGCTACCTGACCGACACGCGTGTCGTCGCCCCCGGCGCGGGCGTCTCGCTGGAGGGGTGGGTGGCGCCGGCCGTCGAGGTCGAGCTCGCCGCCCGGGTGGGCGACGACGGCACCGTCGCGGGCGTCGGGCCCGCGCTCGAGCTGGTCGACCTCGACATCGACTTCTCCGACATCGAGTCGGTGCTCGCCGGCAACGTCTGCCACCGCCACGTCGTCTTCGGCCCCGAGATGCCCGGCGCCGACCCGATGGCGATGGTCGCGACCGTGGCGAAGGGCGGGGCCGTCCTGGCCGAGGGCCGCATGGCGAAGGATCCCGCCACCACCGTGGCGTTCGTCCAGGGGTACCTCGCCGCACACGGCGCCACGCTCGAGCCCGGACAGCGGATCATCTGCGGCTCGGTGGTCGCGCCGGTACCGGTCGCGGCGGGCGACTCGCTCCAGGTGGCGTTCGGCCCGTTCGGCTCGCTCTCCGTGCGCTTCGAAGACTGATACAGCCCGCCGGGGCCGGCGCGTCGCCGGAGCCGGTCCCGCCGACGGGGAAGGCGGCAGGTCGAGCGCCCAGGTCGCCCTGACGCCACGAACTATCTGTCGGCGAGCACGATGTCGAGCAGCTCGTGCAGCATGCGCGCGGTGGCGCCCCAGATCATCTCGCCGGCGACCTCGAAGAACCACACGGGGAACGAGTTGTCGTCGGACCCCTCGATCACGCGGCCGGGAACGCGCCACCGCTCCTCGTGGAAGATCGTGAGGTCGGCGAGGTCGGCCAGCGACACGTCGAAGATGCGCTCGACCTCGCTCGGGTTCGGCTGCAGTTGCGGCCGGGCGTCCAGCGTGCCGAGCACCGGCAGGATGAACGACGAGGACACCATGGTGAGCAACGGGAGCAACCAGCCGACTGTCCTCACGAGGGCGGGGTCCAGCCCGACCTCTTCGAAGGCCTCGCGCAGCGCCGCCGCGGTCGGGTCCTCGCCCGGCTCGATGCGCCCGCCCGGGAAGCTGACCTGGCCCTGGTGCGTCCGCAGATCGACGGAACGGCGAGTGAGCACGATGCGCGCCTCCCCGTCCTCGTCGAACAGCGCGGCCAGGACGGCGGAGTTGACTTGGCGCGGCAGAGAGGGGGCCTCGCCGACGACCGGTGCCTCGAAGATCCCGTCGGTTCCCACGTCGTCGGGCGCCGGGCCGGCCTGCCCGGCTGCGGCCAGCGCATTGAGCACCTGGGCGAGACCGATGGAGGCCCGGCGTTCCGGCGGGAGGTCGGCCCAGGGCGGTGGGCCACCCGGCCGCCAGTCGGCCGGACGCGGGATCACCTGGGGCGGAACGGGGCGCGGCACCCGGCCAAATTAGGGGTAACCCCGCGCTCGCTACGCTCTCGGGCCGTGACGACACCCGAAGAACTGCAGAGCCAGGCCGACGCTTTCGGGTGGTACCACACCATCGACCTGGGCAACGGCGTGGTCACCAAGGGCATCAGCGTCCAGGAGACCTCGGCCGGCGTCCTGCCCGAGGTCAGCGGCCGCAGCGTGCTCGACATCGGCGCCTGGGACGGCAAGTTCTCCTTCGCCTCCGAGAAGGCCGGCGCCAGCCGCGTCGTGGCCATCGACCACTACGCCTGGGGCGTGGACTTCGTGGCCCGGGGCGCCTACTGGGAGGAGTGCATCCGCAACGGCACGCTGCCGGACCAGTCGCGCGACGAGACGGACTTCTGGCGGCCCGACCTGCCGGGCCAGCGGGGCTTCAACTTCGCTAAGGCCGCCCTCGACTCCAAGGTCGAGCCGGTGGTGGCCGACTTCGTCAAGGTCGACCTCGCCGAGCTCGGGGTGTTCGACGTCGTGCTGTATCTGGGCGTGCTGTACCACATGAAGGAGCCGCTCACCTGCCTCGAGCGGGTGCGCGCCGTGACCAAGGAGGTGGCGGTCATCGAGACGGAGGCCGTGCACCTCCAGGGACTCGACAACGAGGTGTTGCTGCAGTTCCACGCCGGCAGCTCGCTCCGCACCGACTTCGGCAACTGGTACGTGCCGACGATCGAGGCGCTGCACAACCTGTGCCGCGCCGCCGGCTTCCGCGACGTGCGCACCGTGGTGGGCCCGCCGCCCCGGCCGGCCGGGGGCCCGTCGTTGCGCAAGAAGGTCGGGGCGCGGATGGGCGGGATCCCGTTGCCGGTGCCGTCGGCGCCGAGCGTCAACTACCGCGCCGTCGTCCACGCCTTCACCTAGGGCGCGGGGCGCCGGCGCCCCTACCCCGAGGCGCCGCCGGTGAGGGCGGATCCTCGTTTGCCTTGGCGCGTGCCCGAGCTGTAAGCGCTCTAGTTTGGCGACGCGGGTGGTGGTTCTTCCGTCGGCGGGAGCGGGATGCCCTCGGCGTCGGGCGGCACGCTCGTGGAAGGGGGCGCCCACGTCGGCGCGTCAATCGGCGGAGCCTGTGGCGGCTGGTATGACGGCGGCGGATAGGACTGCGCCGGATAAGGCGGTTCAGGCGACCCGTACCCCGACGTCATGCCGGCGTTGCGGGCGTATTTCGCCCTGGACGTGAAGTGCGCGACCAGATAGAGCGCCACGCCGATCACGCCGAGAATCAGCCCGATGACGAACCACACGGGCGGCGGGATGCCCCAAGGCGGGCGGCCGAACTTCTTCGCGAAGTTGTTGGCGGCCATCATGATGATGACGCCGAGGATTGCGCCGAGTATCAGGCCGAGGAAGAAGGACCCCGAATTCACGGCAGCGATCACGGTGGCGTCCTCTCACTCCTCGAGGCGGTAGCTGCGGACCGCAGCTTCGGTGGCCGAAAGCCTAACCACGGCATCGGCGAGGAGGTTGGAGGGCCGCGCCGTCGGGGTTCCGGCGGCGCCGGAACTGGCGCGCCCGGGTCGGTGCTCTCGACGTCAGTCGTTCTCGACGGTGTAGTCCCAGTCCCCGACGACGTGCTTGTGGTCGGGCGCCCACTGCATCATCCCCTCGCCCGTGAGCTCGTACGCCCGGAGCTGGAAGGTGAGCGACTGCCCGGGGTGGAGCCTGGGCGGCGGGGCGTGCTCACCCGGGACCAGGCCCATGACGAACACCGAGCCGAGGTGGTCGACCGAGTGGAAGTCCGACGGCGAGACGGGCACGTCCGCGGTGGCGTCCTTCATCGTGACCGTCCACGTCGACGTCGTCGCGTCCGGCTGGTAGGGCAGGCCCTCGCCGGGGACGATCGGCCCGCTCACCGTCACGCGCACGTCGAACCTCTTCGTCTTCACCTCGATCGGCAGCCCTTCGACCTGCAGGGCCGGCTTAGCCTCCGTGCCGACCAGGGTGCGGTCGACGGCCGGGTCGAGCGTGTTCTTCGGGAGGAACGAAGGGTAGGTGGCCGTGGGCTTGCCCGGAAGGGCGGAGGGATAAGACGATCCGCCGCTCCCGCTCCCGCCGCCGCCACATCCGGCGAACACGAGGCCCAGCAGCGCGGTGGCGGTGCACGCGCAACAACTCGGGCCAAGCTTGCGCGCCCGGCCCGAGTTGTCACGTGTCCCACGAAACCGTGGGACCAGAGCTTGTCCTCTGCGGCTCCTAACCGTTCGCTCCCTTGGTGCCGTCGGTGCCTCGGACCCCCGGGGTGCCATCGCCACCGTTGCCGCCGTTCTGCCCCGGCGTCGTCGCCGTCCCGTTGCCGCCCTTGCCACCCTTGCCGCCGGTCCCTCCGATGCCGTCACACGGCGGGGTGTCGGTCGGCGTCGTGGCCGCGCCCGCCGACGTGAGCCACGCTCCGTCGACCCATTCCTCGGGCTGGCAGGCCCCGTTGCCGCCGTTGCCGCCATCGCCGCCGTGACCGACGGCGCTGTGGCCGGAGCCTCCGGCGCCACCGTTGCCGCCGGCGCTACCACAACCGGCTGTTCCGCCAGAGCCGCCGCGGCCGCCGTAGTGGCCGGCGCCGTCAGCGCCGTTGTGCCCGTTCGATCCGAGGTTGGCGTGCTTGGGGCAGTACACGGCGGGCGTCGTGGTGCCCTGCTGCTTGTACCCCGGGGGTGCCGCCACCGCCGAGAAGTGAGCGGCGGTGAAGACGTCGGGCCCGAAGTCGGCCAGGCCGGACTGCGCTGCATAGCCGATGTGACCCTTGCCGTCGAGGCCGCCGCACACCGTGCCGGCCACGAGCGGAGTGTCCGCGTTGCTGGGCTCGGTGCACGTCGACCCCGTCAGCAACAGGTCTTCGAGGGTGCGCAGGGCGCTGTAGTGGTTGTAATACGTGCTCGAGACCGTGCCCGGCTTGATGAGCGGGCTGATCAACACGGTGCCGGTGTCGCCACCGCCCGCCGTGAAGTCGGTCGGGTCGTAGAGCGGGTCGGCCGTGACGCAGCCTGCAGTCGTTGCGGCCTCGCTGCCGTTCGGGCAGTTCGTGCCTCCGACCGTGGACGTCGCGCCTTCGGCACCGAGAGTGACGGTGCCGTTGAAGCCGCTCGGCAGCGAGACGGGTTGGCCGCTGTCGTTGAGCAGCTGGAACGTGCCGATCCAGGGCTTGGCGAAGTTGTTGGACGCCGACGTGTTGCTGGCGCTGTTCGGCACCGCGTACGGCCCGGTGTCGCTGACCGCACCGACAAAAGTGTCGGGCGGGATCGAGTTGTTGTTGACGTCGGTGCCCGAGACCAGACGGCCGGTGTCGTCCGCGTTGATCTTGGAGTCCGTGACCAAGCTCGAACCCGGTGTCACCACCGCCGGCTCGGTCGTCTTGCCCGGAGACCCGCTCACCTCGGGGCTCTCGCCGGACAGCCCGGTGGGTCGGTCGATGAACCCGGCCGCTCCGGGGCCCGGCTGCAGCTGCACGCCGGTGCCG
>DATDIE010000206.1:0-16239 GCA_036521235.1 Acidimicrobiales bacterium | reverse complement strand
CGTGTACAACGAGGCCCACCAACTGGCCGACCGCATCGTCACGCTACGCGAGTTCCTCGACGAGTCGCTGCCCTTCACCTCGCTCGTGACGATCGTCGACAACGGCAGCACCGACGGCACGGCGTTGGTGGCACGCCGGCTGGCCACGGCGCTCGACGGCGTGCAGGCGATAACCCTCGATCGCAAGGGCCGCGGCTACGCCTTGCGCCGGGCCTGGGAGAGCAGCACCGCGGAGGTCGTCGCCTACATGGACGTGGACCTCTCTACCTCCCTGACCGGCCTGATGCCACTCGTGGCCTCGGTGCTCTCGGGCCACGGCGACGTGGCGGTGGGGACCCGGCTCGCCCGGGGGGCGCGGGTGGTGCGCGGTCCCAAGCGTGAGCTGATCTCGCGGGCGTACAGCCTGCTGGTGCGCACGTCCCAGCGCAGCCGGATCAGCGACTTCCAGTGCGGCTTCAAGGCGCTGCGCCGAGAGTGCGCCCTCGAGCTGCTCCCCCTCGTGAAGGACGACTCCTGGTTCTTCGACACCGAGCTCCTCATCACGGCCGAGCGCCTCGGGATGCGCGTGAGCGAGATCCCCGTCGAGTGGGTGGACGACCCCGACTCGCGCGTGCACATCATCTCGACGGCGCGCGAAGACGTGAAGGGGCTCTGGCGTTTGTCGCACGGACCCGCATTGCGCCACATGGAAAGCCGGCACCACGAGGAGGCCACGGCCGAGCAGCTGCTCTCCTTCGCCGGCGTCGGCATGCTGAGCACGCTCAGCTACCTCCTGCTCTTCGCACTGGGCTTCCGGGTGTTCGGTCCCCTGGGCGCCAACGCCCTGGCGCTGGCGTTCTGCACGCTGTTCAACACTGCCCTGCACCGCTCCCTGGCCACCGGACGGGGCCGCGGCGACACCCGGGTGCGTCGGCCGAGCTTTCTCGGTACCGCCGGCGTGCTCTACGCCGTCAGCCTCAGCTGCACCACGGCCGCGCTGCTCGTCGCCGGCGCCCTCGGTGCCGATTCGCTGGCCGCCGCGCTCGTCGCCGTCACGCTGGCCAACGGGGTCGCCTCGCTCGTGCGCTTCGCACTCCTGCGCGGATGGGCCTTTCGACCGTCGCCGCCGCAGCCGGTCGTGGCGTGACCACCGACCTCGTCGAGGTCGATCCATCGTCGTCGGTTCCCGTCGCGGCGGACGGCACCCCGGAACCCGCCGCGCCCGCCCTCGGGGTCGGGCCGGCGCAGCCGCCGGCGGTCTCGCCGCAGTCCGCGCCCACCCTCCCCCGCTGGCGCCCACTGCTGCGGCCCGTCCGCTACTACCTCGCCTCCCGCCTCCTGGTCCTGGGCGCTGCCCTCGTGGCGGGCGTCATGTATCCGTCCCTCGACATCTACCGCTCGTTCGGCTCCGTCTGGGACGGGCGTTGGTACCTCCTGATCGCCCAGCACGGCTACCCCGACCGAATATACCAAGAGGGTCTCGGGAGCCGCTGGGGCTTCTTCCCGGCGTTCCCCGCCGCGATCCGCGGCGTCGCGGAGGTCACGCGCCTGAGCCTGCCCGACGCGGCATTCCTCGCCGCGTTCGTGTTCGGGCTGACCGGGACCGTGGCCGTGTGGCTCGTCGTGCGCGGGACGTTCGGCGGACGGGTAGCCGACCGAGCGACGCTCCTGCTCGTCTTCTTCCCGCTCTCGTGCATCCTCTCGTTCGCCTATACGGAGGGGCTCTTCCTCACGGTGGCGGCCGGCACCCTCTACGCGCTCCAGCGCCGCTGGTGGGTCACCGCGGCGCTTCTCGCCTGCGTGGCCGGCCTCACGCGCAACACCGGGGCGGTGGTCGTCGTCTGCGTCCTCGTCGTCGCCCTGCCCGCCGCTTGGCGCGAGCGACGGTTGCGACCACTCGTCGCGGCGACGATCGCCCCGCTCGGGCTCGCCGCGTTCCTGGCCTACAGCTGGGCCATGGTGGGCACCCCGTTCGCCTCCCTGGCGGCGCAGCGCTTCTGGCAGGGACAGCACTTCGTGTGGTTCTCGGAGCCCGTGCGTGCGCTCGCCGCGCTCCTGACGCTGAGCGTGCACGGGCTGACGCTGGCGCAGGCGGCGTTCTGCACGCTCGCCGTGGTGTTCGTCTACATCGGCGTCGTGTGCCTGCTCTCGTTGTCCCGCGAGCGACGCGTCCCGTTGTCGTGGTGGGTGTACACGGCCGGCGCCATCGCCATCGCCTTCAGCGCGTATTTCACCAACAGCATCCCGCGCTACACGTTGGTGGCATTCCCCTTGTTCGTGGGCATCGCCTGGAAGGCGCGCTCGATCACCAGGACCGCGCTCCTCGTCGGCTTCGCCAGCTTGCAGGCGGTGCTGACGGTCGTCTTCCTGACCGGCGTCGTCCATCCCGTGACGCCACCGTTCTTCCCGTAGATCGGCGCTGGCTCCGCGGCCCGGGGCCGCGTCGGGGCGACCACGTGCGTCGAGCGGAGCCGCTGGGGGCGAGCGAACCCCGCGTCTGAGCCACCGGCACTCGGGCCTGCATGCGCTCGCGCCGGGTGCGAGACGAGCGTCGCCGGGCGGGATCGCAGTTCTGGCCGGAGGTCAGGGCCAAAGCGCTGCGGAGTGCGGGTATTGGCTCCCCAACAGCATGACGACCATGAACATCCCCTGCGCCAGGCCCAACATGCCCACGACCGGGCCCTCCCACTCGGGGCGCATGCGCCATGCGTAGGCGGCGTAGGCGGTGATGACGACCATGGAGTACCGCAGCACGCTGTCGGGTTCGTACGAGCTCAGCACCGCCAGCGTGCCGAGGGCGGTGAAGAGCCACCACGAAGGTGGAATCGAAATTCCCTTGTCACGCGCCTTCACCAAAAGGATGATCCCCACGTAGGCGAAGGCGACGCCGAGGACGCACATCACCACCTGACCCTGTTTGAGTGCGTGGGGGTTGGCGAGTATGTCGAAGACGGCCAGGAACGGCGTGACAAACCAGACGAAGTGACCGTTCCCCCAGAACCGCTCTGCCTGTAAGAAGGCGAACGGCGTCCCCACGGTGGACCACGAGAACCAAAGCCAGAGCCCGAGCCCGAGCGGCGCCACGAAGACTGCCGCGAGGGGCCGCGCCGTTCGGGTCCTGAGGAAGGCGTGCCCCGCCGCCACGACGACACAGGCGACGAGGACGATCCCGAAGTCCTTCGTCAACCCACCGACGACGGCCGCCAACGCCGCCGTCAGCCAATAGCGCCGGGACAGGGCGTATAGGCAGACGCCGCAGGCCGTGATGAAGAGGCCTTCGGAATATCCCAGGCTCAGGACGAACGAAGCGGGGAAGAAGACGTAGAGCAGCACCGCCCGGTCGGCGATGACTTTCCCGAAGACCTCTCGCACCGCGAGCCACACCGCAATGGCGGAGGTGAGCCCAAAGGCGAAGGACAGGAACAGCGTGACCTGGGTATAGGAGAGATGGGTCATGTCGACCGTCGCCCGGATGGCGAGGGGCCAGCCGGGGAAGAACGCCCAACGGCTCCCATGGCCCTCGTTGACGATCCGGCCCGGGTACCCGTGCTGGGCGATGAGCTGGTACCACTTTCCGTCCCAACCGGCGGTCAACGCAGTGAGCAGGTGCAGCTTCGGGGCAAGCCACTTCGCCCCCAACGCCGCGAAGAGGACGGCGACCCTCGAAAGGACGTACGCGGTGCACGGGCGGGCGAGGGGATGCCTGCGCCACGCGTCGACAAGCCCGCCGCGCAAGGGCGTGGAGACTGCGACACGATCGTGACTCTTCGTTTCCGATGTCGCCGCCACCGGCGGCGTCCCCGTCGAGGCGGGACGCGGCCTCCCGGTGGGCGGACCGCTCTCCCTCGTCCCCGGTTGCTCCTGGACGGTGCTCACCGGCCGACCCCCCGCCTCACGAGCCGGAGCGAAGAGCACGGCGGTGCCACGTGCGCACGCAGCGTGCAGCGGTCCACTGGCAGATTTCCCCCTTCGACGCCGCATCGGCACGAGTTCCACCCGTCCCGCACCGCATCCGTTTCGAATGTAAAAAGGCGCCGCCCTGCCGTCATGGGCCAAAAGGCCTATTTCAAGGAGGGCAACGGCCCTTTTACGTTTGCTCTGGGTCCAATGGCCCATGGAGCAGGCCGCCTCCTCGGTCAAAACTGGGTTCTCAGGACACGGCGTGTGGTCGCCGCGGCCGCAAGGGGGACGCATGAACGGGGTTGCCGTAGAGGCCACGGATGAGGTCGGCCAGGACGTCGTCTTCGACCGCTACGCATCCGGCTACGAGGACGACGTGGACCGGTCGGTGTCCTTCACCGGCAGGAACTCCGCCTTTTACGCTCGCCGCAAGGTTGAGATCCTCGAGGAGATCGTTGGTGACCGTCTGGGCCCGCTGGGCGGGCTGTCACTGCTCGACGTCGGTTGCGGCACAGGCACGACCGATCAGGTGCTCGCACCGTGCGTGCGAAGCCTCCACGGCGTCGACATCTCGGCGGAGATGTTGATCAAGGCCCAACACAACGTGCCGCAAGCCCACTTCTCCTGGTACGACGGAGCGACGCTTCCCTTCGAAGATGGAACGTTCGACGTCGTCGTGGCCATATGCGTGCTCCATCACGTTCCTTCGTCACAGCGACGCCAGGTCGTCGGCGAGATGGTGCGGGTCGTCCGGCGTGACGGTGTCGTCGCCGTGTTCGAGCACAATCCCTACAACCCGTTGACGCGTCACGCGGTCAACACCTGCGAGCTCGACCGGGACGCCGTGCTCCTCGCGCCCCGCGAGACCGTCGAACTGTTGCGGGAGTCGGCCCACGTGGAGCCTGAGCTTCGCCACTACCTCTTCTCGCCGCTGGGAGGCGCGACCGGCCGCTCCGTCGATCGGCACCTGCGGAGGATCCCTCTTGGCGGGCAGTACGCCACCTGGGTCCGCCGCAGCACCGTGGCCGCCTGACCGGCTCAACCCAGAGGGCGCGTCGCCGTCACCTCGTAGAAGGCGATCTGGACGTCCCGGGGCGCCGGTCTCCCGTCGGTGTTCCGTCCGCCGGTCCTCGGCTGCGCCAGGTGTTGTTGCAGGTGTTCCATCGATGCCCATCGCTCCGACAGGACGACGCGTTCGGCGTCCAACGGGTCAGCCGCCATGACGTATTCGAGGCAGCCCTCTTCCCGTCGGGAGGATCGCATCGACTCGACGCTGGCCTCCACGAACCGGTCCCGTTCGTCGGGATCGAGCGTGAACGCTCCCTGCACAATCACTTCGCTCATGCGCCTCTTATAGGCGATGGGGTCGACGCGTGCACTTCGGGAACTATCTTCGGTCGAGAATCCCGCTCGGAGGCCTGCCCGTGCCCAAGCTGATCTACGTGGCCAACACGTCGCTCGACGGCTACATCGAGGACCCCGACGGTGGCATCAGTTGGGGTGAGCCCGATGAGGAGTACTTCGGCTTCATCAACGAGATCCAGCGCTCGGCCGGCACCTATCTCTACGGGCGCCGCATGTACGAGGCGATGGTCTATTGGGAGACCGCACCCATCGCAGAGCAGTCGCCCTGGGTCGTGGACTTCACGAATATCTGGCGTGCGGCCAACAAGGTCGTGTTCTCCAAGACCCTGGCGTCGGTATCGAGCGGGCGGACCACGCTCGAGCGCGAGTTCGACGCCGAGGCGATTCGGCGAATGAAGGCTGAGGAAGCTCAGGACGTCACGGTGGGCGGAGCTGATCTCGCTGCGCAAGCCTTTGCGGCCGGCCTGGTTGACGAGTGCCACTTGTTCCTCTGGCCGGTCGTGCTCGGTGGCGGCAAGGACGCCCTCCCCGGACACGGCCGCATCAACCTTGCACTGCTCGACGAGGGGCGGCTCCGCAGCGGAATCGTCCAACTCCACTACCGCGTCCTCCGATGAGGAGCTTCAGCGAGACCTGTCTGAGTTGCTGGGTGTGATGGCTCAGGCTGTTCGGTCGGGATTCGACAGGGCGTAGCCCCGCGCGCTGGTCGCAGGGCTCCCGGCATCATGGGAATCCATTGGCCCCTAGGGTGCAGGGTCCCGGTTCTGAGGTGACCGGAATGGAGTCCGAGAATGATTGAGACCCTCAAAGATGGACGAAACAGCCATTCGTGATGTGCTCGACACGGAGCGAGCCGCAACCCTGGCTCAAATCCAGGCGATGCAAGCGGATCTCGACGCAATGGTCGCCGCATCGGTGAACGCCAATTCCGATGACGAGCACGATCCCGAGGGATCAACCATCGCCTACGAACGAGCGCAGCTGACTGCTCTTCTTGCTCGAGCCCGAACGAACCTGGGTAACCTTGATCGCGCGCTGGCCCGGCTCTCAACGGGTAGCTATTCGGTCTGCGAACGATGCCATTCTCAGATCTCGCCCGAACGTCTGGCCGCACTCCCTGCCGCGAGGACCTGTTTCGACTGCGCGAACAATGCGGCCTAACGAGGGTCATCGAGGCCTGCGCCAGTACGCCGGCACGGCGACCTCACCGTTCGGTGTTAACTGAGACGGTGGAGAGTCCCCCCGGGGAGACAAGTGGTGGTGTCCGTCGGAAACCGTGAAGGCTGCGATCAGGGCACCTTGGAGCCTTGAGACATGCGACCCGACCGACGCAGCGAAATGGACCCCGGCCAACCCATCTCGGGGTCAGTGCGCGGTGACGGCCCTGGTCGGGAACGACCTCTTCGGTGGCGAATTGCTCGAGGCCGAGGTGCACTTCCGCGACGGTTCACGCCAGGGATTCCACTACTGGAATCGGCTCGATGGGGTCGAGGTGGACCTCACTCGAGAGCAATTCTCGGTGCACGAAGTGGTGCAAGCGCCGCAGGTGATCGACCGCCGACCGGAGTTTCCATGGCTGGCTCAGGAGCAGTACGTCGTCTTTCGACAGCGGGTGCACGCGGCGTTGGACGGCGCGCCAGGGCGGGAGTCCTAACGATCCCCCTTCGCCGGGGGCGGGCCGAGGGACGACGGTAAGGCGGCACCTAGGCTGCGACTTCTATGCGGGTCGTGGTCACCGGATCGAGCGGCCCGATCGGCCAGGCACTGTGTTCCCGTCTCACCAGCTCCGGCCACCACGTCGTCAGGGTCGTGCGCCGCACGGTTCGACCCGGTGAGCTCGCCTTTCGTTGGGATCCCGCAGGCAACACGATCGATGCCCGTGGCTTCGAGGTTGCTGACGCGGTCGTCCACCTGGCCGGCGCGGGGGTGGGCGACCGCCGCTGGAGCAATGATCGCAAGCGGGTTCTCGTCGAAAGCCGTACCCGCTCCACTGCGCTGCTAGTCGGCGCACTGGCCGGTCTGGATCACAAGCCCCGGGTCCTGGTGAGCGCCTCGGCCATCGGGTACTACGGGGATCGTCGCGACGAGGTGCTCACAGAGCAGAGCCCACCCGGTGACGACTTCCTCGCCTCGCTTTGCGTGCGTTGGGAGGCCGAAGCTGCGTGCGCCACCGAGTCCGGCATCAGGGTGGTGTGTGCTCGTACCGGCCTCGTCATGAGCCCAGAGGGAGGCGCGCTTCCCAAGCTGTTGCCGCTGTTCAAGCTCGGCTTGGGCGGGAGATTCGGAACCGGCGCCCAGTGGTGGAGTTGGATCACCCTCGAGGACGAGGTCCGAGCGATTGAGTGGCTATTGGACAATGACGTGCGGGGCCCGGTGAACCTGACTGCGCCGAACCCCGTGACCAACCGCGAGTTCACTCGAGTCCTTGCGGCGGTGCTCGCTCGGCCGGCCGTACTCCCGGTGCCCAGCTTCGGCCCGAGACTGTTGCTGGGGTCGGAACTTGCCGACTCATTGCTCTTTACCAGCGCTCGTGTGCGGCCCGCAGTCCTTGCGTCACGCGGCTTTGCGTTCAATTCCTCCGACTTGGAGGCGGGACTGCGGCACATGCTGAAGCGGCCCGCCAAGTAGTACGGCACGACGTCGGTTGGGACCTCAGACCGGAATACAAGCGGTACGCCCATCTGGTTTGCATCCATAGCCTCGGAGCGTGAGGCCGAGTCGAGACGAAAAGCTGTCGAGAACGGCCGAAGCGCCCGAGGAAAAGGAGCCCTCATGGCCCGAATATTGGTCACTGGCTCATCAGATGGCCTCGGCCTCATGGCAGCCCGCCTCCTCATCGAGGGCGCCCACGAAGTCACGCTGCATGCCCGCAACGACACACGGGCCGACGACGCCCGCCGCGAGTTCCCGGGAGCGGGGGCCGTGGTCGTCGGCGATCTGTCGAGCATTTCGGGCATGCGACAAGTCGCCGAGCAGGCCAACGTCCTTGGCAGGTACCACGCGGTCATCCACAACGCCGGCGTCGGGTACCGAGAGCCCCGGCGCATCCAGACCGTCGACGGCCTGTCGCACGTCTTCGCCGTCAACGTGCTGGCGCCGTACCTCGTGACCGCCCTCATGACCCGGCCGGATCGGCTCGTGTACCTGAGTTCGGCTGTGCACCGAGGCGGCGATCCGGATCTTTCGGACCTCCAGTGGGGCGACGCCCTTGGAACGGCTCACAGGCGTATGCGGACTCCAAGCTGTTCGACGTCGTCCTGGCCTTCGCGGTGGCGCGTCACTAGCCGGACGTGCTCTCCAACGCCTTGGAACCGGGCTGGGTGCCGACGAAGATGGGCGGCCCCGGCGCTCCTGACGATATGTCCTTGGCGCCGGTCACCCAGGTCTGGCTCGCGACGAGCGACGACCCGGCGGCCATGGTGACAGGGCGTTACTTCTATCACCAGCGTCCGCGCGAGACGCACCCCGCGGCGAGCAGCCTGGAGGCGCAAGAAGGACTTCTCGAAGCGTGCGGCGACCTTACCGGTGTCGAGCTTCGGTAGTCCGAGAGCGCTCTCTGCGTCTCGGTGTCGGAGAAACGAACAGCCGCCGGGCTGCGGGCGGTTCGTGTCCCGGCACGCCGGGACTGTCGCCCTCAACCTCCGGACGAAATGCCTCGTCGCAGTTGCGAGTGTGCGATGTCTCGGAGCCGTGATTGCGCAATGAGCCAATCGCTCGATCGCTTTCCGCGACCTTCTTGCAGGACGTGGTGCACTCCCGTTGGGCTGTCCGTGCGAGCCCCGCACCGGTGACAGACCGCAATTCGGCCGTTCGTTTCGGGGGCATGGTGTTCGTCGAGTTGAGCAGCAACGTGCAGATACTCAGAAGAGGTCATGGTCCTCCTAGGGGTCCATCATCCGTTCGTAGCCCGAAACCATCGTTCCGGATCGCAGACGAGAATGCTGCCCCTTCCTCACCCTACGCCCAGGGGGAGGCGGTGACAACGTATCCCGCTCACCGAGGAGGCCGGTCAACCCTTGAGAGAAGGATCGCGTCCGGTATAGGCCAGAAGCCTCGCCTGAGCGGAGGAATCGGGCGGGACGGTGATTTCCGGCTTGAACACGCCGCGACGCTGCTCATCGGTAAAGCGGCCATGGATCATCGCATACGCAGCATCTGGGAGACCGTCCGGCATCGTTGCGTCCTGGCCGGTTGACACGGCGAGATCCCAACCGTGGATCAGCTGATCACTGAACGCGATACCGAGGGCGGGTCCGGTTTTCTCGATTGCTCCGGGTGCGCAGTAGGTGTCCAGCATCTCGCGGCGAACTTGCGCAAAGTCAGACGTTGGTTCACCACTGATGAGGTCCGGCGGGCTCGAGGAGAGTTCGACGTCCTCACCTCGCGCTGCTCCCAGGAAGTACCGCTGTGTCTGGAGTATGTGGTTCAGAAGCGTCCGAACGTTCCATTCCTCGCAGGTCGTCGGAGCGTCGAGATCCGAGCTCGCGCCCTCCACCTTGTCTCCGGTCCAAGCACCCGCACGTCCATACAGATCCAACAGGTCAAGCTCCATGGCGTTGTTTCCTTTCGGTCGTGTTCATGGCAATACCCATTTCGTCATGCCTGCCACGCTCTGCAGCACCGTCAGTATCGGCCGTGTGAAACATGCCCACGAGTTCGCCACCCATCACCAGCGGCCCCTCGTCGCACCGCTGCGCAATGCCCTCGGCGAAGGTGCGAAACGCCGCAGTGTCGTCGAGAGGGTTCACCGCGCCTTCCAGTACGGCGATGTGGACGAAGGTCAGATCGTCCACCCGACACGTGCTGTAGCGCAGGCCCTCGGGTTGCGTCGCGGCGAGTTCGTCGTACACCGCTCGGACGAGGCGGACATTTTCGTCCAGCGATTCAGGCTTCACCGTGTAACGGACGACCACCGCTCGGCTCATCACTTCGCTCTGACCTTGTTGTTGCGGGCGTCGTGCGTCACCTCGGCCAGACCGAGCTCCTCGAGGAGTGGCGGCAGGTACATGCCGAATCGACCTCGATACCCCTTCCTCAACCCGTACCACCCCCCGACCGGATTGTCCGGCGAGCGGCCCCATTCCTCGACGGTGTCCTGCGCCGCGTCCTTCTGTTCGTCGGCTGCTCCGAGAGGCACCCAGTCCCCCGCCTCCTGGAGCCACGCGTGCAAATCGTCGATCGCTCGGGACTGATAGGTCAGCTTGGTGGAACCGACTAGGCAGACCAGTTGCGGAGGGTCCGCCGCGTCGTCCCGATACATCGTGTAATGCGACGACCCTGGTGGCGTCTTGAGCACCCACGGATCGTCCTTTGTTCCTTTCGCCATACTCACCCTTCCCTTTCCATCGCGGCTCTCACCTGTGGCACGAGCGACTCCCACCCGACGTGATTGCGCCGTTGAAGTTCTGGCCCTACCTCGCCCAGGCGCTCCCAGCCGGACTGCACGATCTCGACCCTGGTCGTGACGCCGTCGAGCGCGATGAACCTGATCTCGACCTCTGTGGCGGCTTCCGGCTCGACGCCGAGGTGCCAGCGATAGGACAGCTGGTCGGGCGGGCGCCAGCCCGTGACCGCACCCCAGTCGAGCTCTTCCCCTTGCTGCGTGCGCTCGTAGATGCGACCGCCGACCCGGCCTTCGAGGACGACCGCAGCCGGGTCGCCACTGATGGTGTGGTCCGGCGGCCACCACGTGCCGATGCGCTCGGTCCAGATCTCGAAGGCGTCGTGGATGGGGCACACGACCTCGAAGTCGATCCGCAAGGCGTCACTCATGACCGCTTCTTGTTCTCCGCCACTAGGCGAAACCGCGCTGCTGCAGCTCCCCAGACCGTTTCGAGATAGGCGCGGATTGCCTCCGCGCCCTCATCGTGAAGGTGATAGATGCGCCGGGTCCCCTCGGCCCGTTCGGACACCATGCCGGCGGTTTTCAGCAGACGGAGATGCCGAGAGACGGCCGGGCGACTGATCGGGAGGGCATCGGCCAATTGGCCGACGGCGAGGTCCCCCTCGCTGAGGAGGCGCAAGATCTCCCTCCGGTGCGCGTCGCCCAGCGCTTCGAACGGGTCCGCCTTCGGTAACACAGTTGTTACCGTAACCACACGGTTACCAAATGCGCAAGCCGTCCCAGAGGGGCCCCGATCCCCGGGGCGAGTGCAGCCAGCGACCCGTTGCGCACGGCGGCCCGGGAGCACCCGATGATTGCCCGCTGGCGCGGTCGGCCTTAGCATCTCGCCCCTCTCGAGGGAAGGAGCGGCGATGAGTCCGTTCGGACGTGATACCACCACCGACGAGGTGCTCGAGGGAGTGGACCTGTCGGGTCGCCGCTTCGTCATCACGGGCGCCGCCAGCGGGCTCGGCCGCGAGAGCGCGCGGGCGTTGGCCGCCCACGGAGCCTCCATCACTTTGGTGGCTCGAAGCACGGAGCGGGCCGACGGTGCAGCGGCGGAGGTCGACGCCATGGTCCCCGGCGCGGATCTCGAGCCCGGGGTCGCCGACCTCGGCGATCTGGAGAGCATCCGCGCCTTCGCCAGCCGTTACCTGGCCGAGCACGACGCGGTGGACGTCCTCATCAACAACGCCGGCGTGATGGCCGCACCCCTCGGGCGGACGGCGGATGGGTTCGAGACCCAGTTCGGGACGAACCACCTCGGCCATTTCCTGCTGACCGCTCTGCTGTACCCGGCGCTGCGGGCGGGTGAAGAACCGCGGGTGGTGACGCTCACGTCGGCGGGCCACAGCCGCGCCGACGTCGACCTCGACGACCCCAACTTCGAGGACAACGAATACTCGCCGTGGGTCGCCTATGGGCAAGCCAAGACGGCCAATGCGCTGTTCGCCCGCGAGCTGGCCCGCCGCGCCGGGCCCTCGGGGCTCCTGTCCTTCTCGGTGCATCCGGGCGGCATCATCACCGACCTGGGCCGGCACCTCAACGACGACCTCATCAACGACATGGTCGACTTCTCTCGTCGCCGGTCGGCCGCCAGCGGCGGGGCGCCCTCCGACATCCATTTCAAGTCGGTGGAGGCGGGAGCGGCCACGCAAGTGTGGGCCGCCACCACGCCCGAGCTGGCCGACCACAACGGCGCCTACCTCGCCAACTGCGGCCTCGGGGTGCTCGGGGCGGACCCCGGCGTGAACGGCTTCATGCCGTACCTCCTCGACGACGAGCACGCCGCCGCACTGTGGGCGCTGAGCGAGCGGCTCGTCGGGCAGACCTTCCACCCCTGACGGGCGCGCGGTTGCGTCAGGTCACAGACCCTTCCTGACGGTCCGTTCCAAGATCCCGAGGGTGGCGCGCAGGGCCGACTCCGGCACGATCGGAAAGCGGTCCTTGTACTCGTCGCCCATTTTCGACCAGTCGTAGTACGACGTCACGTTGGTGACCCCGTCTTCACCGGGCTCAAGGCGATACCCGTAGAAGTGCGGGAACGGGATGTCAGGTCCGAGGTTCCACGCAATCTCCTTGTCGCGCTCGAAGAGGATGATGTGGACCGTCACGTCGTACTTGCCGAGGGGGACGTCGTTGAGCGATTCGCGGTCCATATGGATGACGAACGTGTCGCCGACCTTCTCCGCGGGCTCGCCCGAGAAGTCCTGCAGCATTCCGGAGGCGTCGATCGCCACGTGCCCCGCCGGGCTGCGCACGACGTCAAAGATGGCAGCGGGAGGCGCCGGGATGGCCCGGGTCACCTCGAGGCGGTCGGGCAGGTAGACGGTATCGGGCATGTGAGCTCCTCATGGAGTGCGCAGGCGGCCTGGTCGGCCATCTTCGACGAGTGTGCTCTGACAGCATCGCGCGCCATCCTCAGACCCCCGCGGCCGCCGCCTCGAGCCGCCCGAGCAGGACGGTGCCCATCGGGTTGTCCCGCCGGCGCGGGTCGCCGGTGATTCGTTGGTGGCGGTCGTTGATGGCGAGGGCGCGCGCCAGGGCGAAGACCTCGTGCCACGGAAGATCCTGCGTCGTGGCCCCGGTGCGCGCCTCGTAGCGTTCGAGCGCCGCCGTCTTCGAGGGGAACCCGGGGACGCGCTGGCCGAAGAGCTCTTCCATCATGAACTCGAGCCCGAAGTACCAGCCGAGATCCATCTCCCGCGGCCCCACGGCGGCGAGGTCCCAGTCGAGCACCGCCACGACACGGCCGTCTTCGTCGAAGACGAGGTTGCCCAGGCGCACGTCGCCCCACAGCAGCACGGCCTCGCGCTCGGGCGGGACGTGGCGGCCGCACCAGTCCAGCGCCTCGGCGAGCGCAGGAAGCGGGTCGCCCTCCGACGACCACTCGACGTACGCGGCCCAGTGGTCGACGAGGTCGCGGAGCCGCGGGCCCGCCAGCACACGGCCCAAGCCCGCCGCCTCCCATGGCACCACGTGGACGGCGGCCACCGAGTCGACCAGGCCGTCGTGCAGCAGCAGCTGGCGCGCCGCGTCCGCCTCGCGCACGTAGGGGTCGAAGACCGGGGCCGGGCCGGCGATGTCCCCGTGCACCCGGGGCATGGCGAGAAACGGGGTGCCGACCCATGAGGGATCGGTCTCGACCACCGCCGGCGCCGGCGCGGGCACGCCCGCCGAGGCCGCCGCGTTCTGCACGGCGGCCTGAGGACCGAGGTCGTAGTCGGGGAAGGTCGGGTCGAGCGGCGGCAGGCGTACGACCATGCCGTCGCGACCCGGCCCGAGCTCGACGAGCAGGGTCTCGTTCGCCAGGCCGCCGTCGGCGTGCACGAGGCCGGTGAGTGTCACCGCCGAAGGATCATCGGCGCTCGATCCCCCCGGCACGTCCCCCGGGTGCGCCGCCACCCAGCGCGCCAGCCCCGCCGTCAGCGCCGCGTCGTCGCGCCGTGCACCCGTCGCCATGGCCGCCTCGATCCTCCGGGACCTACGGCAGGTACACGACGGCCTGCCAACGGCCCGTCATGTCGGTCCGGCACAAGGCGGTTCCCGCCTGCACGCACCAGGTGACGATGTCCACCGGCGCCGCACCCGGCGACGTGCGCAGGACCAGCCCTCGACGCGCGTGGTCTTGGCGCACCACCCAGCCCTCGGGCACCTTCACCCCCGCTTCGGCCAGACGGGCGACGGCGTGGTTGCCCGTCGGGTGCATCAGGCCGACCGACATGCCCTCGGCGTGGCGCTGCTCCTTGCGCGCCGGCATGACCGTCGCCATCGTGACCGGTGGTTGGCGGGTGCCGAAGAACGCGAAGATGCCCGCTGGCTGCGTCTCCAGCTCCGAGGAGCCCTCCGGCACCCCGGGCAACAGGTTGATCCAGCCGTCGCCGGCGTCGCGCAGAAACGCCAGCTGGTCCGCCACGCCGTCGACCTCGGGCGGCGTGAACTCGATCGTCTTCGTCTGCCGGCGGCTCGTCACCGGCGCCATCCTGACATCAGGCGCTCGACCACCTCGGCCACGGGGCGCTCCTCGGCGGCGCGGAAGGCGGTGCCTGCATAGAGGCTCATGCGCCCGGCCGCACCGGCCTTCGCCGCCGCCGCTCGGAGCGGACGCGTGGCGTTGTTGATCTCCGGATAGGCGGGCGGCGCATCGGGGTGCTCGCGCACCATCGCGTTGACGAGCGCGCGGGCCCGGCGACCACTGAAGGCGCGGGTCACCGCAGTGGCACCGAACGCCTGGTCCGCCAGCGCCTGCTTTGCGGCGGGCGGCGCCCCCGACTCCGGACAGCGCAGGAACGCCGTGCCCGCCTGGACCAGCGTCGCCCCGCGCTGCAGGAGGTCGGCGACGTCCGCCGGACCGCCCACGCCGCCCGCCGCCACGAGAGGGACCAGGGTGCGCCGCCGGACGGCGGCCAGCAGCGCCCGCAGGGGGCGGTCGGCGTCGGGACGGTCGTCGTTGGCCAGGCTGCCACGGTGGGCGCCCGCCTCGGCGCCTTGGAGGCAGAGCGCGTCGGGGCCGACACCCAACGCCCCCGTCGCCTCCTCGGGGGTGGTGACCGTGACCAGCACGAGCGAGCCGGCGGCCCGCAGCGCGCGCACCGCGTCGAGCGCGGGCAGGCCGAACGTGAAGCTCACGACGGCCGGCGCCTCGGCCACCACGAGCTCGAGCTTGCGCGGGTAGTCGTCGTCGTCCCAGTCGGCCGCACCGACCTCGGTCCCGAGCGACCCGGCCAGGGGCCGCAACGACGCGACGTAGTTCTCGAGGCGATCGGGCACCCCCGTCGGCGCACCGGGCACGAAGAGATTGACGCCGAACCGGTCGACGCCGCCCGCGCGCACCGCCGCCATGTCGGCGCGCAGCTCCTCCGCCTTCTTGTAGCCGCCGGCCAGGAAGGCGAACGCGCCCGCCCGTGCGCCCGCGACGACGAGCTCGACCGTGGAGGGCCCGCCGGCCATGGGCGAGACGGCGAGCGGGAACGGCGCCAGCGCCCGCAGTCGTTCCGCACCACCGGCGTCCACGTACCCCGTCATGCCTCAGACATAAGCAGCGGCCACTACGGTGGGCAACTCGTGGACCTCGATCTGCTCACGACCCTGCGCAGCACCGGCGCCGTCCGCGAGTTCCGCGACGAGTCCGTGCCCGACGACGTGTTGGCCCGCGTGCTCGATACGGCACGTTTCGCCCCCAGCGGAGGCAACCGCCAAGGCTGGCGCGTCATCGTGGTCAAGGACCCCACGTCACGCGCCGCTCTCCGCGACCTCTACCTCTCCGGTTGGTACGAGTACCTCGCCTTGGCCTCCGCCGGGTTCACACCGTGGTCGCCGCTCAGCGACCGCGACAAGGAGGCCGAGGCGCTGGCCGCGGCGGACCAGTTCGCCAAGGCCGGTGCCGCCGCGCCCGCGTTCGCCGAGACGCTCGATACCGCACCCGCATTGCTGCTCGTCCTGGCCGACCTCGGCGTGTTGGCCACAGTCGACCGCGACCTCCCGCGCTACACGCTGGTCGGCGGCGCCTCGATCTACCCCTTCGTGTGGAACCTGCTGCTCGCCGCCCGCGCCGAGGGGCTGTCGGGCGTCATGACAACGGTCGCCGTCCGCCGCGAGGCAGACCTGCGCAC
>DATDIE010000205.1:0-13228 GCA_036521235.1 Acidimicrobiales bacterium | reverse complement strand
AGAGGCGGCGGGCGGAATCGAACCGCCGTACGGGGCTTTGCAGGCCCCTGCCTAAACCACTCGGCCACGCCGCCGCGCCTGTACACGGCAGGGCGGCCAGCCTAACGGCCGGTGTCGCCCGACCCCAGCCTCTGCCGGGCCGGCTTCTTGGACTCCCGGCTAATGGTGCCGAAGACGGGAGACCAGCCAGAACACCGCCGCAATGGCGGCGATGACGACGATGATCTTCACGAAGAAGAAGAAGATCCCCGCCAGGCTGCTCAAGATCCAGAAGGCGACGAGGACCCCGACCACGGCCACCACGGTCATCGCGACCGCATGCGTGAACGTCATTGGGGTCTTGCTCCCGCTCCTGGTTTCTATGTCTCTGCTCACAACCCCGATGCTACGTTCCCGCCATGCCCGCCGATACGTCACTCCGCGACCGGCGGGCCCGTCTCCTGGCTCAACCAGGGCTGATGGGCGAGGAATTCTGCCGCGCCTACGCCGCCGAGGCCGACGAGTGGCTCTCCGCATTGGCCGATCGGGCCGCCGGCGACAACAAGCGGAATCTCGCCCTCCTGGCGGTGGGAGGCTACGGGCGGAGCTCGCTGTGCCCCTACAGCGACCTGGATGTGGTGCTGCTCCACAGCGGGTTCCGGGACATCAAGGCGGTCGCCGACGCCATCTGGTACCCGGTCTGGGACGAGGGCGTCCACCTCGATCACTCGGTGCGGCGGCCCTCAGAAGTCCTCAGTGCCGCCGCCGAGGACCTGCGCGTCGCCCTCGGGCTCCTCGATGCGCGCGTGGTCTGGGGCGAGCCCAAGCTGGCGGACCCCCTCATCGAGAAGGCCAAGGCGGCGTGGCGCGAGCGGCTGGGCACCCGGTACCTGCCGAGGCTCGAGGTCCAGATGGCCGAACGGCGCGCGACCGCCGGCGACGTCGCGTTCTTGCTCGAGCCCGACCTCAAGGAGAGTCACGGCGGCCTGCGCGACGTCAACGTCCTCCGCGCCATCTCGGCCTATGCGCCGCTGCTCTCCGACTACGCCGACTTGGACTCGCTCGTCGACGCCACTGCACTCCTGACCGCCATCCGGGTGGAGTTGCACCGCATGGCCAAGCGCGAGCATGACCGGCTGCTCCTCCAGGACCAGGACCAGGTGGCCGACGCACTCGGGTTCTCCGACGCGGACGCGTTGATGCTCGCCGTGTCGACGGCGGGCCGTCAGATCGCCTGGGTCGCCGACGACGTCTGGCGTCGCCGCAAGCTGTGGGACCCCACGCCGCCGCCGAAGCACCGGGTTCGCCGGCGCTCGCCGGACGCCGGCTTGGACGCCATCCGGACCGACCTCGGTCCCGACTTCGTGGAGGTCCACGGAGAGATCGCGCTCACCCCGTCGGCTCCCGTCTCCGACGACGCCTCGCTCCCCCTGCGGCTCGCCGCGGTGGCCGCCGAGCTCGACCGACCCATTGCGAAGGGCTCGCTCTACCGCCTCGCCGACCGCATGGCGCCGCCGAGCGACCCGTGGACCCAGGCGACGCGGGACGCGCTCGTCGCGCTGCTCGCCCTCGGCCGGCCGGCCGTCGACAAGATCGAATCACTCGACCAACACGGGCTCCTTGTGCGCCTGATCCCCGAGTGGGCCGCCGTCCGCAACAAGCCGCAACGCAACGCCTACCACCGCTTCACCGTGGACCGGCATCTCCTCGAGGCTGCCTCGTTGGCGGCCGAGCTCACCGATACGGTCGACCGGCCGGATCTCCTCGTCGTCGGCGCGCTGCTCCACGACATCGGCAAGGGCTTCCCCGGCGATCACACGGACGTCGGGATGGAGGTCGTTCAACGCCTCGCCACCCGCATGGGCTTCGCCCCCGATGACGTCGACGTGCTCGTCGACCTCGTGCGGTACCACCTCCTTCTGCCCGACACCGCCACCCGCCGCGATCTCGACGACCCGACCACCATCGACCGTGTCGCCAAGGCCGCCGGTAACCGCACGACCCTCCACCTGCTCGCCGCCCTCACCGAGGCGGATAGCCGGGCCACCGGGCCCTCGGCCTGGGGAGCGTGGAAGGCCGGGTTGGTCGCCGACCTCGTCGAGCGCGCCGACAAGGTGCTTCAGGGCGAGGCGGCCGCACCGGCACCACCGGACCTCCTCGTGGCGGCCCACCGCGGGCTCATCGATGAGGTGCGGGCGACCGGACTGCCGTCTGTCTCCCTGCAGCCCCCGCAGGTCATCGTCGCTGCCCCCGACCGCCTCGGGCTCTTCTCCTCGGTGGCCGGGGCGCTTGCGCTCAACGGCATGGACGTCCGTGCGGCCAACGTCGCCGGCGAAGCTGGCGTGGCGGTCGAGATCTTCACCGTCGAAGTGGCGCGAGGGACGTGGCCGGACACGGCGAAACTGCGTGACGACCTCGCCGCCGTCTTGACCGATCGGCTTGCGCTCGGCGAGCAACTCTCGGAGCGTGAACGTATCTACCCCCTCCGGCGGCGTTCGGCTGCGCATCTGCCCGTGAGCGACGTCACCGTGGACAACGACGCCTCCGAGACCGCCACCGTCCTCGAGATCCGAGCACTCGACGAAATCGGTCTGCTGCACCGCATCACGCGGGCACTCTTCGAGGCCGGGCTCGACGTCGTATCAGCCCGTGTTTCCACGATCGGCGAGATGGTCGTGGACGCGTTCTACGTTCGTGAATCCGGGGGCGCCAAGGTGGTCGAGCTCGAACGCCTCAGCGCGATCACAGCGGCCGTTGAGGAGGAATTAGGGACTTTGGGCCCTGCTGGACCCCGGTAGACTCCGCATGCCATGAGTTCTGGAGAGCACGCGGCTCCGAAGCAGCGTTCACGGCGCTGGGTGGTGGTGACGGTGTGTGCCGTCGCCGTTCTGCTCGCGGCCGGTGGCTTTGTCGCGGTCGAGCATTTCGGGTCGCAGGCCGCCGCCACCCCGAGCGCGCCGCCGCCCGCTCTCACCGTCGCCTCTATCTCGCCGACCGGGACGAACGTCGTCGCCGGCTCGACGATCTCGGTGCAGTTCTCCACCGACTTGGCACCGAGCAGCCCGATGCCGACCTTGAGCCCGGCGGTTGCCGGATCCTGGGCTGTTCTCTCACCGACTCTTTTGCAGTACGAGGCGAGCGGGCCGCTGGTGCCCGGCGCGACCGAAACGATCACCGTGCCCGGCGGCGCGGCGGGCGTGGTGGGTTCGGAAGGTCAGCGCCTCGCCCAGAATGTTACCTCTCAATTCACGGTGGCACCGGGTTCGACGCTGCGGCTCCAGCAGCTGCTCGCGGAGCTCGGCTACCTGCCGTTGACCTTCACGCCGGCCTCGCCGGTGACGTCGCCGTCGCAAGAGACCGATGATCAGGTGGGGACGTTCTCGTGGCGCTGGCAGGACCAGCCTGCGTCGCTCACGACGTTGTGGACGCCCGGGACGGGCAACGTCATCACGACCGGCGCCGTCATGAACTTCGAGAACCAGAACGGGTTGAAGACCGACGGGCTCGCCGGACCTCAGGTGTGGGCCGATCTGCTCGCCGACATCCAGAGCAACAAGGGCGACGCCAACCCATGGGACTACGTGCTGGTCAGCGAGTCGCTGCCCGAGACCACCACCGTGTTCAAGAACGGGGTGGAGGTCTACAGCACGCCGGCGAACACCGGTGTCGCCGGTGCTCCGACTGCGCTCGGCACGTTCCCGGTCTTCGCCCGCTACACCGTGACGACCATGACCGGGACCAACCCGGACGGCTCGCACTACGTCGACCCCGGAATCCCGTGGGTGAGCTATTTCAACGGCGGCGACGCCCTCCACGGGTTCGATCGGGGCTCCTACGGGTCCCCCCAGAGCGACGGGTGCGTGGAGATGCCACCTGCCAACGCGGCCGTCGTGTTCCCGCTCACCCCCCTTGGGACCCTGGTCACGGTAGCGGCGTAAGCCCGGGCGCCTTCGGGCGTTAGCAGGGAGGGGCTTAGGGGCTGACCGGGTACCCATTCCGGAGCGCCCTAATCTCTCTCAATCCGATGTTGCGCCAAACCGTTTCAATTACCGGAAAGATCCTTATTGGGGCGGGGGTCCTCGTCCTCCTCTTCACCGCGTACCAAATCTGGGGTACGTCGATCCAGGAATCGCATGCCCAGAACCAACTGCGGAGCACGCTGGAATCGGAGACGAACAACCAGGAGATCCGCCACGCGCTGGCCGAGGCCGCCGCCCTCGACAAGATGCCTACCGGGCCGGCGGTCACCGCTCCCAGGACTGGCGACCCCTCAGAAGGCGAACCGATCGGCGATATCCGCATCCCCGTCATCGGGATCAACCAGGTGGTCGTCGAAGGTACGAACACCCCTGACCTGCGAAAAGGCCCCGGGCACTATACCGGCACGCCGTTGCCGGGACAGGGCGGCAACGCAGCGATCGCCGGGCACCGGACCACGTACGGCCATCCCTTCTACAACCTCGACGGCGTCAAGGTGGGCGATCCGATCGTCGTGACGACGCTCCAGGGCATCTTCGTCTACAACACGACCAAGAGTTTTGTCGTCTCCCCCAGCGACACCAGCGTCATCAACAACGTCTTCGCCAATTACCTCACGCTCACGACGTGTAACCCCCGCTTCAGCGCGTCGACGCGGCTGATCGTCCAAGCCAAGCTCGCTCATTCACAACTGTTCCCCAACAAAGGTCTGCCCACGATCAAGCTGCACTCCGATCCCAACAGCGGGGAACTGGCGGGAGACTCGAGCGTCCAACTCACCCAGACGTTGTTCTGGGGGGCGCTGTTCCTCGCCGTCGGCGGCGGGGTGCTCTACGCGGCCTGGCGTTTCCGCCGACAGCGCTGGTTGATCTACGGCGGGGGTGCGGTCGGCCTCCTCGTCCTCCTCTGGTTCTTCTTCGGCGCCATCAGCCCGTTGCTGCCGGCCAGTTTCTGATCGGCCGTGCTGGTCGAGCTGCCGCTGCCCGACCACTTCCGCGGCTTCGCCGCCACCGTCGAGCGTGACGGCGGGGTCATCTACCCGGAGATCTGTCGACATGTGGCCGACGATGCGCGCGTCCTTTCGTTGCTCGATGGCGCTCCCCTCCCCCAGCGGCGGCCACTCCTTCTCCTCGCCGCCGTGCACTACCTCCTGCTCTCTGGCGTCGAGGATCCCCTAGCCGCCTACTACGACACCGTGGCCCAGGTGCAAGGTCGGCCGTTCCGGCGGCCGAAGGGTTCGGTCACCGCGGCGTTCACCAACTTCTGCGACGCTTATCGGGCGCAGCTCGAAGACTTGATCGCCACTCGAAGCACCCAGACCAACGAGGTCGGACGCTGCAGCTCGCTGTTGCCGGGTCTCTGCCACATCGCATCGCAGCACCAATGGGAGGTCCCGCTGTCGTTGCTCGACCTCGGCACCTCGGCCGGTCTCAATCTCCTCTTCGACGACTACTCCTACACATACGAGTCCGCTGCCGACGGGAGCGTCTTGACCGCGGGCGCCGCCGGCTCCGCCGTCTCGATCGATTGCTCGGCCCGAGACGATGTTCGTTCGCTGCCTGCGCTCGTCCCGCCGCTCATGGCGGCCCGCGTCGGACTCGATCTCTCCCCCGTCGACCCGTTCTCGGACGACGCCGCGCGGTGGCTCCTCGGCTGCCAGTGGCCGGACAATCCGATCCGCTTCATCCGCCTGCGCGCCGCACTGTCGAACGTCCGCGGCTCCGCGCATCCACCGCGCCTCGAGCGCGGCGACATGCTCACCGATCTGCGCCGCGTGGTGGCGACGATCGACGACGCGACGCCGCTCGTCATCTTCCACTCCTGGGTGGCCGCGTACCTCGACGAGGGCGAGCAGCGAGCCCTCACCACCGAGATCCGCTCCATCGGAGTGGACCGACCGGTCCATCATCTCTACTGCGAGTCACCGTTCGAGACTCCCGGCTTGCCCACCCCGCCGTCGCCCGTGCCACGCGACGGGCCGGACCTGGCCACGACGCTCGTGCACATCGGCCCGGGGGGCGAGCCCGAGCGGCTCGCCGATACCCATCCGCACGGCTATTGGATCCGCTGGTCGCCCTCTACTCGTCCGGTCCCCAAGGGGCGTCCCGACGTGCGGGGACCTGTACCCCGTCTTCGGTGACATGGCCCGCCGAACCGACTGAGGTCTTGCCGAAGCGGTTCCGGATGGCGTCGACGGCGACGGTGACGTCCTGCCACGACTGCTCGACGGCCGCGGCACTCTCATTCGCCTCGGTCATTCCGTCACCGAGGTCGAAGGAGAGCTGGTCGGCGCCCGCTTTCGTGAGTCCTGACGCGCTGACTCCCAGCAGCCGGATGCCCTCGCCCGGATCGACTCCCGCCAGCAGCGCCGAAGCCACCTGCCCGATAGCCCCGCCCGTCGAGATCGGACGGCTGAGCGTATGCGAACGCGTGATCAACGAGAGGTCCTTGAACTTGACCTTGACGGTCACCGTGCGGCACGCGGTCGAGGCGTCTCGCAGCATGGTCGCCACCGAATCGGCCATGCGCAGCACGTGGCGCTCCAGTTCGAGCGCGTCCACCAGGTCCTGGCTGAAGGTCTCCTCGTGACCTAACGACTTGTTCGCGCGGTTCGGGTTGACCGGGTCGGGGTCGTCACCGCGGGCCAGGGCCGCCAAATGGGCACCGCTCGACTTGCCCAGACGTCGGACCAAGGCGTCGACCGGCAGTGCGGCCAGGTCGCCGACCGTCCGCACTCCGAGTTCATGGAGGCGTTGGGCCGTCGCGGGGCCGACGCCCCAGAGTGCCTCGACATCGTGTGCGTGGAGGAACTCGAGCTCGCGGCCGGGCTCGACGACGTAGACACCGGGTCCGGGCTGGAGCCCGGCGCGGCTCGCTCTTGGTTTGGCCGCACGGGACGCCAACTTGGCGAGCATCTTGGATCGCCCGACGCCGACGGCGCACTTCAAACGGAGCTCGTCCGCCACCCGGTCACGTAGATCCCGGGCGATGTGCTCGGGCGGACCGAGCAGGCGGACGGCGCCCGCGACGTCCATGAACGCCTCGTCGAGGCCGATCGGCTCGACCATCGGGGTCACGTCCTCGAGGATCTTGTGCAGCTGTCCGCTCACCTCGGCGTAGCGGCTGTGCCGACCGGGCAAGAAGATGGCGTCGGGGCACAGCTGGCGGGCTCGCATCGACGGCATCGCTGAGTGGATCCCGTAGGCCCGGGCTTCGTACGTGCAGGAGGCGACAACGCCTCGCAGACCAGCACCGCCCACGATGACCGGCTTCCCCGCAAGCGACGGGTCGTCGAGCACCTCGACGGACGCGAAGAACGCGTCCATGTCGACATGCAAGATGGTCGGGACGTCGCGTGGTTCAGGCACCGAGGGACAACCGGCGGAAGCCCTCGGCGTACGCGACGCCCGCCCTCCGGCCCTCCTCGGCCGCCCGACGACGGACCGCCTCGCCGGCCCAGCCGCTCTCCCCTGCAAACTGGCTCCGGTGGCACTCGACGGCGGCCGCCTTCGTCTCGATGGTGTCGCTGACGTCGACCCAATCATCCGGCTCGAGGGTGCCGGAGAGCAGCGCCGTAGACACTTGGTGGGGTGGCCCCGCGTCGGGGAAGTAGTGAGGGAGCGCCGCGGCAGGAGCTACCGCATCGAGGAGAGCCAGGCCGGCGATCCTGTGGTCGCGGTGGTTGAAATAGTCCTGACCGAAAAAGATCGCCGTCGGGTCATGCCCGCAGACGACGTCGGGTTGGAGCGCCCGTACACGAGCGACCAAGGTTCTCCGGAACTCGTCGGTGTCCAGCAGTTCGCCATCAGGAAATCCGAGGCTGTCCACCGTCGCCAAGCCGATGATCCCCGACGACTCCTCGAGTTCATCAGCCCGCTCGGCCGCGAGCCTCGCCGGTTCCACGGCGGGATCACGCGTCCCCTTGCCACCATCGGTGCACACGATCAGATGCACCGAACTGCCGCCCTTGGCCCATCGCGCCAGCGTCCCACCACATCCGACATCGGCGTCGTCAGGATGGGCGTAGACAGCCAACACCACGGCCGGTGTCTCGTCGATCATTTCCTCTTTGGCTCTGTCGTCTTCGTCAGGAGCCCGGCCTCGCGTTGGAAGTCCCCCGCCTCCTCGAAACCCTTGTACACGCTGGCGAACCGCAGGTACGCGACGTCATCGAGGGCTTGCAGGCGCTCGAGCACCGCCACACCCACCTGTTGGCTCGTTGGCTCGGTCGTCTGGGCCCGCAACGTGTCCTCCACGCCCTGGGCGACCTCCTCCATCTGGAGGTCAGAGACGGGCCGGTTCTTGCAGGCGGCTCGCACGCCCTCGACCACCTTGGCCCGGTCGAAGGGCTCGCGCAGCCCGTTGCGCTTCACGACCCACAGCGGGACCTCCTCGACTCGCTCGAAGGTCGTGAATCGGCGACCGCAGCCGAGGCATTCGCGGCGGCGACGGATCGCTCCTCCGTCCTCAGCCTGGCGTGAGTCGACGACGTGGTCGTCATCGACATTGCACCAGGGACATCGCACACCGCCGACGATAGTCAGGGAATGAAAACGTGCTCCCCCGGAACCACGACGTTCGAGCCGACCTCGCGTGCGAGCTGTTGCGACAGCGCAGCCGCCCGGGCGGGGTCCGCCTGGCCGGCGATGGACGCCAGCGTGTCCCCGGACTTCACCACGTAGACCTGGCCCTGCGAGGGCGCCGCCTGGGCCACCGTGTTCCCGCCGAGGGCTCGGATCGGCAACGCCAACAGGACGAGCAGCCCCAGCACGACGACCGCCAGGACCACCCGGCGGCGGCGCACCCGGGGGGAAGGTGCGGTCCGCGCCGGCTGGTCCGATAGGACGTACAGCCGAGGGCGGCACGTCTCGTACTCGAGCTCAAATGCGACCGACATGGCGTCCTCCTGATCCGAACACCTGTTCGCTAAGGTGCCATTGGAACACGAACACCTGTTCGCTGTCAACCGCTCGTGCGAACTGCTGTTCGTACATGAGCAAACCCTAGAAATCCGCTGTGACAGCGCTTGGAACTGGGACTTTGTCCGATCAGATGCCACCGGGCTGCCCTGTGGCGTCGTCATCTCGCCCTGCCGGATCCCTGAAGCGGTCAGCACCCAAGGACGTGGGTAGCGTGCTGTCGCATGGGCAGCGAGACGCTCACGGTCACCACGGAGGACGGGCGACGGCTGTGCGTCGACATCGGCGGCGATCCCACCGGCCGGCCCGTCGTCGTGCACCACGGCAGCCCGGGGTCGCGCCATCTCCTCGATCAGTGGATACGTGACGCGGCGGAAGACGGCGTCCGGCTGCTCAGTTACGACCGTCCCGGCTATGGCGGATCGAGCCCCAAGCCGGGGCGGGTGGTCGCCGACTGCGCCGCAGACGTGCGCACTATCGCCGCCGCTTTCGGGCACGAGCGGATCGCCGTCTGGGGCATCTCAGGCGGAGGCCCCCACGCGTTGGCCTGTGCCGCCCTGCTCCCCGACCTCGTGTGCGCGGTGGCGTCGCTCGCCGCGGTCGCCCCGTACGGCCCGACCGACCTCGACTACTTCACCGGCATGGGACAAGAGAACGTCGATGACATCAAATTGCTCTTGCGGGACCGCGACGCCGCCCATCGCAAGGTGGCCTCCGACCGGGACGCCATCATGGCCGCCAGCGCGGATGACATCACGGCTGGGTTCGAGACTCTCATCTCACCGGCTGACGCCACCGCGTTGCGCGAGGGAATGGACGACTACCTGCTCAAGTCCATGCAACTCGGCCTCACCCGGGGGAACGAAGGCTGGTGGGACGACAACGTGGCCGACGTCGTCGACTGGGGCTTCGATCTGGATTCCATCGCCGTGCCGGTCCAGTTATGGCACGGGCGCGAGGACAAGTTCGTCCCGTTCCAACACGGTGAATGGCTGGCACGCCACATCCCGGGCGTCGACGCTCACCTCACCGAGACGGACGGGCACCTCACGCTGCTCTTCCGGCTGAGGGCCATCCACGCGTGGCTCGCCTCGCACTTCTGAACCCATGGTTCACAGGACGGGTGGGTGCACGTCACTCTCCTGTGCTCGGACACTCACCGGAGGCGATTGCCGACACGAGCTGCGCGTGGTCGCGCTCGTTCTGATCGGCGTAGCGATAGGCGAAGGAGACCATCGCCTTGGTGAACGTATTGCCCGTGCCCATGTACGAGTCGATGGCCATCGAGTCCCCTGAACGGGCATGGGCACGGGCGAGCGTTGTGCCACAACAGGTTGCGAATTGGGCGAGGCGGGGCGCGATCAAGGCGGTCGAGACGATGAGCTTCATGTCCCGGTATTGGCGGACGTAGAAGTCACGGGCACCCAGCGCGCCCCAACCCTCGAAGATGTCAGTGGCGGACTTCACCATCCGTTTGCCGTCGATGACCCGTTCGCCGTGGTTGACCTGTGCGGCCGGGCGAAGCTGGGCTTCGTAGACCGAGGCGCTCGCCTGTTTGCACTGGAGGAACAAGGGGGCTCCGGAGCGGCCCTGGAGGAGCACGAGGTAGACGACCATGCCGACACTGCCAACGCCGACCACCTGTCGCACCACGTCCACCACGGAAAAGCGGTCGAAGAGGGCACGACGGTCCTCGCGGAGGGTGTAGCGATAGCCGTCGAGCAACGTATCGACGACGCCCCGTTGCTCCTTGTCGGACAAGGTCACGCGGATCGGGTTTTGTGGGGTGATGCGGGGACGGCCGGCGGCGATCGCCGTGAGCTTCGGGTAGGCACCGACGCTGGTCTTCTTCCTCTTGTCCTTCTCGATGTAGATCTTGACCTGGCCGCGGTCGGCCCTCTCGAAGTGGTGGACAAAGCTGTCGACCCGCATGCCGTCGTACCAAATATCGAGCTCGTACGACTGCGCGTAGCGGTGCATGCGGCGCCGGTATGCATCGACCACCGCTCGCAGGGCGGCATCGACCCGCTCGGGCTTCACTCCGTTCTCACGTGCCGCGACCACCAGGCTGGCGGCGAGGCGCGCCAGATCCCACTCGAACGGGCCCGGCAGCGTCTCGTCGAAGTCACGCAGGTCGAAATTGAGGTTGCGCTCCGGGGTGGCCCAAAGACCGAAGTTCAACACGTGCGCGTCGCCGCAGAGCTGGACCTCGAGGCCGCTGTTCGGGCGTGAGCCAAGGTCGGCGGCCATCACTCCCGCCGCGCCTCGGTAGTAGTTCCACGGTGACAGCGACATCCGGTAGTGCCGCAGCGGCACGACCCCGGGCAGTCGGTTCTCGCTCTGCGCCAGCACGGTCGTGAGCGCGTCGTGCCCACGCGACGTCTCGTCCCAGACGCCGATCCCCCTCCGCGGGGCGCGCTGCCGGGCCGCCCGGCCGGCTGCGACCCGAGCCGCCATGGTGGCGTGGAGATCGGGAATCGTGGTCGGCTCGGGTACGAGGCGTGCGATCTTCGTGGCCATCCCTACCTCCGCGTCGAAGTCTGGCTTCCCATCATCCCCGGTAGCAGTACACCGCGGGTCGTCAGTCCGGGCACTGCCGCCCGCATTCCGCGGGCTGTCCCCACGCGGGGAGAGGTAAGAAATAAGGAGACCCGTGTAGGGACCGCCCGCAGTCCCGGCACGGGGAGCGGGCTTCCCAGAGCCCTTCTCATCCATGCCGCAATGTCGGTTGTACACCAATCAATTCCATGACAACAGGGTCTTCTGGCAGGAATTGGGGCCCGAGTCATTTCAGGTGTCCGTGCCGGCGGCTGCCGCGGGGCGCTGCGTCCGACAACGGTGCGGTCCGCAGGTGCGGATGGGCCTCAGAGCGAACAGATGTTTGCTATGGAGGGACTGCGTCGGTATCGTGGTGTGTCACGAACTGATGTTCGCCCCAGGGAGGGGCCCGGCGGTAGGCCGGGGTGGACTCCGAAGGAGAAGCCGATGGCCGAGGTCCTCAGTGGGAAGCGGCTGCAGATCCTCAATTTCATCGCCGACTGCCAGCGCGACCGGGGCTATCCCCCGTCGGTGCGCGAGATCGGCGAGGCGGTCGGACTGAATTCGTCGGCCACCGTGCACACGCACCTCGCCGTGCTCCAGCGGGAGGGCTACCTCTCCAAGGACCCCAGCAAGCCCCGGGCCATCCAAGTGCATTTCGACCCGGACACCGAGAGCAAGCTGCCGGCAGCGGCGGTGCACAACGTGCCGCTCGTGGGCGACGTGGCGGCCGGGACCGGTGTGCTGGCCGAGGAGAACATCGAGGAGCTGCTGCCGATGCCGGCACAGTTCACCGGCAACGGCCCGTCCTTCATGCTGCGGGTACGCGGGGACTCCATGGTCGACGCTGGGATCTTCGACGGTGACTACGTGGTGGTGCGCCAGCAGCCCGACGCCGAGAACGGCGACGTCGTCGTGGCGGGTATCGGCGAGGGCGAGGCGACGGTGAAGAACTTCAGCCGAAAGGGCGGCAAGGTCGTGCTGACTCCCGCCAACACGTCGTACGAGCCGATGACCTTCGACGGATCCGCCGGGGACGTGACGATCTTCGGCAAGGTCGTCACGGTGCTGCGACATCTGAACTGACCGCAATTCGCCGGTCGAGCCTTCGGCTGTATACGGGGGCCGCCTCAACCTTCGGGCCCGCTTGAGCTGAAGATGGAGTTTTTGAGCATCGGCCCAGAAGCGTGCCGGTGAAATCGCTATTTCAGGAGGCGTGACAGGCGGCGGTCGGCCAGCTTCTTGCCGCCGGTCTGGCAGGTGGGGCAGTACGCCATCTCGTAGGACTCGAACGAGACGCGCTCGAGCTTCGTCCCGCACTCCGGGCACGGATCGCCGACGCGCCCGTGGACCTTGAAGCGTCCGCCCAGGCTCGACTCGGAGAGTCCGCCCTTGCGGGCGCGCTCGAGCTCGAGCGCCTCGGACATGACGTCGTTGGCGGCCTTGATCAGGGCTTCGCGCTGCTCAGGGGTGAGCGAGCGGAGCGAGACGAAGGGTGAGAGGTGGGCGCGTTGGAGGATGTCGTCACCCCATCCCCGTCCGATGCCCGCGACGGTGTGCTGATCCCGCAGGTCGGTGGTCAGCTGGCGCTTCGAGTCGCTGGTGCGGATGAAGGTGGCGAACGCCTCGCTCCCCGGTTCGGGGCCCAGGCCGGCCAGCGGGCCTTCGTCGCCTGGTGCGAGCACCCACCACGACGCCTTGCGCTGCGTGCCGTATTCGCGCACCAGAATCCCCGTCCCTGCGCCGTCGAGCCCGGCGTCGCCTGCGCCGAAGACGAACCGGGCCACGGCGCCTCTCGGCTTTGTCTTCTTCGG
>DATDIE010000204.1:0-14305 GCA_036521235.1 Acidimicrobiales bacterium | reverse complement strand
GGGCGGCGGGCCTCGAGGGTGCGGGCGGCGCCGCGGGTTACGGGCCCGTCGGCCACGTCGACCTGACGCTCGATGCCGGCGACAAGAAGCTCGTGATCGAAGTGCGCGACGACGGCCTCGGCCTGCCGGAGGGGTTCGACATCGAGCAGACGACCAGCCTCGGGCTGTCGATCGTGCGCAACCTCGTGGAGAGTCAGCTCGAGGGCACGATCTCGATGACGTCGGTGGCGCCGGCGCACGGCGGGGGGACCCGCGTGCTGATCTCGGTGCCCGAGCGCGCCCCGAACTGAGGGTCGGCGCTCAAAGGCGCTCTACTGCGAGGGGATGGTGAAGACGAAAGAGGTGAAGGGTGCGGCGGGGGAAGCGAGCGCCGGAACGCTCAGCTGGCGGCGCGCTGCGAGCGCCGGGCGGCGAGCCACGCCTTGCGCAGCTTGCGACGCTCCTCTTCGGAGGTGCCGCCCCACACGCCGGACTCCTGGTTGGTCGCCAGCGCGAAGTCGAGACACGGCTCGATCGCATCGCACGACTGGCAGACCCGCTTGGCCGCCTCGATCTGATCGACCGCCGGCCCGGTCGTCCCGACGGGGAAGAAGAGGTCGGGTTCAGTGTTGCGGCAGGCGGCCGACCGCCTCCAGTCGTCCATGTCCCAGTCGACGGTCCGGTTCCACATGAGTGCCATCGGAATGTGCCTCCACCTGCATTGTGATCTATTTCACATGATCGGGCCTAGAGCGTGCCCGTCCGTGAAAAGCGGTTAACAGGTAGAGGGTAATGAACCAGGTCAAAGCCCGCAAGGAGTTTTTGTGAATTTTTTCACCTGCTTCGCGAAGGATATGTGAACGAGGTGGTTTCCGTCTTTGCTCACCGGGGTTGCACGGAGGACGGTTTCGCCGAGAACACATTGGACGCTTTCGCCGAGGCCCGCCGCCGCGGCGCGGACGGCGTCGAGCTCGATGTCCGCCTGACCGCCGACGCCGGCCTCGCCGTCCACCACGACGCCGAGATCCCCGGCCTCGGCCCGATCTGCCAGCTCACGGTCGCCGAGCTCCCCGCCCACGTCCCGCTCCTGGCCGACGCCCTCGCCGCCAGCGAGGGGATGGTCGTCAACGTCGAGATCAAGAACGCGCCCGGCGACCCCGGCTGGGATGAGGGGGAGGCCGTCGCCGCGCTCACCGCCACGGTGATCGACGAGGCGGGCTGGACCGACCGCGTCATCGTCTCGTCGTTCCAGCCGGCCACGCTCCTGGCGGTCCAGGTCGCCGACGGCCGTCTCCCGCTCGGCGCCCTCTTGGGCTTCACGACCGACCCGGGCCAGGCCCTCGTCGAGGCCGCTGAGTCCGGCTTCCGCGCCGTGCATCCCTTCGTCACCTTCGTCACCCCCGACGTCGTCGAGCGGGCGCACGCCGACGGCCTCGCCGTCAACGTCTGGACGGTCAACGCGCCCCACGACCTCGAGGCGATGGTCGCCCTGGGCGTCGACGCCGTGATCACCGACCGTATCGGCGACGCCCTGGCGGCGGTCCGCGCCGGTCCCGTCGCCTGACCCTCACCTTCGGGGAGCCGCCGGGCCCGACGGCCGGACCGGTTCCGGCGGGCGGGCGCCGTCACCAACAAAAAACGGCGGTTGTAACGCCGGGCGCCGGTGGCCCGACGCCGGCCGGCGCGGCGAATTCCTGCGGAAATCCGCCGCTGAGCCGGTCGAATGGCGTGGCTGGGGCCTGGTCCACAAAGATGGTCCGCCATGAACGTCGTCGTTTGCGTCAAGCAGATCCCGGACCCAGCGGCCCCCGGGAAGCTCAATCCGGACCACACTCTCGACCGCTCGGGCAAGCTGATCATGGACGACTCCGACAACTACGGAGTTGAGATGGCCCTCCAGCTCGCCGGCGGTGAAGGCGACGAGGTGACCCTCGTCTCCATGGCACCGGGGGGCGAGACCTCCGGGCTGCGCACCGGCCTCGCCATGGGCGCGGCCAAGGCGATCCTGGTCAGCGACGAGTCGCTCGCCGGTAGCGACGCCTTGGGCACCGCCAAGGTGCTGGCGGCCGCCATCAAGCGGGCGAACCCCGACCTGGTCGTGATGGCGACCGAGTCGACCGACGGCTACACCGGCACGCTGCCGGTGCAGGTGGCCGAGCTGATGGGCCTGCCGTCGGTGACGTTCGCCAAGGCGATCTCGGTCGACGGCTCCTCGGTCAAGGTCGAGCGGCAGACCGAGGCGGGCTACGACGAGGTCGTGTGCCCGATGCCCGCCGTCGTCACGGTGACGGCCGGCGTCGTCGAGCCCCGCTACCCGTCCTTCAAGGGGATCATGGCGGCGAAGAACAAGCCGGTCGACAACCTGACCGTGGCCGACCTCGGCATCGAGGCCTCGCAGGTCGGCGCAGCCGGCGCCCGCGAGGAGATCACCGACGTCTCCCCAGCGGAGGCGCGTTCGGCGGGAGAGATCGTGGTGGACGAAGGCGACGGCGCGCAGCGCGTCGTGGACTTCCTCGAGCAGTTGAAGGTGGTCTGAGATGGCGATCGACAAGATCTGGGTGCTGGCCGAGGCCGTGGACGGCGCGCCGACTCCGGTGACCTTGGAGCTGCTCACCGAGGCGCGGACCGTCGGGTCGACCGTCGAGGCGGTCGCCTGGGGCCCCGACGTCGCCGGCTTGGCCGGACCGCTGGGCGAATACGGCGCAACCACCGTCTACGACGTGGGCGACATCGGTGAGGCGCTCCCGGGTGTGCCGGTGTCTGCCGCGGTGGCAGCGTTGGTCACGGGCGGCAACGCGCCGGACGCCATCTTGTTCGCACAGAGCTACGACGGCCGCGACATCGCCGGGCGTCTGTCGGCCAAGCTCGACCGGCCGGTGCTGACGAACGTGACGGGCCTGGTGGCTTCCGACGGCTCGCTGTCGAGCCAGCACCCCGTCTTCGGCGGCAGCGAGATCGTGACCGCGAAGTTCACCGGGGAGGGGCCGGCGATCTTCGTCATCCGCGCCAAGTCGTTCGTGGCCGAGCCTTCGGGCGGCGCCGCGGCGAGCGTGACGGCCGCGCCGGTGCCCGACGTGGCATCGACGAACACGGCCAAGGTCGTGGAGCGCCATGTCGAAGAGCGCAGCGGACCGAAGCTCGACGAGTCGCCGGTGGTGGTCTCGGGCGGGCGTGGCCTGGGTGACGCGGCGAACTACGCCTGGATCGAGGAGCTGGCCAAGCTGCTGCACGGCGCGGCGGGCGCCTCGCGGGCCATCGTCGACGCCGGCTGGGTGCCGTATTCGCACCAGGTCGGGCAGACGGGCAAGACGGTGAAGCCGACCGTGTACATCGCGGCCGGGATCAGTGGGGCGACCCAGCACCTGGTCGGCATGAAGGGCTCGAAGAACATCGTCGCCATCAACAAGGATCAGGAGGCCCCGATCTTCTCGGTGGCCGACCTCGGGATCGTCGGCGACGTCCACAAGGTCCTGCCGGCCCTGATCGAACTGCTGAAGGCCAAGTCCTAGCTTCGGGCCGGCCCTCGGCGCCGCCTCATCTCGGCGCCGGCTGGCCCGGGCGCGGCACGTAACCCGGGGACACCCGGCACCATTACCTCCGGTATGAGGGCGATCGGGGCGCTTCCGGCGAGCGGTGCAGGCCCTCACGCGGGAGGACGTGCCCCGGTGACGCGGGCCGCCGGCAGTAGTTTCGGCCTTCTCAAAAACCACTGCTGATGCTCTTTCCCACGATCGACTTCGCCATCTTCTTCGCCGTGGCCTTCACGGTGAACTGGCTGCTCAACCCCCACCCGGGCCCGTGGAAGCTCGCGATGATCGGCCTCAGCTACGTCTTCTACGGCTGGGTCGGGTGGAGCTACTGCCTCCTGCTGCTGGCGACCACCGGCGTTGCGTTCCTCGGCGGCGGGTTGACCAACGCGATGCGCAACGACCGTGGGCGACGCGGCGCCATGATCGCCACGGTCGCGGTCCTCCTCGGGATCCTCGGCTGGTTCAAGTACTACGGCTTCGTCTCGGTCAACGTCGACAACGTGTCGAAGGCCGTCGGGCTCGGCCAGGCCATCCCGCTCCTGCAGGTCGGCCTGCCGATCGCGATCAGCTTCTTCACGTTCATGGCGATCAGCTACGTGATCGACATCTACCGCGGCAACCTCGAGCCGGCCAAGCCGCTCGACTTCGCGGTCTACCTCTCCTTCTTTCCCCACCTCCTGGCCGGGCCGATCGTGCGCGGCACCGAGCTGCTGCCCCAGATCCGCCGGCGGCGCGACGCCAACAACATCGACTACTCGCGAGCCTTCTGGTTGATCCTGGCGGGGCTCTTCAAGAAGGTCGTGATCTCGTCGTACGTCTCGGGCTCGATCGTGACGCCGGTCTTCACGTCGCCCAGCCAGCACTCCGCGCTCGAGGCCATCTTCGCGGCGTGGGGCTATGCGGTGCAGATCTACTGCGACTTCAGCGGGTACACCGACATCGCCATCGGGCTGGCGCTGCTCCTCGGGTTCCGCTTCCCGCAGAACTTCAACGCGCCGTACACGGCGCGCGACCTCCAGGACTTCTGGCGCCGCTGGCACATGACGTTGTCGCGCTGGCTGCGCGACTACCTCTACATCCCGCTCGGGGGCAACAAGGGCAGCGAGGGCAACACGATCCGCAACATCATGATCACGATGGTGCTGGGCGGCCTCTGGCACGGCGCCGCCTGGACCTTCGTGATCTGGGGGGCGTTGCACGGGGTGGGCCAGAGCGTCGGGCACCTGCGCCGCCGCGGCCGGGTCAGGCGTGGCCTGCCCCCGGTGGCCGACGGCCCGGTGCGCATCTGGGTGCAGCGGTTCCTGACGTTCCAGTTCGTCTGCGTGGGCTGGGTCTTCTTCAACGCGTCCGGCGTGTCCCAGGCGCTCGCCGTGCTGGGCCGGATGCTCAAGGGGTGGGGCTCGCCCTCGCCCCTTGTCACCCCGCTGCTCGTCCTCGTCGTCGTCGGCACGATCGTGTCGCAGTTCGTGCCGCCGATCAGCGTGGACCGCCTGCAGGCCCTGTTCTCCCGCCAGCGGGCGGTCGTGCAGGTCGGCCTGCTCGGCGTCGCCCTGACCGCCATCACCACGTTCGGCCCCGTCGGCGTCGCGCCCTTCATCTACTACCGGTTCTGATGAGCACGCACGCCCCGCCCCCGCCCTCCGTGCCCGAAGAAGAGCCCGACGCGGTTGCGCGCGGCGTCGCGTCGGTCGCGCCGGGGGAGGAGGGGGCGCCGCCCGACGGGCGGGTTCGCCTGCCCTGGACCCGGGTGCTCGTTCTGGGCGTGCTCGCCTTCGTGGTGTGGTTCGTGCTGTTCGCGCCGACGCTCCAGCACAACGCGCAGGTCTCCCCGGTCGGCTCTCGGCGTACGGCGAGCCTCGACGTCGTGGGGCCGGTGGCGACGTTCAGCCGCGACCTGCAGCTCTCGCACATCGTGTCGCTGACGGGCCGCTCCAACCAGCAACCCGTGGGCACCGGCGGCCTCACCGTCAAGGGGCCGCGCAAGGACGCGCCGAAGACCAAGCCGAAGCAGCAGGTCGCGGCGGGCGCAACCACGACGACGACGACGACCGCGCCGCCGAACCCCAAGGACCCGACGGCCGCCATTCCGCTGCGCGTGCTCATCGTGGGCGACTCCATCGGGCTCGACATGGGCGGCGCGCTGCAGTCGGACCTGGCGGGGACGGGGGTGGTGAACGCCGCGCTCGACGGGAAGGAGAGCACGGGCCTCACCCGGCCCGACTACTTCAACTGGCCGGCGGAGCTGGCGTCGGACCTGCACACGGACAACCCGCAGGTCGTGGTGATCATGATGGGGGCCAACGACGCGCAGGACTTCCTCGGGCCGCCCGACACGCCCTACGCCTCGCCGCAATGGAACCCGCTCTACGCGCAGCGGGTGCAGCAGTTCATGCAGATCGCGCAGAGCGGTGGCGCCGAGGTGATCTGGGTGGGCATGCCCCCCATGCAGAACCCGTCCCTGAGCGCGCAGATGGCCGACATCAACACCCTCGGCCAGCATCAGGCGGCGGCGGCGAAGCCGCCGATCACGTTCATCAGTACGTGGAAGTCGCTCGGGACCCCGACCGGCGGCTACACCGCGTTCGTGACGAACGCCTCCGGGCAGATCGTCAACATCCGCACCCCCGACGGCATCCACCTCACGCCCGGCGGGAGTCAGGTGGTGGCCCAGCAGGTGATCGCGCAGATGGTGACCGAGGGGTACCACCTGCCCTGACCCCGGCTCGTTCGATGGGGGCCTATGAACCGGGTGACGCGCCCTCGAGCTCCACGTCATCGTCGGCGTTGCGTTCGTGGCGAAGCGGATTGAGCCGCCCGGTGTCGACCCCGGCCCGGCGCGGGCGCACGTAGATGACCCAGTAGAGGGCGGCGCCGAGGAGCACCATCCCGAGCGTCCAGCCCAGGGCTGTCGTGCTCAGCCCGACGTACTTGAGGCCCGAGGCGAAGATGACGAACGTGATGACCGGGCGGATGTAGCGGTCAGGGGCGCGCGACGAGATCAACGAGCCGACCAGCACGGCGGGGACGCTCCCGATGATGATCGACGTCGTGACCGAGAACTCGACGTGCCCGAAGGCCAGCGCGCCGAGCGCCGCGGCCAGGGTCAGGGGGACGGCCTGGGTGAGGTCCGTGCCGACGAGCTGGTTCGCTCCGAGCACGGGGTAGAGGAAGAGAAGCAGCACGATCATCAGCGACCCGGAGCCGACCGACGTCATGCCGACGATGAAGCCACCGAGCACGCCGATGACCACGGTGGGGAGCGGCCGCACCACCACCGTGCCGATGAGGCCCTGACGGCGCTGGCCCGAGCGGCGGTCGAGTGCCACGCGCAGCACCATGGCGGCGGCGCCCACGAGGAGCGCGGCGCCGAGGGCGATCTGGACGTTGTTCTCGGCGCCCTTGGAGTTGCCCAGCAGGTGCAGCGTCCAGGCGCCGAGCAGCGCGGCGGGGACCGAGCCGACGACCATGTAGCCGACGAGCCCGTAGTTGACCGTCTTCTTGGTCATGTGCACCGCGGCGCCCACGGGGCGCATGACGACGGCCGCCACGAGATCGCTGGAGATGGCGGTCGACGGCTTGACGCTGAAGAGCAGGATCAGCATCGGCGTCATGAGGGCTCCGCCCCCGGCGCCGGTCATGCCGACCAGGAAGCCCACGACGGCGCTGCCAATGACGATGTACGGGTCAATCGACATCGGGCCTCCCTAGGGACGATGGCCGTTCATCGTCCGCCCATAGAAAATCTTTGTCAGTCGTTACCTATGTCCCATATTACATATGTATTCAGTCAGGAATCATCCGGCTCGGGAGCCCGGCGAAGATGCTTTCTGAGCTGGGAGGATGGCTGAGGGGGCTTAGACGAGGGGCCAGGGGTAAGGCGGCCAGTCCCCGTCGTCATCCATCTCGGGCAGCGCCCGCAGGCTGAGCAGCCACGAGAGGCGGTCCCAGGTGGCCGCCACCTCGATCGGGTCCAAAAGGGTGCACAGCACGGGAGAGGGGCCGGCGTGGGCCAGCCGGCCGAGGTCGTCCTGCACGTCGGGCGCCAGCGCCGCGCCGCCGAAGTCCCAGATCACCGTGCGCAGCTTGTCGTGCTCGTTGAAGCACAGGCCGTTGTCGATGGCCCAGAGCCGGTCCTCGGCCAAAAGGACGTGCCCGCTCTTGCGGTCGGCGTTGTTGGCGACGACGTCGAAGGCGGCCATCCGCATCAGCTCAGGGTGCCACTTCGGGTCGTCGCGCAGGGTGAAGTAGTGGGAGACGCCGTCCTCGTGGACGAAGCGCTGCACCGAGCCGGGCCCGAACGGCCCCTCGTCGCGCTCGACCGTTTCGGGGACCAGCCCCCAACCGAGGGCCTCGGACAGGACGTAGGCCGCCACCTCACGGCGAAAGAGCCCACCGGGAAAGTCCCAGAGCGGGCGTTCGCCCTTGTGCGGCTTGTAGACGGCGAGAAGCTCGTCGTCACCCTGGCGGCAGGTGACGAGCATGGTGGCGTTCGAGCTCCCCGCGATGCGCCCGTGCACCTCCATCTCACCCTCGCGGAGCGCGCGCTCGACGGTGGTGTCGGACACCGGGGTCAGGTCACCGGTGGACGGTGCCCATTGGTGCGCGGGCAGTCGTGGCCCGACGGGTCCAACGGCAGTGAGCACAGCGGGCAGGCCGGCCGGCCTGCCTCCACGAGGCGCGTGGCGTGGATGGCGAAGGCGGCTGCCTGCTCGCGGGTCAGTGCGACGCGCAGCACGTGCCCGCTCTCGTCCACGTCGTCCTCGTCTTCGTCGTCGTCCTCTTCGCCGACCCCGATCTCCTCGAGCACGACGACGATGCGATCGAGCTCCTCGTCGTAGGACACGCCGATGGTTCCCACCACCCACTCGAACTCCTCGGTCCCGTAGAACTCGAGATCCTCGGGCAGGTGACCAGGGCGTCCCAGTTCCTTGACGATGCGTCCGAGGTAGCCCGCCAGCACGGCGATCTGCTGCTTCTCCACCTTCACGGTGGTCTCGGTGAGGCCCTGGCGGCAGTAGAAGAGGAAGAGCCGGTTGCCGACTTCCCCGATGACCCCGACCGTGCAGTGGTCGGGCGCGTCGAAGTCGAAGTCGTCCGTCACGACACGACCAATTCTTCGAGGGTGCCGGTGGAGTTGACGCAGAGCACCGTGGGGCCGCCGCCGGTGAAGATCACCGCGGAGACGGAGCAGGGCGACACCACGAGCCGCTGCATCAGGTCGAGGGGGGCTCCCGCCGCGGCGGCGAGGACCGCCTTGATGGTGTCGGCGTGAGAGACGGCGACGACGGTCTCGCCCGGATGCTGCTCGACGATCTCGACCACGGCGTCGAGGGCGCGGGCGCTCATCTCGGCGAACGACTCACCGCCCGGAAAGCGGAAGCCGCTCGGCCAGCGATGCACCATCGCCCAACGCTTGTCGCGGAAGAGCCGGGTCAGGGGCTTCTCGGTCCATTCGCCGACGTCGACCTCGATGAGGCCCGGCGCGGTGCGCACGCGGAGGCCGAGGGCCCGGGCGATCGGAGCCGCCGTTTCGCGGGTGCGCTCGAGCGGCGACGCGTAGACGGCGGTCGGCGGTTTGGGGAGCGCCGCGATGCGCTCGGCCGCGACGGCCGCCTGGGAACGGCCCTTCTCGGAGAGGTTCAGTCCGGGCGCCCGCCCCGGAAGCTTCTTGCCCGTCGTGGGCGTGTTCCCGTGCCGCACGAACAGGACCGTGGTCGCCGGCGGCGGCTTTTGGCCGCGGCGCGTGGGCGGGCGGGAAGAATTGGTTCGGACTGCTGCGGGCACGGACGCCCATCGTAGGCTCTGCGCCGTGGCGTCCAACCGGCCCAAACCCGATTCGGTGGCCGCGGCGCAACGGGACGTGGCGTCGTGCCGCCGCTGCCCGCGCCTGGTGGCGTGGCGCGAGGAGGTGGCGCGGACGGGCCGGGCGTCGTACGCGGGCGAGACCTACTGGGGCCGCGGCGTCCCCGGGTTCGGGGACCCGAAAGCCGCCCTCCTCATCGTCGGCCTGGCGCCCGCGGCGCACGGCGGCAACCGAACCGGCCGCATCTTCACGGGTGACCGCTCGGGCGACTGGCTCTTTGCCGCGCTCTACCGGGCGGGCTTCGCCAACCAGCCGACCAGCGTGGCGCGCGACGACGGATTGGCGCTGCGGGGCGCCTACATCACGGCCGCCGTGCACTGCGCCCCCCCTGCCAACAAGCCGCGACCGGACGAGCGCGACAACTGCGCGCCGTATCTCACGCGGGAGCTCGCTCTCTTGGACCGGGTTGCCGTGATCGTCGCGCTGGGCCAGTTCGCCTGGCAGGCGCTGGCGGCGCACTACGAGCTGCGCCCGCGGCCCGCCTTCGGCCACCTGGCCGAGACGACGCTTCCCGGGGGCGTCGTGCTGCTCGGCTCGTACCACCCGAGCCAGCAGAACACTTTCACCGGCAAACTCACCGAGCCCATGTTCGACGCCGTGTTCGACCGGGCGCGCCAGGTGATGGCGACGGCGGAGACGGTGCGTCTGCAGTCGGCGCGCTCGTAGCGCCGAGAGGCGCCGGGCGAGCGGCTACCGTCTCGGCGACATCGGGAGGGATCAGGTGAGCGAGCAGGCCGACGTCGAGCCGCGCGAAGCGGCGGAGATCGGGAGTTGGGACGCGACGGCCGACGTGATCGTCGTCGGCTTCGGAGCCGCCGGTTCCACCGCCGCCTTCAGCGCCGCGGCAGCGGGTGCCGAGGTACTGGTCACCGAGCGGACGGGCGGGCCCGGCGGGGCGGCCGCGCTGGCCGAGGGCATCGTGTACCTCGGCGGGGGTACGCCGATCCAGAACGCGTGCGGCTTCGAGGACAGCCTCGACGACATGTACCGCTACATGATGGCGGCCTGCGGGCCCGATCCCGACGAGCCCAAGATCGCGCGCTACTGCGCCGAGAGCCTGGGCCACTTCGACTGGTTGGTGGCGCGCGGCGTGCCCTTCGAACCCACCTTCTGCGCCGACACGTCCATGGCGCCGGACGGCACCGAGGGCCTGGTGTACTCCGGCGGCGAGGACGCCTACCCGTTCAGCAAGATCGCGCGGCCGGCGCCGCGCGGGCACCTGGCCAAGACGAAGCGGTCGACCGGGTGGTTGCTGATGCAGCACCTGGCGGCTGCGGCCACGGACGCGGGCGCGGACGTCTCGACCGACACCAGGGTGGACCGCCTCGTGCTCGATGGCGACGGGCGGGTCGTGGGGGTGCAGGCGCAGCGCTTCGGCGAGACGGTGTCGTTGCGGGCGCGCCGGGGTGTCGTGTTGACGGCCGGCGGCTTCATCTTCAACGACGACATGCTCCGTCAGCACTGCCCGCCGTTGGCGCGTGGGACGTTCAAGGTGGGGACGGAGGGCGACGACGGGCGCGGCATCCGCATGGCGCAGGCCATCGGGGCATCGGCGCGCAACATGTACGCCGGCGAGGTCTCGCTCCCGATCACGCCGCCGCGCGGCCTGATCCACGGCATCCTGGTCAACGGGAAGGGCCAGCGCTTCATCAACGAGGACACGTACATGGGCCGCGTCGGGCAGTCGGCGCTGTACGAGCAGGACGGCGAGGTCTACCTCCTCGTCGACGAGGCCGCGTACGAGCCGAACTGGATGGGCCTGGCCGCCACCTGGGTCTGTGAGACGGCCGGGCAGCTCGAAGAGGAGATGGGCCTTCCGGGCGGGTCGCTGCGGGCGACGTTGGACCTCTACAACGAGCACGCCGTCCGCGGCGAGGACCCGTTGTTCCACAAGGCGCCGGTTTGGGTGCGCCCGCTCGTCCCACCGATCGGCGCGTTCGACCTGCGTATCGGCCCGGCGCCCTACGCGCCGTTCACGCTGGGCGGGCTGGAGTCGACGGTCGATGGCGCCGTCCTCGACGTCAGCGGCAACGTCATCCCGGGCCTGTTCGCGGCGGGCCGCACGACGGCGGGGGTGTGTGCCTTCGGCTACGCCAGCGGGCTGTCGATCGGCGACAGCACGATGTTCGGGCGGTTCGCCGGGGCGAGCGCGGCCGCGTCCTCGGCCTGAGGCGTCCCGGCCGCTACGAGCGGAACGAGGCGTACTCGATGACCCGAGTCATGACGGTGTCGTCGGACTTGTGGACGGCACCGCAGTCGAACGGAGGCTGCGGGTCGTACTCGACCATCAGTTGGGCGGCCTCTCCGGCCGTGCGGTCGACGAGCAACTCGACGAGGCGCAGCGCCATGTCGATACCGCTCGACACCCCGGCCGCGGTGATGATGCGGCGATCCAGGATCTCGACGACCCGTTGCGCCGTCGGGTCGGCCCCGTGCACGGCGAGCTCGGGGTAGCACGACCAGTGGGTGGTGGCGCTGAGGCCGTCGAGGAGACCGGCGGCGCCGAGGACCAGCGAGCCCGTGCAGACCGACGTGGTGAAGCGTGTGCCCTCGTGGGCGTGCCGGACCCAGCGGAGCACGCGCTCGTCCTGCTCGAGCGGGCGGGTGCCCACGCCACCGGGGAAGACGATGACGTCGGGCTCGGGCACGTCCTCGAAGGTGGCGTCGACCTGGAGGCCGAGCATCGCGTTCTCCGTGCGGACTTCGCCGCGGGCGTGCCCCACGAAGGTGATATCGAAGGTCGGGACGCGCTGGAGCACCTCGTAGGGCCCGATGGCATCGAGCGCGGTGCAACGGGGGAAGATCGGGATGGCGATCTGCAGCGTGTCGGAACCGGTCATGCGGAGACCCTTTCGGTCGAGGCGGTGTGGAACCGCCGGCGGTAGGCGTCGGGGGCGACCCCGAGGTGACGGTGGAAGACGCGGCGCAGTGTCTCGGCGCTGCCGAGGCCGCAGCGCGACGCCACGACGTCGAGGGTGTCGCCCGTCGTCTCGAGCTCGCGCCGCGCCGCCTCGACCCGGGTGCGCTCGACGAAGCGGCTCGGGCTCTCGCCGACCTCGGCGGTGAACACGCGGGTGAAGTGGCGCACGCTCATCGCCGCCGCGGCCGCCAGGTTGGGCACGCGGTGGTCGCCGCCCGGCGCGGCCTCGACGAGGTCCTGGACGGCGCGGACGGTCGAGCGCTCGGCGCGGGGCACCCACACGGGCGAGGCGAACTGGCTCTGGCCGCCAGGGCGGTGCAGGAACATGACGAGCCAGCGCGCGACGATCTGCGCCACGTCGACGCCGAGGTCGTCCTCGACCAGGGCCAGGGAGAGGTCCATGCCGGCCGTGACGCCGGCGCTGGACCAGACCTTGCCGTCACGGATGTAGATCGGGTCGGGGTCGACGGTGAGGCGCGGATGCGCCTCGCTCAGCTCCTGGGCGCGGGCCCAGTGCGTGGTGACCCGGCGCCCGTCGAGCAGTCCGGCCGCGGCGGCGATGAAGGTGCCGGAGCAGACGGTGGCGACCCTGCGACAGTCCGGGGCGGTGCGGCGGATCCATCCGAGGAGCTCCTCGTCCGCCGCGGCGGCGTTGGCCCCGTTGCCCCCGGCGAGCACGAGGGTGTCGATGCGGTCGCCGTCTCCCGGGAGCGTCGCGGTGCCGAGGACGAGCCCGCTCTCGGCGTGGACCGTGCCGCCCCCGGTCGAGGCCAGCGTGACGTGGTAGCCGCCGGCCTTGCCCAGCGACGCCGCCGCCCGGCGGGCCCCGGCGAACACCTCGTGGGGGCCGACCACGTCGAGCGGCTGGACCCCCTCGAAGGCAACGATCACGACGTGGCGCTCCTGCATGGCCCCACTGTGAAGCGTTCGCACCATGGCGTCAATGACGGGGTTCCCACAGATTCGGCCATCAGGCGGACTGCCTCCGAGCAGGCGTTTTTAGGGCGGCCGAAGGACAGCTGTCGTGCGCGCGTCTTGGTGCCTAACCCTCCCCGCCCGAAGTGGCCGCACCCTTGAGAACGATGTCGACGGCCCGTACGAGTCGATCTTGCAGTGGCTCGTCGGGTAGATCCCAATAGCGACCGAGCCAGTTGAGCGTGGTGAGCAGCATCACCGCCGTGAGCACCTCGGCCAGCTGGTGCGGATCGTCGTCAGAGCGCAGTTCGCCGGCCTCCTGGCCCTGCTGCAGCAGTGCCGTGAGCAATCGATACGTGGTCTTTTGTTGCTCTTGGATCGGTCCCGCTGCGCCGAAGAACGCGGGAGTCCGGTCAACCACGGTGGCGAGGAATTCCCGGTCACCCGAAAAGGCCAGGGCCCACAGCTCGATCACCTCCATCAGTCGCTCGACCACCGGTCGCTCCGTGTCGGCGAGCTCGAACTCGAGAAGGACGTGGTAGGCGGCCACCAGCTCGGTGGCACTGGTGTCGAGGACGGCCAGCTTGCTGGGGAAGTAGTTGAAGAAGGTCTTCTCACTGATCCCCACCAGCTGGATGATGTCTTGGACGCGCGTCTCGTCGAAGCCGCGCTCGTGGAAGAGCCGCAGTGACGTCTCGCGAATCTCCTGGCGGAGGCGGTCCTTGTGCTCCTGCCTGAGCCCCATCACGTTCCCTTCATAATTCGTACAGCCACTGTAGACATTTTGGCCCGGATCCCTAATACTTACAGACACTGTACGAATAGGAGCGAACATGGCGACCACGCTGGCGGAACGTGAGCAGGTTCTCGAGCCCGAGATGGTGGTTGGGCCGGCCGAGGGGACAGGATGGGCGCGGTTCGTCCTCGGACTGGCGCTAGCCGGGCTGAGCGCACTCCTTGCCACCTGGGCCTTCCCCCCTTACGGCATCTGGCCGCTGATCTTCGTGGCCTGGGTCCCGATGCTTGTCGCCCAACATCGGGTCTTGCCCCGACGTTGGTCCTGGATGGCGGTTGCGATCGGCATCGGGGGCTACGTCG
>DATDIE010000203.1:0-12343 GCA_036521235.1 Acidimicrobiales bacterium | reverse complement strand
CCGCTCGCCCTCGGGTCCGACACCGGCGGCTCGATCCGCCAGCCCGCCGCGTTGTGCGGCGTCGTCGGGATGAAGCCGACGTACGGCCGGGTCTCGCGCTACGGACTGGTGGCGTTCGCCAGTTCGCTCGACCAGATCGGGCCCTTCGCCACCACGGTGCAGGACGCCGCGCTCCTCTTCGACGTCATCGCCGGTCACGACCCCTTCGACAGCACCTCGCTGCCGTCGGCGCCTGCGCCCACCGCGGAGCGCGTCGACGACGGCGTCGAGGGCCTGCGTGTCGGCCTCGTCCGCGACCTGGTCGACGGGTGCGCCCCCGACGTGGTGGCCCGGGTGCAGGAGGCCGCCGACGCGCTGGCGGGCGCCGGCGCCAAGGTCGAGGAGGTCTCGGTGCCCGAGTTCTCCTACGGCCTGTCCGCCTACTACCTGATCGCGCCGGCGGAGGCGTCCTCCAACCTGGCCCGCTACGACGGCGTGCGCTACGGGCTGCGGGTCGACGGCGACGACGTCGAGGCGATGAACACCGCGACGAGGACGGCCGGGTTCGGGGCCGAGGTCAAGCGGCGCGTCATGCTCGGGACGTACGCCCTGTCGGCCGGGTACTACGACGCGTACTACGCGCAGGCCCAGCGCGTCCGCACCCTGGTCATGCGGGCCTTCGACCGCGCGTACGAGACGTACGACGTGCTGCTCGGGGCCACGGCGCCCACGACCGCCTTCGACCTGGGGGCGAAGGTCGACGACCCGATGGCGATGTACATGAACGACGTCTGCACGATCCCCTCCAACCTCTCGGGGCACCCGGCGATCTCGGTGCCCTACGGCACGGGGGCGGACGGGCTCCCCGTCGGCGTCCAGGTGTTGGCCCCGGCGTTGGGCGAGGCCGTGCTGTTCCGGGTTGCCCGCACGGTGGAGGAACACGCGCCGTGAGCGACTGGGAGACCGTGATCGGGCTCGAGGTGCACTGCGAGCTCAAGACGGAGACGAAGCTTTTCTGCGGGTGCCGCAACGCGTTCGGCGACGAGGCCAACGTGAACATCTGCCCGACGTGTATCGGGCTGCCCGGCGCGTTGCCGGTCCTCAACGAACAGGCGGTCGAGTTCGCCATGCGCATCGGAGCGGCGCTCCACTGCGACATCCGGCCGTCGGAGTTCGCCCGCAAGAACTACTTCTATCCCGACCAGGCGAAGGACTATCAGATCAGCCAGTACGACCTGCCGTTGAACGTGAACGGGTTCTTGGATCTGCCCGACGGCTTCCGGGTGGGCGTGACGAGGGCGCACATGGAGGAGGACACCGGGAAGCTGAGCCACGTCGGCGCAACCGGCCGGATCAACGCCGCCCTGTACGCGTTGGTCGACTACAACCGATCGGGCGTCCCGCTGGTCGAGATCGTGAGCGAGCCGGACATGCGCACGTCGGCGCAGGCCCGCGCGTACGCGACGGAATTGCGCGGCATCCTGGTCGCCACCGGCGCCTCCGACGGCCGTATGGAGGAAGGGTCGATGCGCGTCGACGCCAACGTCTCGGTCCGCCCGGCGGGGAGCAGCGCCTTCGGCACGCGGTGTGAGATCAAGAACCTCAACTCGATCCGTTCGTTGGGGCGGGCGATCGACTACGAGGTGACGCGGCAGATCGCGGTGATCGAGGGTGGCGGCGTGGTCGCCCAGGAGACACGGCACTGGGACGAGTCGGCCGGCCGCACCGAGGCGCTGCGCTCGAAGGAAGAGGCCAACGACTACCGCTACTTCCCCGAGCCGGACCTGGTGCCGCTCGCACCCGACAAGGCGTGGCGGGAAGAGGTACACGCCGCGCTCGGGCCGATGCCGGCCGACCGCCGGGCCGCCCTGGTCGCGGCGCTGGGCGGTAGTGCGAGCGCGGCCGAGGTCGACCAGGTCAACGCGGTCGTCGACCTGGGCCTCGACGGATTGGTTGCGGCCGCTGCGGAGGCGGGCGCCCCGGCCTCGCTCGCGTTGGCCCGCGCCGCCAACGAGGTCGCGGCCCAGGCGGAAGCCGGCTTGCGCCTCGACACCGGGTCGTTCGTGTCGCTGCTCGCCCTCGAGGCGGGTGGGCAACTGTCGGCCACCCAGTCCAAGGCCGTGCTCGGCGCGCTCCTGGAGCGAGGAGGGGGAGACCCGGCGGCGCTGGCAAAGGAGATGGGGTTCGAGGCCATGGCGTCGGACACGCTGGCGGCGGCGGTCGAAGAGGTGATCGCGGCCAACTCCGACGAGTGGTCACGCTTCGTCAGCGGCGACGACGGCGAGCAGAAGAAGCTGATGGGCTTCTTCACCGGGAAGATCATGCAGGCGACGTCCGGCAAGGCCAACGGCAAGGACGTGGCCGCCGAGCTGCGACGCCGCCGGGGCTAGGAATCGAGCGGCTCTTTCGCGTAACGGTCGAGGGTCGGCCCGATCCAGCGGCCGATCTGCCGTGGTGACGCCGTCGACATGGGTGGCACCCGCAGGAGGTAGCGGGTGAAGGCCAGCCCCATCAGCTGCGACGAGACCATGGCCGTGCGCTGGCGCGAGACGGCCTCGCTCTCACCTTCGTTGCGGCTGATGACGCTCCAAACGCGCTCGTTGACGAACTCGCGCATGGCGTCGGCCACGTTGGTCGAGGCGGCCATGGCGGACACGCACGATGCGAACGACGAACCGGTCCCCTCGGCGCGGTCCCACATGGAAAGGAAGGACTCGATCGTCCGGGCGCCCGAGTATTCCGGTGAGGCGGCGTGCGACTTCACCTCTCGCGGGTCGAAGGGCAACGCCATCGCCGAGACGAACAGGCTGGCCTTGCCGTCGAAGTAGTGGTGAACGAGGGCCGGGTCCACACCGGCTTCGCGGGCCACGCCGCGCAGGCTCGTCGCGTCGTAGCCCTTGGCGGCGAAGACGCGCTTGGCCGCCTCGATGATCTCGCCGCGGGTGTCGGCGTTGCCGGGTCGCCGGCCGACTGCGCTCACCGGCGTCCCGCGACGAATTGGCGGGTCAGCAGGTATTCACCAGCGGGGAATTCTGTGTTAGAACTCATCAGTGATGAATCATAGGATGATCACGAGGTGAGCGAGATGCACGCCACGCCTCAGACGGAGACGACCGCCCTCGGCCGCCTGGCCGGGCGGTGCTACGACCGCCGCCGGCTCGTCCTGGTGCTGTGGATCGTCGCCATCATCGGCGTCACCGTGCTCTCCCAGGTGGTTGGCACGACCTTCAAGAACAAGTTCACGTCCGGCAACACCCCTTCGCAGCAGGCGCAGAACATCCTGCAGCAGCGCTTCCCGTCCAAGTCTGGCGACACGGCCGACATCGTGTTCCGGACCACCACCCCCATCGCGGACAACCAGGCGGCGATCAACAAGGTCATGGACAGCGTGCGGCCGCTGGCCTACGTCCAGGGCGTGACGAGCCCGTTCTCGCTCGAGGGGGCGCACCAGATCGCGCCGAACGGCGACATCGCCTACGCCGAGATCCAGTTCACGACCGACACCGCCGACATCCCGACGGGGGCGGTGAAGAAGGTCATCTCGACGGCACAGGGTGCGGCAACCAACGGGATCCAGGTCGAGCTCGGGGGGAACCCGATTTCCGCGGCGGCGACCGCCGCGCCCGGGCCGAGCGAGGGCTTCGGCATCACGGCGGCGCTGCTCATCATGTTGCTGGCCTTCGGCTCGGTGGTGGCCATGGGGCTGCCGGTGATCACCGCGCTGGCCGGTCTGGGCATCGGCATCGCCCTGCTGGAGCTGCTGACGCACCTGTTCGTCGTGCCGAACTTCTCGCCCGAGATGGCGGCGATGATCGGCATCGGCGTCGGCATTGACTACGCCCTCTTCATCGTCACGCGCTATCGACAGGGCATCTTCGAGGGGCGGACGCCACGCGACGCCGTGATGACCGCCCACATGACGGCCGGCCGCTCGGTCCTCTTCGCCGGCAGCACCGTGGTCATCTCGCTCTTCGGGCTCTACCTGATCGGACAGCCCTACATGATCGGCCTCGCCACGGGCTGCATCGCCGCCGTGCTGATGGTGCTCGTCGCCGCGCTCACCCTACTGCCGGCCATGCTCGGATTCGCGGGCGGCGCCATCGACAAGCTGCACGTGCCCGGCTTGCTGCAGAACGGCGGCCCGCCTCCCGAGAACGGGTTCTGGCACCGATGGAGCCGCTTCGTGCAGCGGCGCGCCTGGTTCACCGGCACCGCGGCCGTGCTGATCCTCGTCGCGCTCGCCATCCCGTTGTTCAGCATGCGCCTCGAGTTCACCGACGCCGGGAACGACCCCACCAACCTTACGACGCGGCAGGCCTACGACCTCCTGGCGCAGGGTTTCGGGCCGGGGTTCAACGGGCCCCTGGTGGTGGCCGTCGCCATGAACGGTCCTTCCGATGTCCCGACGGTGCAGCACCTCGACCGGGCGCTCACCTCGGGGATCCCCGGCGTCGCGTTCACCGCACCGGCGCAGTTCAACGCGGACGACACGGGGGCCGTGATCACGGTCGTCCCGACGACGTCACCCCAGGCCGCGCAGACGGTCAACCTCGTCACCGAGCTGCGTTCGAACGTGATTCCGCCGGCGGTCCACGGGACCGACGTCGTCGCGCAGGTGGGTGGCGAGACGGCGTCCTCGATCGACGCCGCCAACTTCCTCGGTCAACGGCTCTTCATCGTGATCGGCGCCGTGCTGATCCTGTCCTTCCTGCTGCTGATGGTCGTGTTCCGCTCCCTGGTGCTGCCGCTGAAGGCAGTGATCATGAACCTGCTCAGCGTGGGCGCCGCCTACGGCGTCATGGTGGCGGTGTTCCAGTGGGGGTGGGGCGGCAGCGTGATCGGCATCGGCGAGAAGGGCCCGATCGATCCGTGGATCCCCGTCACGATGTTCGTGATCCTCTTCGGCCTCTCCATGGACTACGAGGTCTTCCTCCTCTCGCGCATCAGGGAGGAGTGGCTGCGCACGGGGGAGAACTCGACCGCGGTGGCGGACGGGCTGGCCGTGACCGGGCGCATCATCACGGCCGCCGCCGCGATCATGGTGTGCGTATTCGGGTCGTTCATCATCAAGGACCCCCTGCACATCCTCAAGGTGTTCGGCTTGGGGCTGGCGGTTGCGGTGCTGATCGACGCCACCCTGGTGCGCATGGTGCTCGTCCCGTCCATCATGGAGCTCCTCGGTCCGGTCAACTGGTGGCTGCCCCGCTGGATGGACCGCTCGATGCCCAAGCTCGGCGTCGAGGTCACCCCGACGCCGTTGCCCACGCCGGTGCCGGTTCGGGTGCCGACGCCCGCCTGATACGCCCGCAGGGGCTGCGCAGGGGCGGCCGTATGCTTGGCGCCCATGAGCAGTGACCAGCCGGTGTCCACGTTCGTGTCCCTGAACCCGGGCCGCGACGTGCAGCGGGTCGGCACGGCCTCGTTCCTCGGCGAGGACGTCGGGAAGATCCACGACCCGGTATGGGCCGTGATCGGCAACCTCGGCGACAGCCAGTGCTACCTCGGCGTCCAGCAGAAGGTGCGGGCGGTCCAGGACGCGGTGTCACGGCGGGTCGCGGCGGACGACCTGGCGGTCAGGCTGATCGCTCCCGCGTTCACCCTCGGGGTCTCCGACGGCCAGCTCAACGGCACGCCGCAGATGCGGTTCTCGCTGGTCGGGCGCGAGCTCGTCAACGACGCCGTCGACGTGCACCTGGCGGCGAACAGCGTCGCCGGCCTGGTCGCCGTGGTCGCCTGTGACAAGCCTCCGGTGGGCACGGTCGCCGCGGTCCTCGAGAACAACACGCCGGCGGTGATCCTCTCCGACGGTTCGATCCACCCGGGCGTCGACCCCGAGACCGGGGCGCCGATCGACCTCGTGGGCGCCTTCCAGGCGGCGGACCAGGACGCCGACGTGCGCGCCCGCTTCGCCCTGCACGCGTGCCCGGGTCAGGGCAGCTGTGGCGGCATGTTCACGTACAACACGATGCAGACGTTCATCGCCGTGGCGGGCCTGGAGCCGCTGCACATGGTCTCGCCGGCGTCGGACGACCCCCGCCGGCTGAACGAGTTCCCCGGCCAGGTCGTCGATTGCCTGATCACCATGACGGGTCGCGGCATCCGGCCGCGCGACATCGTGACGCCGGCGTCGCTACGCAACGCGCTGGCGGTGACGATCGCCATGGGGGGATCGACCAACGTCGTACTGCACAGCGTGGAGATCGCGCGGGCGGCGGGCATCGACCTCTGGGGCGAGGTGCTCAGCCAGGACGACTTCAACGACCTCGCCCGCCGCTTGCCGGTGCTGGTGAACATGCGGCCCTTCGGCGAGTACTCCATGGTCGACGTCGAGGCCAGCGGGGGACTGCAGGTCATCGTGAAGGAGCTGCTCGACGCCGGCTTCCTGGACGGGGACGCCCTCACCTGCACCGGCGAGACGCTGGCCGAGCAGGTGCGCAGGCTGGACCCGCCGCCGCCGGACCAGGACGTCATCTACCCGGTCGACAAGCCGTTCAAGGACACGGGCGGGCTGCGCCTGCTGCGGGGCAACCTGGCGCCCGAGGGCGGGGCGATCCTCAAGGTCGCAGGCGTCGAGGGAGGCGTCAAGGACGGCGTGTTCACCGGGCGCGCCCGCGTGTTCAACAGCGAGCGCTCGCTCGTCGAGGCGCTCGAGCTGCGCCCGGAGACATTCGATGACAACGACATGGTGGTCATCCGCTACGAAGGGCCGCGGGGTGCGCCCGGGATGCCCGAGCTGCTGGACCCGACGTCGCGCATCACGGCGCTATGCCGGGAGCGGGGCATCACGATCGCCCTCATGACCGACGCCCGCTTCTCCGGCGGGTCCGTCGGGCTCGTGATCGGGCACGTGGCGCCCGAGGCCTTCCTCGGCGGGCCGATCGCGCTCGTCGAGGACGGCGACACGATCGTCGTCGACGTGACGAGCGACCGCCTCGACTGCCGGCAGCTCGACGAGCCGGGTGTGCTGGAGCAGCGGGCCGACGCCTGGCGGATCAGGGCCGAGGTCGGCGGTGGCGTCCACCCCGACGCGGGGCTGGTGACGGACCGGGTGCTGGCGCGGATGCGGGCGACGGCACAGCCCGCCCTTCTCGGCGGGGGCATGGCCGCACCGTCGCCCGGCTGAGCCCGTGCCTGGCGGCGGTCCGGCGGACCCGCCGGCCCCCCGGGATCGGCGAGGGCGGACGGGCGGGGTTGTTGACCCTGAGAACGCGTGGCAGAATGACAGGGCAATGAGCGCGTACCACGCCCGCCCGATCACGATTCTGGTAGTCGTAACGTAGAGGCGCGCCCCAACAACGCAGCGCGCGCCTCTCGACCTCCCGCTCCGGGGGGTCTTTTCAATTCCCGGACCGATTTCGCCCACCGACACCGACACGCACACGAGCACCCGACCAGGAACAGGGGAACCGACATGAAGATGACAGGGGCCCAGGCCCTCATCAAGAGCCTCGAGATGCAGGGGGTCGACGTGATGTTCGGCCTGCCCGGCGGCGCCATCCTGCCGGTCTACGACCCGATCATCGACTCGTCGATCCGCCACATCCTGGTGCGCCACGAGCAGGGCGCCGGCCACATGGCCGAGGGCTACGCCACGGTGACGGGCAAGCCCGGGGTGGCCATGGTGACGAGCGGTCCCGGCGCCACGAACGTCGTGACGCCGCTGGCCAACGCGTACATGGACTCGACGCCGCTCGTCGTCATCTCGGGCCAGGTGGCGACGCCGTCCATCGGGACCGACGCCTTCCAGGAGTGCGACATCACAGGCGTCACGATGGGTATCACGAAGCACAACTGGCTGATCAAGAACGTGGATGACATCCCGAGGGTGGTGGCCGCCGCGTTCCACGTTGCGACCACCGGGCGGCCGGGGCCGGTTCTGATCGACCTGCCGAAGGACATCTCGAACCAGACGATGGAGTGGTACTGGCCGTCGTCGGTCGACGAGCTCGACCTCCCCGGTTACCACCCGGTGACGTTCGGCGACCCGGTCCTCGTCGGGCAGGCGGCGGAGCTGATCGCGGCGGCGAGGCGGCCCGTCTTCTACGTCGGCGGCGGCGTGCTGAAGGCCCGGGCGGCGGACGCGCTGCGGGCGCTGGCCGACCGCACGGGCATCCCGGTGGTGACGACGCTCATGGCGCGGGGCGCGTTCCCGGACTCGCACCCCCAGGCGCTGGGGATGCCGGGGATGCACGGGCACTACACCGCGGTCACGGCGCTGCAGCGGAGCGACCTGCTGATCAACCTCGGGGCCCGGTTCGACGACCGGGTGACGGGGAAGATCTCGACGTTCGCGCCCGAGGCGAAGGTGATCCACGTGGACATCGACCCTGCCGAGCTCGGCAAGGTGCGCGTGCCCGACGTCGGCATCGCCGGCGACTGCCGCCAGGTGATCGGCGAGCTGCTGCTGGCGATGGACGCGCGGGAGACCGTGGGCGAGACGGTGGTGCAGGACCTCGAACCGTGGTGGCACCAGATCCGCGAGTGGCAGGAGCGCTTCCCGCTGCACTACTCGGAGACCGAGGGCGGGGCGATCAAGCCGCAGAACGTCGTCGAGCAGTTACGCGATGCGGCGAACGAGGACACGATCGTCGTGGCCGGCGTGGGCCAGCACCAGATGTGGGCGTCCCAGTACTGGAACTTCGAGCAGCCCTACACGTGGGTCAACTCGGGCGGCGCGGGGACGATGGGCTTCGCCGTGCCGGCCGCCATCGGCGCCAAGGTGGGGCGGCCGGACCGGACGGTGTGGGCCATCGACGGCGACGGCTGCTTCCAGATGACGGCGCAGGAGCTGGTGACGGCGAGCGCCGAGCAGATCCCGGTGAAGATCGCGATCCTCAACAACGCGTATCTCGGGATGGTGCGGCAGTGGCAGGAGATGTTCTACGGGGAGCGCTACAGCGAGGTGTACCTGTCGCCCGACCTGCCCGACTACGTGAAATGGGCCGAGGCCATGGGGTGCGTCGGCATCCGGGCCGAGACTCCTGAGGACGTGGGGCCCGCGATCGAGAAGGCGAACTCCATCGACGACCGCCCGGTCGTGGTCGACTTCCGCACCGACGCCTTCGAGAAGGTGTTCCCGATGGTGCCGGCGGGCGCGTCGAACGACGACATCGTGGTGCACCCGGACCAGGCGGCGGCCCGATGAGCGCCGCCTCGTCCGGGTCAGCGGGCTCGAACGGCGCCCATCTGCACGCCCTGTCGGGCGGCAAGCCGGCGAAGGGCTCGCCGCCGCCGCGCCACCACATCCTGTCGGTGCTCGTGGAGAACAAGGCGGGCGTGCTGGCCCGGGTGGCCGGGCTGTTCAGCCGGCGCGGCTTCAACATCTACTCGCTCGCCGTCGCCCCGAACGACGAGGACGAGCGTTTCAGCCGGATCACGATCGTGGTGGACGTGGAGTCCGCCCCGCTCGAGCAGGTCATCATGCAGCTGGACAAGCTCGTCAACGTCGTGTCGATCGGCGAGCTCTCGCCGGCCGAGGCGGTCGAGCGCGAGCTCGTGCTCGTGACGGTGGCCGCCGGTCCGACGGAGCGCTCGCAAGTGATCCAGCTGGTGGGCGTGTTCGGCGGGGAGGTCATCAACGTCGGGACCGACCGCCTGACCGTCATGCTGGCGGGCCGGCCCGAGAAGATCGACGACTTCGAGGGACTGCTCGAGCAGTATCACGTCGTCGAGCTCCAACGGACGGGCCGTGTGGCCCTGCCTAAGCTGGAACGCCACTGACCGGGCGGGCGACCGACCGACACCCGGATCACCAGGGACCCACCAGGGACAGAAGGAAAGAGAAAGAGCACACGCCATGGCCACGCTGTACTACGAATCCGACGCCGACCCCACGCTGATCGCGGGGCGCAAGGTCGCCATCTTGGGCTACGGCTCCCAGGGGCACGCCCACGCGCAGAACCTCATGGAGTCGGGGGTCGACGTGCGCGTCGCCCTACGCGAGGGGAGCTCGAGCCGGGCCAAGGCCGAGGAGGCGGGCCTGCGGGTCCTGTCGCTCGCCGACGCGGCGGCCGAGGCCGACGTGATCATGATCCTGCTCCCCGACACCGAGCAGAAGGCCGCCTATGACGAGTTCGTGGCGCCGCACCTCACCGACGGCGACATGCTCATGTTCGCCCACGGCTTCAACATCCGCTTCGGCCAGATCGTCCCGCCGGCGGGCGTCGACGTGACGATGGTGGCGCCCAAGGGGCCGGGCCACCTGGTCCGGCGCACGTACACCGAGGGCGGCGGGGTGCCGTCCCTGATCGCGGTGCACCAGGACGCGACCGGCAAGGCGCGCGACCTGGCGCTCTCGTACGCCCACGCCATCGGCGCGACGCGGGCCGGCGTGCTCGACACGACGTTCGACGAGGAGACCGAGACGGACCTCTTCGGCGAGCAGGTGGTGCTCTGCGGCGGGCTGACCGCGCTGGTGACCGCCGGCTTCGAGACGCTCGTCAACGCGGGCTACCAGCCCGAGTCGGCGTACTTCGAGTGCCTGCACGAGCTGAAGCTGATCGTCGACCTCATGTACGAGCAGGGCATCGCCGGCATGCGCTACTCCATCTCGGACACCGCCGAGTACGGCGACCTGACCCGGGGGCCCCGGGTGATCGACGACGCGGTGCGGGCCACGATGCAGTCCATCCTCGACGACATCCGCAGCGGCGCCTTCGCCGAGGAGTGGATCGCCGAGAACAAGGCCGGCCGGGCCAAGTTCGAGGCCCTGCGGGCGGCCGGGAAGGCCCACCAGATCGAGTCGGTGGGTGCCGAGCTGCGGGGGATGATGCCGTTCATCTCGGCCGGCAAGACCCGGGTGCAGGACGCTTCGGGCGGCTGACCTGGGGTTCCCCGGTTTCGGGGTCGGAGGGTTGACCTGACATCAGAGTGATGTCATAATGACGTCATGAAGATGTCACTGGTCGTGGACGGGCTGCGGGCCGACGTGCTCAGCGTCGGCGAGCTCGGCGACGACACGGTGGCGGCGGTGGCCGAGCGCATCGCGGCGCTGCTGGGCCGGTCCATGCCGGCGCGCATCTTGGAGCTGCTCTCCGACGTGTCGGCCGAGGTCTCGGCCGAGCTGCCCGACGGCCACCTCGAGATCCGGGTCGCCGGCGACGACGTCGACCTGGCCTACGTCGAGGACGCGCCCGCCGCGGCGGCCCCGGCCGACGGCGACGGTGGGAGCGGCGCCGACCGTGACCTGTCGGCCCGCATCTCCCTGCGCCTGAGCGAGGGCCTCAAGGCCCGCGCCGAGGAGGGCGCGGCGCGCGAGGGGATCTCGGTGAACGCCTTCATCGTGCGCACGCTCGAGCGCGGCGCGACGAGCAGCGACCAGAAGCGAAAGAGCCACGCCGGCAACCGCCTGCGCGGGTACGGCACGACCTGAAAGGAGCGAGTGCAATGGAGAAGACGTTCGAGACACCGGGGGGCGTGCGGCTCCTCGTGCACAACGAGGCCGGCCTCGTGGCCGTCAGCGCCGGGCCGGGCACCGAGACCACGGTGCGGCTCGAGGCGCTGTCGCCGGGGGCCGAAGAGCTCGTCGAGCAGGCGGTTGTCGAGTGCCGCACGTCCGGGGACCGACACCACGTGATCGTGAAGGTCCCCAAGCAGGGGATCCGCCTCCTGCGGCGCCACGCCGTGGCCGTGCGGGTCGACCTGCCCGAGGGGAGCGACGTCGAGGTCACCGTGGCCTCGGCCGACGTCGACGTCACCGGCCCGATCGGCGCGGGCGACTTCACGACGGCGAGCGGCGACGTGTCGACCGACGACGTCGGAGCGAACCTCGTCGCCAAGTCGGCCAGCGGTGACTTCACCGTGGGTGCGGTCGGCGGTGACCTCAAGGCGCAGACCGCCTCGGGCGACCTGCGCTGCTCCAGCGTGGCCGGCCGGACGGCCTTCACGACGGTGTCGGGCGACCTCGAGGTGGGCGCGGCGGCCAGGGCGGTCGAGGTGAAGGCGACGTCGGGCGACGTCCGCCTGGGCGAGGTGGCCCAGGGCGCCCGGGTCACCAACGTCTCGGGCGACGTGCGGGTCCTCGTCCTCGACGAGGGCAGCCTCCACGTGCGCTCGGTGTCGGGCAACGTCCTGGTCGGGGTGGCCACGGGCGTCGACCTGCACGTCGACGTCCAGACCGTGTCGGGCGAGATCACCTCCGACATCGACCTCGGCGACGCACCCGGCCCGCAGCGCCGCGACGCCCGGGTCGACGTGAGCGTGCGGAGCGTGTCGGGTGACGTGGCGATCGAGCGGGCGCTCGAGCAGGTCGCCTGAGGTGCCCTTCGTCCGACCCGCCGACATGATCAGTGCCACGCCGCTCCCCGGATGGAGCGGCCGGTTCCTCCACTCGGCCAACATGACGTTCGCCCACTACGACATCGCC
>DATDIE010000202.1:0-2134 GCA_036521235.1 Acidimicrobiales bacterium | reverse complement strand
GCGGTACTCGGGGAGCCCGCGCAGGGCGAAGTGGGCCTGGAAGTACGCCGCCCGATGATCGATGGCGCCCACGCGCCGGGCGAACGCCTCGGGCAGGTCGTCGGCGTCCAACAGATTGGTGAAGGTGGTCGTCGGGTCGAGGTTGGAGACCACCACCGGTGCGGTCGCCACCTCGCCCTCCCCCAACTCGACACCCCGTACGGCGCCGTGGTCGACGAGAATGCGCGACACCTTGACGTGGCGCCGGAGTTCGCCCCCGTGCTGCTCGAACAGGCCGGCAAGATGATCGGCGATGGTGCCCAGGCCGCCGCGCACCTTGGACATCGTGGCCGTTCCGGGCGACGCCAGCGCGAAGGCGAGGCACAGCGCGCTCCCGGGCGAGAAGGGGCCGCGGAAGGTGGAGTTCACCGCGAGGAACGCCAGCATGCTGCGCACCGGCGCGTGCTTGGTCCGGTCCGGCAGGAACCGGTCGACGACATCCATGACACTGCCGAACATGGCCGTGCGAATGGCCTCGCGCTCGGTCTCGTTTGCCGCGCAATCCCACATTTCGTCTAGCGACTTGGGCGGTGTGCGGACATCGAAGCGGCCGATGGCGCGCGCCGGAGCCTCGGCCCACGCCGCCACCTCGGCCATGCCAAGCACGGCTTCGATCCCGATGGTCGCACCAAGATGCTCCAGGAGTCGTTCGGGATCCGAATAGAGCAGGATCGGCGGTTGGCCGTCCTCGCTGATGCTGGCCGACTGGACCTCCGGTTCGTAAATCGGGCACGTGCCGAGTTGGAGGTCCTCGAAGATCTGGTTCGGGACCGGGAACTGAATCGAGCCGGCCAGTTCGAAGCGGTAGCCGCGGATGAGTTCAGTCGTCGAGGCCATGCCTCCGATGAAGTGGTTCTTCTCCAGGCACAGAACCCGCAGGCCGCCTCGAGCCATGACTGTCGCGGCGGTCAAGCCATTGTGTCCTGCTCCGATCACGATGGCGTCGTAGTCAGTCATACTCGGGACTGTAGCGACCTCCGGCCGGGCCGGCCGGTTGGACCGGCGGGAGAGAGCTGCGGGCGGCACTCTCGTGCTCCACAGCCGACCCGATGATTAGACCTGACACCGATTGGCAATGCTCTTGGGCAAAGCAAAGGAGCGAACATGAGCGACGGGCACAGCGGGTCGGACCAGAGAGGCAGAGACGTGGAGGAGGCGACGAAGGTCGAGGAGGCGCGGGAGGCCATTGCCGCCCACACGTCCGATCGGCCGCCGACGTCCGAAGAGGAGGCAGCGGCAGAGGGCAACCCCTTGCAGCCCGGCGTCTCCGAGCACGAGCGTGAGATGGGAAAGATCGGCGCCGAAGTCAAGGGCGAAGGCGAAGTCGACTGAGCGCCTCCTTCAGTCCACTCCCTTGATATGGCGGCGGAGGTCAGCCGAATGATCTCCGCTGCGCACACGCTCCAACGAGTCCGCCGCGACCTGTGGCGTCATGGTCCCTGCGGCGACAGCAGCGTCGGTGTGGGCCTGCGCATGACGCGCCCGTATCGACGCCATGACGGTGTCGAACTCGGCCGTGCCGATGGCGGAACGGAGTGCCGCGGCCTCCGCTGCAGTGATGCGACCGGACGACACCATGTCGTCGAGGCGCTCAATGATGCGTTCGGGGTGCATGGCTCTGCCTGCCTTTCTCTTTGACACCGTCAACGTCCGCCCCGGCTCGATCCGGCTCGAAGCGTTCTGCGCACCGATCGGAGCAGAAGTAGTGGCGCTGTCCTGCATGGTCGATTGCTACCGGGGCGTGGGACATCTCGACCTGCATGCCGCAGACCGGATCCTGCGCGTAGCGCTCCCCGCCGCCGTACCGCACGCGGTTGCGGTAGATCCAATAGAGCACAGCGAACAACGCCAGGAAGACCAGGTTGAGATACGTCGTGTAGTTCCACGAAAAGTGCGCGGGGGCCACCGTGGTCGGTCGCATGGTCGGCACGAGTCCAGCCGCGCGGAACAGCAACTCGGTGAGGAGGCCGGCCGTGGACATGAGGGCCCAGAACACCGCGAGCATCCTGAGCATCAGCCGCGTCCCGTAGTACCGACGGTAGATGAGCAGGAGCGGGAAGGCGATGAGGTCGGCGAAGATGAACGCGATGACACC
>DATDIE010000201.1:0-2628 GCA_036521235.1 Acidimicrobiales bacterium | reverse complement strand
CATCGAGCATGGTGCCGCCCTCGCTAGCGGGAGTCTGGCGGGCCCAGGCAGTAGCCGCCGCGTAGAGCTGCGCGGTCCGGGACGAAGGCGCGACGTTCTGTTCGGCTTCCAGCGCCGCCCGCATCACGTGGAGTCCCTGTTCAGGTTCGCCCACCCGAAGGTCGTCACTCACTCTGACGTCGTTGTAGAAGACGATGTTGGTGCGTTCGTAGCCCATGGTGCGCACCGCCTGGATCTCGATGCCCGGCGTGTCCATCGGAACCAGGAACATCGTCAAGCCGCGAGAGCCACGCGACTCGGGGTCACTGCGGGTGAGGAGGAAGCAGTAGTCGGCGCGGTGCGCGAACGTGGTGAACATCTTCTGGCCGTTGATGATCCACTCGTCGCCGTCGAGTACGGACCGCGTCTTGCAGGCAAAGACGTCGGAGCCACCTTCGGGCTCGGTGTAGCCCAGGCAGATCAGCGTGTCGCCGGCGGCGACCCCGGGGAGGATCCGTGCTTGGAGCGCGGGAGAGCCAAGAGCACGTATCGCGTTTGCGCTGAGCATGGTGGTCCCCGGCCCGACTGTCGGTCCGCCCAGAGCTCGAATGGCCGCCAGCATGGCGGCGGTCTCGAACGGGTCGAGCTCTGCGCCACCCTCCTCCTCGGGCCACCCGGGGGCCACCCAACCCTTCGCTCCCATGGCTTGCAGCAGCGAACGGTTGACGCCATCGCCGGTGCGGAGCTCCTCCTCGACTATCTCGGCGGTGACGTGCTCGGCCGCGAAGGCCTCCGCCTCGGCCTGGATATCCTTGAGTCGAGGTGGCTCGGAGAAGTCCATCACCGGCTCCCCTGCACTGCGTCGACTCGTGCCGCATCGGTCGTGTGCCGGGCCGGTCCCAGTGTCCGGTCCGCCACGACGTCGAGTTCTCGATCCGGATCGGCGAACGTCGTCACCCAGGCCTTTGCCCGCCGGTAGTAGAGCTGAATGTCGCACTCGGCGGTGAAGCCGTAGCCACCGTGAAGATGGAGGCTGTGCTGGGCGGCGGCATAGGCCGTCTCGGCGGCGAAGACGTACGCCATGGAAGCGAGCGCAGGCGCACTGGGCAGGCCCTCGGCGAGAGCCCAGCAGGCCTTCCAGGTCAGGAGCTGCGCACCGTCCTTGGCTACCAGCGCGTCGGCCAACGGGTGGGCGACGGCCTGGTACGTCCCGATGGGGATCCCGAACGCCTCACGGTCTCGGGCATAGGCAGCGCCGATCTCGATCGCCTCACTTGCCAGTCCGACCAACGCGGCGGCCCGCAGGATCCGCACCTCATCGAGGGCGGCGGAGAACCAGCGACTGGCCGCGTCTCCCTCCGCCAGAACTTCCACCTCGCCGGCCCCGCTCCACCGGGCGAGTGGCAGACCGCCCATGTTCGACGTGGGGCGTACGTCGGACGGACGGTGCACGGCCACGACCCGATCGTCGTCCAACGCCAAAACGACATCGGCGACGGCGCCGTCGGTGAGGAGCTGGCGGCCCACGGGACCCGCGCAGGTCGCCAAAGACACGATGCGGGTTCCCGCCAGTGCGTCGTCGAGCAGGCTTGCGGCGTCGCAGGCGGCGAGCAGGCGAGCCGCGGCCGCGGGCTCGGCGAAGGGGACGGGCGCGACCCGGCGACCGGCCTCTTCGGCAATCAGCGCAAGCTCGAGGATGCCACCGCCTCCGCCTCCGACGTCCTCGGGGACACCGACCCCGAGTGCACCCGTTGCGATCACCTGCGCCCAGAGAGCGGGGTCGTGCCCCAAGGGCTCGGCGGCGCGCACGTCCGCCGGGGAGGCTTCCTTGCCGAAGAGGTTGGAGAACGTGACTCGGACGAACTGCTGCTCCTCGGTGAGGCCGAGATTCAATGTGCCGCCCCCTCTTCCCGCTGTTTCAGGTCGTTTGACGCGTGCAGCCAGGGAGAATAGCCTTCTCTTTTAAGAAAAGTCAAGAGTGCAATATCGACGATGTCCCGTGTTTGCACGGCGAATGGTCAGGTTCGAGTGGGGGTCCCATGTCGCACAGCGCCATCGAGTTCGATCCGTTCTCTGACACCTTCTTCGACGACCCTTACGCCACCTATGCGCGGTTGCGCGACGAGGCGCCGGTCTACTTCAACGAGACGTACGGCTTCTACGCGCTGTCACGCAACGCCGACGTCGTCGCGGCGCACGGCGACCCCGTTCGTTTCGTCAGCTCGTACGGAGTGACCCTCGAGCTGTTGCTCAAGAAGCGGCCCATGGACATCAACATGATGATCGTGATGGATCCACCGGATCACACCCGGCAACGCAAGCTGGTCAGCCAGGCCTTCAGCCGCAATGCGATCGGGACCCTCGAGCCGCTCATCGCCGGGGTGATCGCCGACTACCTCGACGAGCTCACCGGCCGGAACGAGTTCGACCTCGTAGCGGAGTTTGCCGCGCTCTTCCCGGTCGAAGTCATCTCGACCATCCTCGGCATACCGCATGGTGAACGCCAGCAGGTGCGTCTGTGGGTCGACGACATGCTGAGCCGCGAAGAAGGGAACCCGAACACGACGCAGGAAGGGATGGAGTCTTCCCTGCACATGGCCGGCTACTTCCTGGACCTTGCGCGTCTCAAGCGCCGTGAACCCGACGGAC
>DATDIE010000200.1:0-9711 GCA_036521235.1 Acidimicrobiales bacterium | reverse complement strand
GCTGGCGACCGGGATGCCGGCGTCGGTCGTCGTGGGTGGTCGGCGTGGTGTCTCTTGGTCGGTCATCTCGGTCCTCCTGGCTTCTGAGGTTCAGTGTGCGCCTCTTCGGGAACATTCCCAACCCGCGCCGAACGAAGCGTGGAGCACCCGGTCCGAGCCGGACTTTGTTCGTCGCGTCACGATCTCGACGTGACTGACGTGACCTGATCCGGTGGCCGTCGAGCGCGCCTGCGGAGTCCTCGCTGGTGACCCGGGCGGAATCGCCCGACCTGCTGCGGCCTACTCTGCTGACCATGCCTGAGCACCATCACGAGCCACCGGCCGACGCGACCGTGCAGGCCGCCGAGTGGGACGCCCGGTACAGCGAGGTCGAGGGCGCTCGGTGGAGTGGCCGCCCCAACGGCCGCCTGGTGGCGGAGGTGGAAGGCCTCGCTCCGGGGCGGGCGCTCGATGTCGGGTGCGGTGAGGGTACGGACGCCATCTGGCTCGCGGGGCGCGGCTGGGGCGTCACGGCTATCGACGTCTCCGACGTCGCCCTGACCCGCGCCCGTGCGGCGGCGGAGCGAGTGGGGGTCGATGTCGACTGGGTCGGCGGAGACGCCCTGGCGGAAGGCGCGGCAGCGCGCTCGTTCGACCTCGTGTCGATGCAGTACCCCGCTCTCCCCAAGGCCGCCGGCGAAGACGCCGTCCGGTCGCTGCTCGACGCGGTGCGCCCTGGTGGGCTGCTGCTGGCCGTCTACCACGACCTCGACGACGAGCACCGAGAGCACATGAAGGGGCGGGGGACCGACCCGGCGGCGTACGTCGGCGCCGACGATCTCCGCTCCCTGTTGGGGGACGATTTCGATATCGAGCTGTACGCGGTGGAGCCGCGTACAGACCCGCCCGCCGGCACCCCGCACGTGGCTGACGTGGTCCTCCGGGCCCGGCGACGGACGTGACTCGACCGGGCTGAACGGCCCGGCGGGAACTACCGAACCTTCCGCCGTGTTGAACCAAATGACAACTGGAGCCGCAAGCGGGACAATGACCCGGGAGGAGAGATATGGCTGACCAGTACCAAAAGGACGAGACGGCGATCGGGGAGCTGACGCCCCGCCAATTCGCCGTCACCCAGGAGAGCGCCACCGAGCCGGCCTTTTCCAACGAGTTCTGGGACAAGAAGGAGGCCGGAATCTACGTCGACATCGTCTCGGGCGAGCCCCTCTTCGCCTCCCCCAAGAAGTTCGACAGCGGGTGCGGCTGGCCCAGCTTCACCATCCCGCTCGAGCCGGCGAACGTCGTCGAGCGGCAGGACAACACCCACGGCATGATCCGCACCGAGGTGCGCTCGGCCCACGGGGACAGCCACCTCGGTCACGTCTTCAACGACGGACCGCCCGAGGAAGGCGGGTTGCGCTATTGCATCAACTCGGCCGCCCTGCGGTTCATCCCGTACGAGGACCTCGAGAAAGAGGGCTACGGGCAGTACAAGAAGATCGTTGACGACAAAGCCAACGGACAGGAGGCAAGCAAATGAGCCAGCGCACCGAGAAGGCGATCCTCGCCGGCGGATGCTTCTGGGGCATGCAGGACCTCATCCGCAAGCGCCCCGGGGTCATCTCGACCCGGGTGGGCTACACGGGTGGGCTGGTCGAGAACGCCACGTATCGCAACCACGAAGGTCACGCCGAGGCGATTGAGATCACCTTCGACCCGGACCAGATCTCGTATCGCGACATCCTCGAGTTCTTCTTCCAGATCCACGACCCGACGACGCGCAACCGCCAGGGCAACGACGTCGGGACGAGCTACCGCTCCGCCATCTTCTACGTCGACGACGAGCAGCGCCGGATCGCCGAGGACACGATCGCCGACGTGGAGGCGTCGGGTCTCTGGCCCGGCGAGGTCGTCACCGAGGTCGTCCCCGCCGGCCCGTTCTGGGAGGCCGAGCCCGAGCACCAGGACTACCTGGAGCGCTACCCCAACGGCTACACGTGCCACTTCCCGCGGCCGGGCTGGGTCCTGCCCCACCGCAGCGACGCGGTGGCCTGAGGTCGAAGGCGGCTCCTACTCGCCGACGCCGTAGAGCGACTCGTCGAGGTCGGCCCAGGACTGGAGCGTGATGGGAGTGGCGGTCTTGCTGACCCCGGCAACGACGGCCGTGCCGTCGGGGTCTCGGCCGAACGCGGCGAGCCACACGTCGCCCTCACGCCGGGACACCAAGAGCCCCCGCTCCTCCAACGCCGCGACGACGCGGTCGAGCTCCGGGATCGAATCGACCTCCACGACAAGGGCACGCATGCCGAGGTGCCGTGCTCCTTCCAGGCGACCGGAGGTGGTGATCTCTCGGAAGACGATCACCTGGGGGCGGTCGTTCCCCGCGGCGTACACGGCCGCCAGTTGGTCCTTCATCGCCAGCTCGGAGAAGCCCAGGACGTCGCGGTAGAAGGCGACCGACGTGTTGAGGTCACCGACGTTCATCACCACCGTTTGCAGATTCATGGTCTTCGCTCCGAGTTTCCGGCTCCTGAGCATCTTGCCAGCCGCGTGCATCTCCTGCAGCCGGCCCACCAATTGGATCGGGGCCGGCCAACTCCTATGCTCGAGTCGTGCGCGGAGGCAGAACATGACCTCGGACTCGGACGAGGGGCTCGCCGACGAGGAGCGACCGGACCAGGACGCGGAGATCGACGAGGAGGAGGAGGAGTCCTTCCCGGCGTCGGACCCGCCCTCGTCGTGGTCGGGTCAGGTCTCCGGGCCGGATCACTAGCAGCCGAGCGACCGCTCAGCCCGGCCGCGGGTCAGCGCAACGAGCCGATACCCAGTGAGCCGTCGCCCGCGGCCGACGGTGACGGCGCCGCCGTAGCGTCCTCCGCCGCAGCGGCGATGCCCGGGAGGCTCTCGAGCAGCGGCAGCGACGGCACGAAGTACAACGACCCGGTCAGCGCCGTCGAGAAGTCCAAGATGGCGTCGTAGTTGCCCACGGGGTTGCCGACGAACATGTTCTGCAGCATCGCCTCGATCGTCCCGGGGTCCCGGGCGTAGCCGATGAAATACGTGCCGAACTCCCCAGACGCCGCGGAGCCGAACGGCATGTTGTCGCGCAGGATGTCGATCTCCACGCCGTCCACCTCGATCACGTTCAACGCGATGTGCGCGTTGGCCGGCTTGACGTCGTCGTCGAACTCGATGTCCTCGAGCTTGGTCCTCCCGATGACCCGTTCCTGCTCCTCGACCGACAGGGCGTTCCAGGCGTCGAGGTCGTGCAGGTACTTCTGGACGATGACGTAGCTGCCGCCGGCGTAGTCCGGGTCCTCCTCACCGATGAGGGCGGCCTCCGCCATGGCGTCGCCGGTCGGGTTCTCGGTGCCGTCGACGAACCCGAGGAGGTCTCGCGCCTCGAAGTAGCGGAAGCCGTGGACCTCGTCGGCGCTCAACACGTTCGGTCCCAGCCGCCGCAGGATCGTGGCGACCAACTCGAAGCACAGGTCGAAGCGGGTGGCCCGGATGTGGAAGAGCAGGTCGCCCGGGGTCGACGGAGCGACCCGGCCTACCGATTCGATCGAGCGGAACTCGTGCAGCCCCCGCGGCCGAGAGTTCGGCGGCGCCGGCGCCACGATCCGGTCCCAGGCCTCCGAGCCGATGCCCATGACGCAGGAGAGCTGGCCCTCCAGGTCGCGGAACCCGATCGAGCGGACGAGCCCGCCGATGTCCTCCCCTATGGCCCGGAGGGCGCCGTCGCCGTCGTCGCCGGGCCGGATCGTCACCACCAGGAAGATGGCGGCCGTGGTCAGAGGGGCGAGCACCCTCTGCGCTTCGGGGGCGGTGTTGTCGGCGGGCGGCTGCATGACCGCTGGAGATTACGCCCCGCGCTGCGGTGCCGTCTCTCCCGGTGCACTCCAGGCGGCCCGTCGCTAAGGTCGAATTCCTGCGAGTAGGTCGCTGCAGGGGCGACCCCCAGGAAGGAGGAAATGTGCCGTACGTCACGACTTCCGATGGGGCGGAGATCTACTACACCGAAGGGGGCCGGGGCCGGCCGGTCGTGTTCAGCCACGGCTGGCCGCTTTGCTCGGACGCCTGGCAGGTGGAGCTCAAAGTGTTCGCCGATGCGGGCTACCGGGCGATCGCGCACGACCGGCGCGGGCACGGGCGCTCGACGAAGACGTACCAGGGCAACGACATGGAGACGTACGCGCGTGACCTCGGGGAGTTGCTCGACGCGCTCGACCTGCACGACGTCGTGCTGGTCGGGCACTCGACCGGCGGCGGCGAGGTCGTCAAGTGCGCCGCCACGGTCGGCAAGGACCGGGTGACGCAGGTGATCACTGCGGGCGCGGTGCCGCCCATCATGGTCAAGTCGGACAGCAATCCCGAAGGCACGCCGATCGAAGCGTTCGACGAGATCCGTGCCAACGTGTTGAAGGATCGCTCACAGTTCTGGAAGGACCTGTCCGAGCCGTTCTACGGCGCCAACCGCGCCGGGTCCAACGTCTCGCAGGGCTTGAAGGACGACTTCTGGCGCCAGGGCATGCTGGTGAACCTCGCCGCCGCCTACGACTGCGTGAAGGCGTTCTCCGAGACCGACCAGACCGAGGATCTCAAGTCACTGGACGTCCCGATCCTGATCGCTCAGGGTGACGACGACCAGATCGTGCCGATCAACGACGCGGCCCACAAGTCGATCAAGCTGGTCAAGAAGGGAACGCTCAAGGTCTATCCGGGTGCGTCGCACGGCATCTGGGGGGACTACCAGAACGCCCTCGACAAGGACATGTTGGAGTTCATCGGCTCCTGAGCCACGCGGTCGACCCGCGCCGTACGGCGCACGGACACATGGATCGGCCCGTTCGGCGTGAGGCCGCCGTTCAGGTGGGCGGTGCCAGGCCCGCCTGTTCGCGCACCATGAAATCGGCGTACCAGACGGGCCAGTCCGGATCCGCCGCCCCGATGCGCTTCTCGTGCTCGCCGTGGGCGGCCTCGGCGCGTCGCATCGCGTCCGCCAGCTCCGAGGCCGAGCCGTACGACGTGGGCCCAGGGTCGATGCGGCCGGGCAGCCGCTTCGTGACTTCCTGGAGCAGCCAGCTGTTGCCGTCGGGGTCCTCGAAGCTGGCGAACGTCTTGTAGCTCGCGGGCTCGGCGGCCGGCCCGACGGACCGGCCGCTCGTGTCGCCGACCTTGAATTGCGCGCCCGGCGTCTCGGCGTGGAACGCGTCGCTCACCGACGCCCCGCCCGCCGCAAGCTCGGCGCGTGCCGCCTCGATGTCGTCGACGACGAGATACAGGCCGTGCGCCGTGCCCGGATCGGCCGGCGTCAGCTGCACGCCGAATTGGATCGAGCACCCGGACCCCGGCGGAGTGAACTGCACGATACGGACGCCGTTGTCGAACGAGAGGTCCGCGTCGAGCCGCCAGCCCAGCCCGCTGTAGAACGCCTTGGACCGCGCCGCGTCGGCGACCGGGAGCACGACGACTTCGAGTCGCAGCTCAGCGCGTGCGCCACCCCCTCCCGCGGTCGTCGCCCCGTCTTGCTCACCGCTCGCGCTCATCTGGCCTCCCGAGGTCGAACGAAGGCCCGAGTCTCGCGCTACAGAGCTATTGCCGGCGCCCCGGCCGCTGCGTCAGCCGCCGACCGACGTCACCCAGGCCTGGGCCACCGCGGTCGGCTGCTCCTGCTTGGACGTGACGTCGAGATTCAGCTTCGAGATGGCGACGGTGGTCAACTTCTGGTCGATCTTGTTGAGGACGCTGGCGACGCCCGACGTGTCCACCGACTTGCGAATAACCGGGACGATGTAGTCCGCGCCCTCGAGGTGCTTGTTGTCGGTCAAGGCGACGAAGTTGTTCGAGACCACGTTGCCGTCGCTCGAGAACAGCTCGACCACCTGGACCTCACCGTTCTTGAGGGCGGCGACGCTCAGCGGCCCGGCTTCGTCCAACGACTTGAAGCCCGCAAAGTGGAGCCCGTAGGTCTTCTGCAGACCGGGCTCGCAGCCCGCAAACGTGGGGCACTCGGGCGGACCGCCGAGGGTCAGCTGCGACGCGTAGGGCTTCAGGCTCGAGATCGTCGTCAGGTGGTCCTTGCTCGCCGTCGCCTTGGTCACCGCGAACACGTTGGTGTCGAGCGCCTTCGACGCCGGCAGCACCGTCACGCCGGACGAGGAGAGCGCCCGGTCGTCGGCCGGGATGGCCGTCGTGATGTTGTCCCCGGCCGGCTGCGAGGTCCCGCCGTGGAGGAAGCTGAGCAGCGAGGCGGCGTAGTCGGGCTCCAGATTGATCTGGCCCTTCTCGAGGGCCGGCACCACGATGGCCCGGGTCCCCAACGCGGGTTCCACCGTGACCGGGTAGCCCGCCTTCTTCAGGACGTCCGCCCAGATGTTCGAGACGATGGCCTGCTCCTCGAAGTTGGTCGAGCCGATGACGATCGTCGGCTTGCTGCTCGCGGCCGAGGCCGGGGCGGACGCCGCCGGGATCGCGAGCGTCGCGGCCAGGGCCGTCAGGCCGGCGAAGGCTCCGGCGGCGAGGGAACGCGTGAGACGCATGGGGGACACCCTTTCGTGGTGGGCGACAGCCCGCCGCCGTGAGGTGACGGGACCGTAACAGTGCTGTCAGGGAAACGAAATCCTGACCAAGTTACTGGCAAATAGCAAGCCATCACCGGGCAGAGGCCGCCGGAAGGCTGAGCACCCCCGCCCGGGAAGACGCTCGCTGGCTCCGCCGGCGCCGGAGGGGCTTGGGGGTGAGCACCCTGGTCAGGAGGCCCAAGAGCAGCGCCATTGCGCCGGCCAACGCCGCGACCAGGACGGCGCCGCTGAAGGCGATCACGTTGTTGTTGGTGTCCAGTCCCGTGAAGACCAGGGTGCCCAGGTCCGTGTAGCTCACGTACGCCGCGAGGGTCGACGTCGCCACCACCTCGATCGACGCCGTTCGCACCCCCGCCATGACGAACGGTACGGCGAGGGGCGCCTCCACGGTGCCGAGCACCTGCCAGCCGCTGAGGCCCATGCCGACGGCGGCGTCGCGCACGTCGGGGTCGACTTCTCGCACGCCGACATAGGTATTCGTGAGGATCGGCGGGATGGCCAGCGCGGTGAGGGCGAGCCAGGCGGCGAGGAACCCGCCCCACTTGAGGGAGATGGAGGGTTGGATCGCCAGGAGCGTGAGCAGCGCCAGCGTCGGGACCGCCCGGAATGCGTTGGCCGCGTTGACCGCGACCAACGCGCCACGGCCGGTGTGGCCCAGGATCACGCCGAGCCCGCCGCCCAGGGCCAGGGCCGTCACCACCACGGCCACCGAGAGCTTCACCTGGTTCCACACCAGGAGCGGAATGCCTTGCGAGCCCGTCCAGTTGCTCTCGGTGGTCAGCCAGCCGAAGACGTGGGCGAAGAACGACATATCAGCCGACGCCCCGATTCCCGCGGCCCCGGGCCCAGGGCAGGGCCAGTCGCTCGGCGCCCACCAGCAGGAGATCCGCCACTGCGGCCAACGCGATGGAGAAGACCAGGCCGACGATGATCGGCGTGTTGTACTGAGCGTTGAACCCGTAGATGATCTGCTGCCCGAGGCCGCCGAGTCCGATGAAGGCGGTGATCGTCACGAGGCCGATGACGGTCGCCGTGGCGACGCGCAGCCCGGCGAAGATGTAGGGCAACGCCAGCGGCAGGTCGACGCGCACGAGCGCGGCGTTGGGGGAGTAGCCGAGCGCCTTCGCCGCGTCCCGCGCGTCCTCGGGCACGGCGTCGAGTCCGGCCACCGTGTTCCAGATCAGGATCAGCAGCGTGTAGCCGACGAGTGCGAACTCGGCGGTGACGTACGACGACGGCGGCACGAAGCCGGTGACGGGGCCGAGGATCGCGAAGAGGGCCAGCGACGGGATGATGTAGAGCGCGCTGGCGAAAGCGAAGATCGGAGGCCGCACGATGCGATAGCGCCAGGCCAGGACCGCCAGGGGGATCGAGATCACCGTGCCGATGGCCACGGCGATCAGCGTCAACTCGATGTGCTGCACCAGGTCGCCCTGGATCTGTGACCACTGGCTCGTGATGTAGCTCCACCGGAAGAACGGGTTCGTCCCGAGCAGCACCTGGGCGACGTTATCCGGGTTACCCGCCATCCGGGCGGGACGGGGCGGGGCAGTCGGGCCCAAGCTCGGTAACCTTTCGCCTGGTGATCACGCTCGACGCGGTGACCAAGCGCTACGCCGCCGACTCGGTCGCCGTGAACGAGCTGAGCCTGACCGTCTCCCACGGTGAGCTCTGCGTCCTCGTCGGCCCGTCGGGCTGTGGCAAGACGACCACGCTGCGCATGATCAACCGCCTCATCGAGCCGTCGAGCGGCAGGATCCTGATCGACGACACCGACGTCCTGAAGATGGATCCGGTGCACCTGCGCCGGAGCATCGGCTACGTCATCCAGCAGGGCGGGCTGTTCCCACACCGGCGGGTCGGCGACAACGTCGCCACCGTCCCCCGCCTGCTCGGCTGGGACAAGAAGCGGGTGGACGCCCGAGTCGTCGAGCTCCTCGAGCTGGTGGGCCTCGATCCCGAGGGCTATCGCCGCCGCTACCCCCACGAGTTGTCGGGTGGCGAGCGTCAGCGCGTCGGGGTCGCCCGCGCCCTCGGGGCGGACCCCCCGATCCTCCTCATGGACGAGCCGTTTGCCGCGGTGGACCCCGTGACGCGCAAGCGTCTCCAACAAGAGCTGCTGCAGCTGCAGGGGAAGCTCAAGAAGACGATCGTCTTCGTGACCCATGACATCGACGAGGCGACGCTCTTGGGCGACCGCATCGTTGTTTTGTCGAAGGGTGCGCACATCGAGCAGTACGACACCCCGAGCCAGATCCTGGGCCGGCCAGCCACGGCCTTCGTCGCCGATTTCGTGGGAGCCGATCGCGGGGTCCGGCGCCTGGCCGTCATGCCGATCGACGCGGACTCGCTGTTCCATCCGCCGGAGGTCTCGCCGGACCTGTCCATGCTCGACGCCCGCGCCGCGGCCGCCGGTGCGGACAGTCGGTGGGCCGTGGTTGTCGACGACCGGGGCGGGTTACGCGGTTGGATCGACCTCGAGCCGAGCCTGACCGGTTCGGTGGAGGACAACCTGGTGTCGTTCGAAGTCGAGGTGCCCTTGGGCACCTCGCTCCGCGCCGCGTTCGGCGAGATGCTGCAGCACGACGTCCACTGGGTGCCGGTCGTCGAGGACAGCCGTTACCTCGGGGTGCTCACCCCCAACAGCCTGCACGCGGCGGTGCGCCGTTCGGTGGGCGGCCAGCCGGTCGAGTCGCGCGACCTGTAGGTCCGCCGCGCTCGCGTCGGCGTCCGCCTCTTCGCGTTCACACCACTTTCAGGGTGACGTCGATGTTGCCCCTGGTGGCGTTGCTGTACGGGCACACCTCGTGCGCGCGCTCGACCACCTGCAGCGCCGTCTCGGCCTCGACGCCGGGGATGTGCACGTCGAGTTCGACCGCGATGCCGAAGGCACCACCGTCGATCGTGCCGAGCGTCACCCGTCCGGTGACCTCGGAATCGCTCGTGTCGACATGCATCCGGCGCCCGACGACGCCCATGGCGCTCTGGAAGCAGGCGGAATAGCCGAGCGCAAAGAGTTCTTCGGGGTTGGTGCCGCCGCCGGGGCCGCCCAGCTCGACCGGGGGCCGGATGTCGAGGTCGAGCACGCCGTCAGCGGACCGGCCGTGCCCCTCGCGCCCTCCCTTCACGGTGGCTTCGGCGGTGTACA
>DATDIE010000199.1:0-2327 GCA_036521235.1 Acidimicrobiales bacterium | reverse complement strand
CACCTCCCTCCGCGATGTCCCACGTGGTCTGAGGCCGCAGTTCGCCGTCCGTCCGAACGCAGCCGGTCACGACCCAGGCGGCAGACGGATTCTCCGCCAACGCCACAACCTGGGAATGCAGCTTGTCCGGCGCCCACCGGTCGTCGTCGTCGAGGAAGGCGATCCATGGGCTGTCACCGTGGGCGATCCCGTCGTTACGCGCGGCGGAGAGTCCACTCTGGCCTTCGTGCTCGAGCACGGAGACGCGGTCGTCCTCGAGATCGCGAACGACATGGGCCGTCTCGTCCTCTGTTCCGTCCACGACAACGATGACTCGTACGTCCACGCCCGTCTGTTGGAGGGCATTGCGCACGGCACCGACGGCGAGGCCAGCGCGATTTCGGGTGGGAACGACGACGTCGATACGCGGGCCGATTCCCTTGCCGTCAGGCATGATGCCCTACTCTAGGGAACCGAGCCAAAGGCGGGTCTGCTCAGTAGGCGCCGTGGCGGCGGAGCACCATCGCGGGCGTGTGCCACAAGATGCGAAGGTCCCACCAGAGCGACCACGATGCCACGTATGAGTAGTCGAGGCGGCACAGCTCGTCGAAGGGCAGGTCGTTGCGACCGGAGATCTGCCACAGGCCGGTGATGCCGGGGCGCACGTCGAAGCGGCGCGCCGCCCAGCCGGCGATCTCGCTGGACTCTGAGATGACAAACGGGCGCGGCCCGACCAGGCTCATGTCGCCCTTGAACACGTTGATGAGCTGCGGAAGTTCGTCGATGCTTGTCTTGCGGAGAAACGCCCCGATCCTCGTCACCCGGGGATCGTCGCGGACCTTGAACAGAGGCCCGTCGATCTCGGACGTGAGGGTCGTCCGCTCGCCTTCCGCTCCCACTCGCATGGTGCGGAATTTGAAGATGAAGAAAACCCGACCGGCGCGTCCGGCTCGTCGCTGGCGGAAGAACACGCCGCCTGGCGACGTCAGCCTGATGGCCACGGCCATGATGGCAAAGAGCGGTGACAGGATGATGAGACCCAGCGTCGAGGCAGCGAGGTCCATAGCGCGCTTGGCCAGACGGGCCGCCGGTCCGAGCGAGGCGGCGGCGACGTCGACGACGGGCAGGCCGTGGAGGTCGTCCACGTTGGAGCGAACGGTCAGGAGGTCGAACAAGCGGGGGACGACCGAGATCTGCACATCCCCCGCCAGCGAGCGCAGCAGGCCGGCGAGCTTGGCCCCGGTAGCGGGGCTGAAGGCCACGACGACGTGATTGACGTCCTTGTCGGCGATGAGCCCCGGCAGGTCGTCGAGGCCTCCGATGAGCGGGAGCTCCTCCCAGGGTTCTCCCCCGGTATGCGCGTTGTCATCGACGCAGCCGACGACCTCGATACCGTTCACCCGCTCGAGTCGCTGGACTACGCGGCTGGCCACGAGACCGGATCCCACGACGAGGACCCGGGAGCGGCCCCGGCCCGATGCCTGGACGGCGATACGGCCGATGGCCCGACCGGCTGGCACCGCCACCACGCCCAGCAGGATCGTGAAGGCGGCAGCGCCTACGGGGATCTGGGGAAGTCCGATCCCACGATGGAGGGGACCGGTCAGTAGGAGAACCAACAGGCTGCCGATGATCAGGCTGTGGACCAGGTGGCTGAAATCGGGAAAGGACGAACCGACCAGGCGACGACGCCCGCGCCGGTACAACCCGTAGAGAGCCGTTACGGCCACGAAGACCACGATGTAGGCGCTCGCCGCAAAGACTCGCCCCGGCACGCCCTGCCCCTCAGCCAGGCGGTCGAGCGCCAAACCCCCGACGACCGCCGCGCCGAGGGTCACCACGTCGAGGCCAAGCAGGAGCGGCAACGCCGAGTTCCACACGTGCCGTCGGGGCCGGGAACGCTTGAGGGGGTGGATCCTCAGATCCGAGGGAAAGCCGGCTTCGGCGAGGAGTTGCTCGGCGTCGGCGGCCACCCCAGAGGACGACCCTGCGGTGTCCGGGGGGGTCTCTGTCGTCACCGCTTCGTGCCTTCCCAGATTCGGGGCCCGGGCTCGGATCGTCTGCTTGGGAGCGACCCGTGGGGCGGACCTCACCAAGCGGATGCTATCGCGACCCGGTCGCCTGGTCACGGCGAGTTTGTCCTTTTCGTTTCTAGAATGTTGCCCGGGTAGGCCTGCAAAGCCCTCGGGGCTCCCGCTGGGTATCCTTCGTGTCCGATGGCCAAGTCCGCGCAGGCGCCCCGACGTCGCCGGGTCCGTCCGACCCGTAGGGAGCGGTGGGCCAGCCGATCCGAAGGCGAAGACGTGGTCGCGGCTGAGCGAGCCACGTACGTGGCGCCGGGACGGTCG
>DATDIE010000198.1:0-7979 GCA_036521235.1 Acidimicrobiales bacterium | reverse complement strand
CGGCGCTTCGGCGACGTCGTCGACCGCTTCAGCTTCTACTCGCCCTACAAGATGGACCCCGACGTGTTTGCGGAGATGATGGCCAGCTTCAAGGCTTGAGCGTCATACCACCACGTTGACCAGACGGGGCGGGCGGACGACGACCCGCCGTGGCGTGCCGCCGTTCAACTCGGCACGCACCTTCTCCGAGGCCAGTGCCTTCGCCTCCGCATCGAACTCCGAGATCGACGCGTCCACCTCGATCCGGTCGCGGACCTTCCCGTTGACCTGGACGACCATGGTCACGGTGTCCTGGCGCACGAGCTCGGGGTCGTAGGTGGGCCAGCTCTGCAGGTGCACACTCGGCTCACCCGGCCAGAGACGCTCCCAGAGCTCGGCGGTGACGTGCGGCGTCATCGGCGCCAGGAGCCGCAGGAGCGCGCCCAACGCCTCGCCCCAGACTTCGGCGTGCACCCCCACGTCCTGGCGCGCGTAGCGCTGCAGGGTGTTCAGCAGCTCCATGCAGTGCGCCACGGCGGTGTTGTAGGACCAGCGCGGCAGCTCGCGGCTCACGTCGGCGATGGTGCGGTGCACCGCCCGGCGCACCTCGCCGTCGTCGTCGGTGAGCGCGTCGGGGCCCTCGCGGGCCGGCACGACCTCGGTGCAGGCGCGCCACAGCCGGTCGAGGTACCGCCCACAGCCGTCGATGACCTGCTCGGTCTGCTCGGACCAGTCCATGTCGTCGAACGGCGGCCCGACGAACAGGTGGAACAGCCGCAGCCCGTCGGCCCCGACCGTGTCGAAGTAGCGCTCCGGCGCGATCAGGTTGCCCTTGGACTTGGACATCTTCGTGCCGTCCATGCGGATCATGCCCTGGGCGAGGTAGCGCTTGAACGGCTCGCGCTCGATCCCCGGCGCCAGCCCGACGTCGATCAGCGCGCGCGTGTAGAAGCGGGCGTAGAGCAGGTGCAGGATGGCGTGCTCGATCCCCCCGATGTACTGGTCGACCGACATCCAGTGCTGCGCCGCGATCGGGGCGAAGGGCTGCTCCGTGTTCCACGGGTCGCAGAACCGGAGGAAGTACCAGGACGAGTCGACGAAGGTGTCCATGGTGTCGGTCTCGCGGGTAGCCGGCCCACCGTCGATCGGGCACGTGGTCAGCAAGAACTCCTCGTTGAGCGCCAGCGGCGACTGCCCGGTGGGCAGGAACTCGACGTCGTCGGGCGCCAGGACGGGCAGCTGCTCCTCGGGCACCGGCACGACGCCGTGCTCGTCGCAGTAGACGGCGGGGATCGGACAGCCCCAGAACCGCTGCCGCGACACGAGCCAGTCGCGCAGGCGGTAGTTCACCTTGCGCTCGCCGATGCCCTCCGCCTCGAGCCACTCGATGGCGCGCGCCTTGGCGGTGGCGATGTCGAGCCCGTCGAGGAACCCGCTGTTGACCTTGACGCCGTCCCCCGTGTACGCCCCGCCGCCCTGTTCGTCCCACCCCTCCGGAGGCTGGACCGTGCGCACGATCGGCAGCTCGTGGGCGGTGGCGAAGGCCCAGTCGCGCTCGTCCTCGGCCGGCACCGCCATGATCGCCCCCGTGCCGTAGCCCATGAGGACGTAGTCGGCCACGTAGAGCGGCACGGGCTGGCCGTTGAACGGGTTGATGACGTGCGTGCCGGTGAAGGCGCCCCGCTTGTCGAGCGAGGCGGGGTCGGCGAACTCGCTCATGCGTTCGATGTCGGTCTCATGACTCGCACGTTGCCGGAGGTCGTCGACCGCCCGGCGGTGTGCGTCTGTGGTCAGGGCGTCGAGCATGGGGTGCTCGGGCGCAATGACGGCGTAGGTCATGCCGAAGCTCGTGTCGGGGCGGGTCGTGAAGACGCGGAGCTTCAGGTCCTCCTGACCCTGGACGGCGAGGTCGAACTCGGCGCCCTCGGAGCGGCCTATCCAGTTGCGTTGCATGACCTTGACCCGCTCGGGCCAGTCGAGATCGTCGAGCCCGTCGAGGAGCTCGTCCGCGTACGCGGTGATCCGGAAGAACCACTGCTCCAGCTCACGCCGCTCGACCAGGTGGCCCGAGCGCTCACACGTCCCGTCCGCGAGGACCTGCTCGTTGGCGAGGACCGTCTGGCACCCGGGGCACCAGTTGACGGGAGCCTTCTGCCGGTAGGCCAACCCGGCCTCCCAGAGCTTGAGGAAGATCAGCTGGTTCCACTTGATGTACTCGGGTTGGTGGCTCCAGATCTCGCGCCGCCAGTCGTAGACGGCGCCGAGGCGGATGAGCGACGACTTGAGCTCGGCCATCCGCGCCTCGGTGAAGACGCGTGGGTGGGTCCCGGTCTTGATGGCGGCGTTCTCCGCCGGCAGTCCGAAGGAGTCGAAACCGAACGGCGAGAGCACGCCCTTGCCCTGCATGGTCTGGTAGCGAACGGCCAGGTCACCGAAGGTGTAATTCCGCACGTGGCCCTGGTGGGCGGGCCCCGACGGGTAGGGGTACATGCACAGCGCGTAGTACTTCTCCCGGGGGTCGTCGTTGTCGATCTGGTAGGTCCCCTCCTCCTCCCAGAGGCGTTGCCACTTCTTCTCGACCGCCTCGACGTCGTACGCGCGTGCCATGCCACCAGGGTACGCGAGGCTCCGGGCACGTCTGGCCAGGCCAAAGGGTCTGTTCCGTACACGCCGCCGGGTCGGCGAAGGCGGAAAAATGGGCGGCCCTCCGGACGGGAGTGGCTGTGCCTGACTGCTAGCGTTGTCCTCCGCCACTGGGGGCGTAGCTCAGCTGGTAGAGCGCCTGACTGGCAGTCAGGAGGTTCGTGGGTTCAAGTCCCATCGCCTCCACCAAATGTCCCACGCGAAAACCCTCTGGCCACCCGAGAGACGGGGGCTGGAGGGTTTTTTCGTCACGGGGATCTTCTAGAACCCCGTGGCGGCGATGATCGCCCCGTTCAGCTTGGTGCCGCTCATGTCGCCATCTGAGGGCGCGTCGCCGAAGTTCGACACGGCGCCTTGCCAGCTGAAGGTACGCGCGACCGGGGAGAATCTACAGGGCCGAAGGTCACACGCGGGGTTCACCGCATGCGCGATCCCGGTTGGAACGCTGCAATGAACGTCGCAGATCCCAAGTCGTCGAGGGGTCGGTCAGGTGGTGGCGGAGACGAGCCAGACGGCGGCCCCCAACCGGACGCCGACGCCGGGCTCGTAGCGGTCGGCCAGCGATCCGCGGATCGTCTCTACGGCCGCGGTGCGCCCGTCGGGATCGAGGTGGCTCAGGAGTCCTCGAACCATGCCCATGCCGAGCAGGAAGTCGACCGACCCGTCAAGAGTTCCACCCCCACCGATCAAGACGCTCGTCGACACCGGCTCGATGTCGACGTTGAGAAAGCCGACCTGATCCATCAACGCCGCGATCTCACTCGGATCCTTGAGGGCGAACATGCCCGGCCCGCCCGCCAGTCCTCCGAGGGACCGAAGCGCGACGTGTCGTGCGACCGCGTCGGCCACGACCGAGAGCCACTCGTTTGCTTCCATCTCCTGCCAGCACGTGAATGCGATCCGGCCACCCGATGCGAGGGAACGCCGAAGGCTCGCGAAGGCCGTCGCCGGCTGGTCGAAGAACATGAGGCCGAATTGGCTGACCACGACATCGAATGCACCCTCCCCGAAAGGGTGCGTCTGCGCGTCGGCCACCACGAATTCGGCGTTGGTGAGCGACTCGGCGCGGGCCCGGTCGACGGCGACCGCGACCAGCGGGCCAGAGATGTCGGCACCCAGAACGCGGCGGGCGACGTGGGCTGCCCTGCGGGCAACCGCCCCAGCCCCACAACCCACGTCGAGCACGGCGTCATCCGGTCGGAGGGCGAGGAAAGCGAACAACGCATCGCTGACCGCGGCAACCTGACGGTCGTACCGGTCGGCGTTGTCAACCCAGTGTGTGGATTCGGGCCCGTTCCACGCCTCGGCTTGTTGCTGGTTCGCCGCCACGGATGTGCTCCTCCCTGCCGACGGGGTAGGTCCCGGGGGACGCTAAACACCGCAGGGCCGAATCGAAAGAGCCAAAGGTCACAAGGGCGGTCGCAGGATCGAGTGATCCCGACTGACGGGCCGCCGTACGAAGTCAGACCTCGGCTGCCGGGTCGCACGCCAGTTCGTCCCTGTGGTCGAACGTCTACCTTGGTGAGCGGCCCACCACATCTCGAGGCGACGCCCATGACCACTCAAGCCGCGTCACATCTCGCCTCGTTGACGCGGGCAGGGATCGACGCGGAGGGAGAGCTCCTCCGCCGACCTCGGGCCGTCGACTACGTCCTGATGCTCCTCGGCGTCCTGATCCTCTTCGAAGCGCTCGAGGAGGTCTTCCGCCTGGGCGGCCCACCGTGGATCTACCAGACATGGGTCCATGACTTCGTGACGCTCTTCGCCTCGGTGTTGGTGCTCGCGCGCGCGATCTACGAGCCGAAGACCCGAGGTGCGTGGCTGGCGATCGGCGCGGCGATGCTGTTGTGGAGCTTCGGGAGCATCGGGTGGAGCATCGCCTACGAGGGCAGGGCCGTCGTCCCGTACCCCACGTTCGCCGACGTCTTCTGGTTGTTGTGGTACCCGCTCATGGCGATCGGCATCGGGCTCCTGATACGGGTGCGGATCAAGCGGTTCGAGCTCCATCGGTGGATGGACGGTGTCGCGGTCGTGCTCCTCGTGTTGGCCGCCGGCTTCGCCATCGTCATCCAGCCGGTCGCCCGCGAGACCCTGCAGGGCGTCACCGCCACGGTGGTCGACTTCAGCTATCCCGTGCTCGACATCCTGTTGATCGGCGCCATCCTCGGGGTCTACGGGCTGCTCGGGTGGCGGCCCGATGCGATGTGGGTCCTCCTGGGGCTCGGGATCCTGGCGACGACGATTGCGGACGCGACGTTTGCCATCCAGGAGGCGCACGGCCTGCCCGAGACGCAGCCCTACGACTTCGTCTGGACACTCGGAGCGGTGCTCATCGCGTGTGCCGCCTGGGTCACGTCGCCGGCCGCGCAGGACGTCCACGGTGAGGTGACCGGGCTCCGGGCGATCGCCCTCGTCCTCGTCGCCCAGGCCGTGGCCGCCGGCATCCAGGTCTACGCGGTGTTCGGCGAGCTGGCCAAGAGCGAACGCATCATCACGCTGGCCGTGCTCGTCATCACCTCGGTGCAGATCGTGCTGGCGCGACCCCGCCCTGCCAAGTCGGGGAGCCCGCCGCCGGCATCGGACGGCAGCCCGAGCGATTCGACCGACTGACGCCGCCTACATCCTCGCCATCTGCGCGTCCATCGGCGACTGCGGCAGCGGCAGCTTGGCCAGCGCCATGCGCAACGACTTGAGTGCCGCGTCGAAGACGCTCGAGAAGCTCGGGAAGGGCTGGATCGTGTCGTACAGCACCTCGACCGGGACATGGGCGCGCACCGCCAGCGTCGCCTGCTGGAGCCACTCGCCCGCCTCGGGGCCCAGGGCGTACGCCCCGGTGAGCCGCTCGCCGTCGGAGACGAGCGTGAGAAAGCCCTTCGAGTCGGCGTAGGAGTGCGAGTACGTCGCCATCTTCGGCACGTCCGCCAGCGCCGCGGTGGCGCTGTAGGTGTCCTCCGCCACGCCGACCGCCGCCGCCTGGGGGTCGGTGTAGACGGCGCGCGGCACCGCCTCGTAGTTCGCCTTCTGCGGCTCTCCGGCGATGTTGGACGCCACCACGTCGCCCTCGTACTCGCCGACGTGCGTCAGCGGCCAGATCCCGTTGACGTCGCCGATGGCCCAGAGCCGCTCGCCGGCGCGCAGGTACTCGTCGACCTTGAGCCCGTGCGGGTCGGGAGTGATCCCGACCGTCTCGAGGCCGATCCCCTGGACGCGAGGGCGGCGGCCGGTGGCCACGAGCAGGCGGTCGCCGCGGAGGGCGTCACCCTTGCTCACGTCCAGGACGAACTCGTCGCCCTCCTTGCGCACGCCGGTGACCTGGGTCCCGAGGACGAGCTCGATGCCGTCTCGCAGGAGTTCCGCCCCGAGCGCCTGACCCAGCGCGGGGGCCTCGTGCGGGATGACGTGATCGGCCCCCTCGACGACCACGGACTGACCACCGAGCCGCTGCACCACCTGGGCCAGCTCGACCCCCGCCGGCCCGCCGCCGAGCACCAGCAGGCGCTGCGGTATCTCCTTCATGCTCGTGGCCTCGCGGGTGCCCCAGACCCCTTCGGCGTCCTTGAGCCCCGGGATCGGCGGCACGAACGCGTCCGCCCCCGTGGCCACGACGACGTGCTCTGCGGTGTGCTGCACGCCGTCTACCTCGACGACGCCCGTCCCGGCCAGCCGGCCGCTGCCGCGGATCAACGCGATGCCCCGGTCGCCCAGCCACTTCTCCTGACCCTTGTCCGAGTAATTGGACACCATGAAGTCGCGCCACTTCAGCGCCTCCTGCACGTTGACCTTCGCGCTCGAGCCGACGTCGAGAGCCCCGTGGACCGCCTCGCCCGGGCGCAGCAGCGTCTTGGAGGGGATGCAGGCGTAGTACGAGCACTCACCGCCCACCAGCTCCCGCTCGACCACGGCGACTTTGAGGCCGCGCGCCGCGATCGCCGCCGCGCAGTGCTCTCCCGGCGCACCCCCGCCGAACACGATTGCGTCGTAGTCGCTCATAGTGTGATCTCCTCTTCGCTCCTGCGTGATCGTTGTTGTCGTGCCGGCGTCATGCCGGCGGTTCGACGTCGTCGTAGATCCTCACCGCGGACAGAAGGCCGTCCGGGCCGCGTTCGAACACCGCGAGGCCGGCCTGCGGCGGCACGGCGTGGCTGCCCCAGTGCACGAAGTTGTACTCGAACGCGCAGCGCGTCCCGTCGTCGGTGATGCACGTGCCCTCGAGCTCGATCCCGCCCCCGTAGCTGAACAGCTCGGCGAAGAACGACCGCACGGCATCGAGGCCCTGGTGCGACAGATGGGGCCCGATGGGCTCGCGGACGTACCCCTCTTCCCCGAACGTCGCCACGACGGCCTCGACCTCGCCCGCGGCCAGCGCCTTCAGATGACGGCCGACCACGTCCTTCGGCTGCTCGTCCATCGCGGGCAGGATCGGCGGCCGCACGTGGCGCCGGCCGTCCACCGGCCACTGGCTGCAGTACGTCCGGAACCGCACGGAGTCGTCGTCGGGTGACTCGGCCACCACGGCGATCGGCCACCGGATCTCCTGCCCCTTGTCGTCCAGATGGGCCAGGATTTCGACGACGGCGCGCCGGCCCACGCTCGTCGAGGCGATGATCTCGGTCGTCGCGTGGAGCTTGGTGAACCGCGCCCGGTTGTCCCGGACGAACCGGCGCAGCTCGCGTCGGTCCTTGATCGTGCCGGCTCGGGGGTCCTCGATGACGATCTCCCCCGGCCAGATCGACTGGAGCGTCTTGGACTCGCCCTCCTCGATGGCGTGCAGGTACTGCGTCACCGGGTCGGTGCGGCCAACGGTCCGCGAGTCGCGGCGGGACAGTTCCGTGGCGGCGACGAAGTCGGGGAACCAGGGCATCGCGCGCTACAGCCGGGACACGAGCTCGGCGACGATCTCGGCCGACGTCTGCGGCTCGCTGATGAGCCCCACGCTCTGTCCGGCCCACAACGACATCGCCTCGACCTCCCCCGTCGTGTCGACCATCGGCGCCGCCGTCGAGTACCGCTCGATCGCGTCCCCGCTGGCGAAGTGACCGATGACGTCGCCCGCCCCCGGTCGGCTCGCCAGCGCGGGCCGGCCGGCGGCCTCCCACTTCTCGGCGGTCGAGTTCTTCAGCACCCGGTGCGGCGCGTCCGGCCATCCGACCTCGAAGAGGTTTGGATACAACTGCGCGTCGGTCTCCGCCGCCTCCTCGAGCAGGCGGCGGTACTCCTCGTGGACCGGCATCTCCTCGGCCAGCAGGAAGCGGGTGCCCAACCAGGCCGCCTGCGCGCCGAGTGCGAGCACGGCGACGACGCCGCGGGCGTCACCGATCCCGCCCGCCGCGATCACCGGCACCGGCGCCACCGCGTCC